>CALMOK010000313.1:0-32107 GCA_937871825.1 uncultured Alphaproteobacteria bacterium
TACAGAACTGGCCTCGGCCAGATAGAAGCAAGATCATCAAGGCGTGGTCCTCTGCATTCGACGCTCAAGGCCGTGATTGGCCGAGAGCGTTATTCGTCTTGGGTCGAAAGACCTGTGTCTGGAGGGCTGGGCCAAGTATTTGGTGTCAGCTCAGGTTTTTGCTTGAAGGCGGGACATGCCGACGATCAGCCAACTAATCCGCAAGCCGCGGATTGCATCACAGGTCCGGAACAAGGTGCCGGCTCTACAACAAAGCCCGCAGAAGCGCGGTGTCTGCACGCGTGTTTATACGACGACCCCGAAGAAGCCGAACTCGGCTCTTCGTAAGGTCGCCAAAGTTCGCTTGACCAATGGTTTTGAGGTCATCGGTTACATCCCGGGTGAGGGTCACAACCTTCAGGAGCATTCGGTCGTGATGATCCGCGGAGGACGCGTGAAGGATCTCCCGGGTGTCCGGTACCACATCCTGCGCGGTGTTCTCGATACGCAGGGTGTCAAAAACCGCAAGCAGCGTCGGTCGAAGTACGGCGCGAAGCGTCCGAAGTAAGATTTGAAGGATCGGTCGTCATGTCGCGAAGGCACAGCGCAGAAAAGCGGGAAATCATTCCGGACGCAAAGTTCGGGGATGTCATCCTTACGAAGTTCATGAATTCCATCATGTACGATGGCAAGAAATCGACCGCTGAAGCCATCGTTTACGGTGCCTTTGACTCGATCGAGGGCAAGACCCGCCAGGAGCCGCTTCCGGTGTTCAAGGCGGCGCTCGAGAATGTTGCGCCGGCCATCGAGGTTCGCTCGCGTCGTGTCGGTGGCGCCACCTACCAGGTGCCGGTCGAGGTTAGGCCGGAGCGACGTCAAGCACTGGCCATCCGATGGATCATCACGGCGGCTCGGGCGCGGAACGACAAGACGATGGTCGATCGGCTGTCGGCCGAACTCCTCGATGCTTCGAACAATCGAGGTAACGCGGTTAAAAAGCGGGAAGACACGCACCGCATGGCGGAGGCTAATCGAGCCTTCTCCCACTATCGCTGGTAACCACCGTCGCTAGCCTTCCTTCCAAGGTCACCTTCAATGCCCCGCACTCATCCGATCGAAGACTACCGAAATTTCGGTATCATGGCCCACATCGACGCGGGTAAGACGACCACGACCGAGCGGATCCTCTACTACTCCGGCAAGTCCCACAAGATTGGGGAAGTCCACGATGGCGCGGCCACGATGGATTGGATGGAGCAGGAGCAGGAGCGCGGCATCACCATCACGTCGGCCGCCACGACGACCATTTGGAATGGTAAGCGGCTGAACATCATTGATACGCCCGGGCATGTTGACTTCACCATTGAGGTGGAGCGTTCGCTCCGTGTCCTCGACGGCGCCGTGTGCGTTCTCGATGGAAACCAAGGCGTCGAGCCGCAAACCGAAACCGTGTGGCGGCAAGCCGACAAGTATAATGTGCCTCGCATCGTTTTCGTCAACAAGATGGATAAGATCGGGGCTGACTTCTACAAATGCGTAGACGATATCAAGACGCGCGTTGCTGGCCGTCCCGTTTGTGTGCAGCTGCCGATAGGGTCTGAGGCGGACTTCCTCGGTATTGTCGACCTGATCCGCATGAAGGCCGTGGTTTGGGAAAACGAGGCGCTTGGCGCCAACTACCACGATGAGGAAATTCCAGCCGAGCTTCTCGAACGTGCTCAAGAATATCGGCTGGCGCTGATCGAGGCAGCGGTCGAGTTAGACGACAACGCGATGGCTGCCTACCTCGACGGCACCGAACCGGACGAGGCGACCCTCAAGCGGCTTGTTCGCAAGGCCGTCCGCACGGTTACGTTTGTGCCTGTTCTGTGTGGAACGGCTTTCAAAAACAAGGGCGTGCAACCCTTGCTGGACGCCGTCGTGGACTTCCTGCCTTCTCCGCTCGACCGTGAAGCCATCAAGGGCATCGACGTCAACACCGAGGAAGAGATTGTTCGTCGTCCGAGTGACACCGAGCCTTTTTCCATGTTGGCGTTCAAGATCATGGACGATCCCTTTGTTGGGACGATCACGTTCTGCCGCGTTTATTCCGGTCATGTCGATTCAGGCACGACCGTAATGAATTCGACGAAAGACAAGAAAGAGCGTGTCGGCCGAATGTTGCTGATGCACGCCAACAACCGCGAGGATATCAAGGAAGCCTATACGGGCGACATCGTGGCGCTTGCCGGTCTCAAGGATACGCGGACAGGCGACACGCTTTGTGACACCCTGAAGCCGGTGATCTTGGAGCGCATGGAGTTTCCCGAGCCCGTTATCGAAATTGCCATTGAGCCCAAGTCGAAAGCCGACCAGGAAAAGCTCGGCGTTGCCTTGGCAAAGCTGGCAGCCGAGGATCCGTCTTTCCGTGTTTCGACCGATATCGAGTCCGGTCAGACGATCTTGAAGGGGATGGGTGAACTTCACCTCGACATCAAGGTCGATATCCTGCGGCGGACCTACAAGGTTGATGCGAACATCGGCGCTCCGCAGGTGGCGTACCGGGAGAAGCGGACAAAGCGGATCGAGCAGGACTATACCCATAAGAAGCAGACTGGCGGCACGGGCCAGTTCGCACGGGTGAAGATCGTGTTTGAGCCAAATGAGGCGGGCGCGGGCAACGTGTTCGAGTCCAAGATCGTCGGCGGTGCGGTACCCAAGGAGTTCGTCCCAGGTGTTGAAAAAGGCATCAACAGCGTGATGGGCGCTGGCGTTCTCGCTGGGTTTCCGGTGGTTGATGTCAAGGCGACCCTGATCGATGGGGCGTTTCACGATGTCGACTCATCTGTACTCGCCTTCGAGATTGCGTCTCGTGCGGCCTTTCGCGAAGCCTTGCAGCGCGGCGGGTCGGTTCTTCTTGAGCCGATCATGAAGGTCGAGGTCGTGACTCCCGAGGATTACACGGGATCCGTTATCGGCGATCTGAACTCGCGTCGCGGTCAGATCCAAGGGCAGGATATGAGAGGCAACGCGAACGTCATCAACGCGATGGTGCCGCTTGCCAACATGTTCGGCTACGTCAACCAACTCCGGTCATTCAGCCAAGGCCGGGCAACGTTTACGATGCAGTTCGATCACTACGAGCAGGTCCCGGCGGGTGAAGCCGCCAAGGTTCAAGCGAAGTACGCTTGATCGGGCCAGTCTACTTGAGCCTGTCACTGGGGTTTGAAGGAGCTTAGCATGGCTAAGGAAAAGTTTTCGCGGAACAAGCCGCATTGCAACATTGGTACGATTGGTCACGTCGACCATGGCAAGACGTCGCTGACGGCGGCTATCACCAAAGTTCTTGCTGAGTCTGGCGGAGCGACGTTCACCGCTTATGACCAGATCGACAAGGCGCCAGAGGAAAAGGCGCGTGGTATCACGATTTCCACGGCCCACGTCGAATACGAGACCAAGAACCGTCACTATGCCCACGTCGATTGCCCCGGCCATGCGGATTATGTGAAAAACATGATCACTGGCGCGGCGCAGATGGACGGCGCCATCCTGGTTGTTTCCGCAGCTGATGGGCCAATGCCGCAAACCCGTGAGCATATTCTGCTTGCTCGTCAGGTGGGTGTGCCGGCCTTGGTCGTGTTTCTCAACAAGGTCGATATGGTCGACGATGAGGAACTGCTGGAACTGGTGGAACTCGAAGTTCGCGAGCTCCTGTCAAAGTATGATTTTCCTGGCGACGACATTCCGATCACAAAGGGCTCGGCCCTTTGCGCCCTGGAGAATAAGCAGCCTGAGATTGGCCACGACGCTGTCCTGAAGCTGATGGACACCGTGGACGCCTATATCCCGCAGCCGGAGCGTCCGAAGGATCAGCCCTTCCTGATGCCAGTGGAAGACGTGTTCTCGATTTCCGGCCGCGGAACAGTGGTCACGGGACGCATCGAGCGGGGCATCGTGAAGGTCGGTGAGGAAATCGAGATTGTCGGGTTGAAGCCGACCGTCAAGACGACCGTCACCGGTGTTGAAATGTTCCGCAAGCTGCTCGACCAGGGTGAAGCGGGTGACAACGTCGGTTGTCTGCTGCGTGGCACGAAGCGCGAGGATGTCGAGCGTGGGCAGATCCTCTGCAAGCCAGGCTCGGTCAAGCCGCACACCAAGTTCCGGGCGGAAGCCTATATCCTGACAAAGGACGAAGGTGGTCGTCATACGCCATTTTTTACCAATTACCGTCCGCAGTTTTACTTCCGGACGACGGACGTGACTGGCATCGTGACACTGCCGGAAGGCACAGAGATGGTGATGCCGGGTGACAACGTGACCATGACGGTCGCGTTGATCGTTCCGATCGCGATGGAAGAAAAGCTCCGCTTTGCTATCCGTGAGGGTGGCCGCACGGTTGGCGCTGGCGTAGTTGCTTCGATCATCGAATAAAAGGCCGACTGGAGAAGCGGAGCGTCACGCTCCGCTTCGCTCGGTCTAAAGGATCAAGTCATGAACGGTCAGAATATTCGGATTCGCTTGAAGGCGTTCGATCATCGCGTGCTCGACTCGTCGACGCGGGAAATCGTGTCGACCGCCCGTCGGACCGGTGCCCAGGTTCGTGGGCCGATCCCGTTGCCGACGCGGATCGAGAAATTCACGGTCAACCGGTCACCTCACGTCGATAAGAAGTCGCGTGAGCAGTTTGAGATCAGGACGCACAAGCGCGTTCTCGACATCGTCGATCCGACCCCTCAGACCGTGGATGCGCTTATGAAGCTCGACCTAGCGGCCGGTGTGGACGTCGAGATCAAGCTTTAATCATGAACCGTCGGCACTTACTCAGGGTGTCTTGAAGGATTTCTGACATGCGGTCAGGTGTTATTGCACAGAAGGTCGGTATGACCCGTGTCTTCAGCGGAACGGGGGAACATGTTCCCGTTACCGTTCTAAAGATCGATGGCTGCCAAGTCGTCGCTCACAGGACGGAGGGGACAGACGGATACACGGCGCTTCAATTGGGCATCGGTCGCGCAAAAGTTAAGAATGTTTCCAAGCCGGAGCGATCGCGCTTCGCCGTGGCAAATGTTGAACCAAAGATCAAGATTGCGGAGTTTCGGGTTTCCGCCGACCAGGTTCTGCCCGTTGGTGCGGAGATCACCGCGGATCACTTCGTCGAAGGTCAGTTTGTCGACGTCACGGGCACGAGTACCGGCAAGGGCTTTGCCGGCCCAATGAAGCGCTGGAACTTCGGCGGGTTGAGGGCCACTCACGGCGTGTCGGTGTCGCACCGTTCGCATGGATCCACCGGTGGACGGCAGGATCCTGGGAAGACGTTCAAGAACAAGAAGATGGCCGGGCACATGGGTGTCGATCGCGTCACGACTTTGAACCTGAAAGTCATCAGGACGGACGTCGAGCGTGGATTGATCCTCGTTGAGGGTGCGGTCCCTGGTGTTGCCGGGGGATATATTTACATTCGCGATGCCGTGAAGAAGGCGCTGCATAAGAATCTGCCGGTTCCCGGGAAATTCCGTATGTCCAGTGTGCCGGTTCCTGCCTCGTCCGAAACACAGCCGGAGGCTTGAGCGGTGAAGATCGACGTTACATCCCTTGAGGGCGGCTCGTCCGGCTCGGTTGAACTGTCAGATTCGATCTTTGGGCTCGTGCCTCGTCAGGATTTGATCGCCCGCATGGTGCGCTACCAGCTAGCCAAGCGTCAGGTTGGGTCTAATTCGACTCTGGGTCGTGGCGAGATCTGGCGGACCGGCAAGAAGATGTACAAGCAGAAGGGGACCGGCTCGGCCCGTCACGGGTCTGCACGAGTGCCCCAGTTCCGTGGTGGCGGACGTGCGATGGGTCCCGTCGTGCGCTCTCATGCGCATGATCTGCCTAAAAAGGTCAGGGCTCTTGCTCTGCGCCACGCTTTGTCGGCAAAGGCGATCAGTGGTGAGATTCTGATCTGGGACACGGCCGAGGTCAACGAGGCGAAAACGAAGGTCCTTCAGGAAAAGTTTGATGCCCTGGGTCTGACGAGCGCTTTGGTGATCGACGGAGCGATCTTGCACGAAGGGTTTCGGCTCGCGGCACGGAATATTCCTAAGATCGATGTGTTGCCCGTTCAGGGCATCAATGTTTATGACATCCTGCGCCGTGACAAGCTTGTGTTG
Source organism: uncultured Alphaproteobacteria bacterium (assembly GCA_937871825.1). Taxonomy (GTDB): domain Bacteria; phylum Pseudomonadota; class Alphaproteobacteria; order Rhizobiales; family Beijerinckiaceae; genus Lichenihabitans. The sequence goes on from CALMOK010000313.1 coordinate 6,108, forward strand.
ACCAAGGCTGCGCTGGACGCGATTGAGGCACGGTTTCAATGAGCCAGGATAGCCGCCATTACGACATCATCGTCGCCCCGGTAATTACCGAAAAGGCGACCATGGCGTCGGAGGAAAACAAAGTCGTTTTTCGTGTCAGTAAGACGGCAACCAAGCCTCAGATCAAGGCAGCCGTCGAGCAGCTTTTTGACGTGAAGGTCGAGAGCGTCAACACGCTTATCCGCAAAGGCAAGCGGAAGGTTTTCCGGGGCTTCCGGGGAACACAGTCGGACGTGAAGAAGGCTGTCGTGACCCTCGCCGAGGGTCACAAGATCGATGTGACCACCGGTCTTTGATCAAGGTTGAGGGATAGGGTGCGATGGCACTGAAAACATTCAAGCCGGTTACGCCGAGCCAACGCCAACTCGTCATCGTGGACCGTAGCGCCCTGTACAAGGGAAAGCCTGTCAAGACGTTGACCGAAGGTAAATCGTCGAATGGCGGACGCAATAATACGGGGCGTGTCACCGTTCGATTTCGTGGCGGCGGCCATAAGCAGACGTATCGGCTGATCGACTTTCGTCGTCGTAAGCTTGACATGGCGGCTAAGGTCGAGCGGATCGAGTATGATCCGAATCGCACGGCCTTTATTGCGCTTTTGCGCTACGAGGATGGCGAGCAGAGCTATATCGTGGCGCCGCAGCGATTGTCGGTCGGTGAGGACGTCGTATCTGGCAACCAGGTGGACATCCGACCTGGCAATGCGATGCCTCTCGCCAATATTCCGGTTGGTACCATCGTCCACAATGTGGAGATGAAGATTGGGAAGGGCGCTGCCATCGCCCGATCGGCTGGGACTTATGCGCAGATCGTTGGACGTGACCAGGGCTACGTCATCATTCGGCTGAATTCGGGCGAGCAGCGGTTGATCCACGGGCAGTGCTTCGGGACGATTGGTGCGGTGTCGAATCCTGATCACATGAACATCAACTACGGCAAAGCAGGTCGGCGTCGCTGGCTCGGCCGTCGCCCTCACAATCGTGGCGTGACGATGAACCCCGTCGATCATCCCCATGGTGGTGGTGAAGGCCGAACGTCGGGTGGTCGTCATCCGGTCACGCCCTGGGGCAAGCCGACCAAGGGCAAGAAGACCCGAAGCAATAAGTCGACGACCCGCTTCATCATCGCTTCCCGTCACAGTCGTAAAAAGAAGGGCTGATCCATGTCCCGTTCGATTTGGAAAGGCCCGTTCGTCGACGGGTATCTCCTCAAAAAGGCCGATAATGTCCGGAGCTCTGGACGGTCCGAGGTGATCAAGATGTGGAGCCGCCGGTCAACCGTGCTGCCGCAATTTGTTGGCCTGACCTTCGGGGTTCACAACGGCCACAAGCACATTCCAGTCACGGTGTCCGAGGAAATGATCGGCCACAAGTTTGGCGAGTTCTCGCCGACGCGGACTTTTCATGGCCATGCCGCTGACAAGAAATCGAAGAGAGGCTGACGATGTCGAAGCCTAAAACACCAAGGGCGTTGAAGGACAACGAGGCCAAGGCGGTTGCCCGCATGCTGCGTGTAAGCCCACAGAAGCTCAACCTGCTGGCACAGCTCATCCGGGGCAAGAAGGTCGACGCCGCTTTGGCTGATTTGCTGTTTTCACGCAAGCGGATTGCCGTCGAGGTTCGCAAGGCGCTCGAAAGTGCCATCGCCAATGCTGAGAATAACCACAGCCTTGATGTCGACGATCTCGTGGTTGCGGAAGCGCATGTCGGTAAGGCGCTTGTTCTGAAGCGCTTCAGCCCACGCGCGCGAGGTCGTGCCGGTCGGATTGAGAAGCCGTTTGCCAATTTGACGATCGTGGTTCGCGAAGTCGAACAAGCGGCGGCTTGAGGAGAAGACGATGGGTCAGAAAGTTAATCCGATCGGGCTTCGCCTCGGCATCAACCGCACGTGGGACTCTCGGTGGTTCGCCAACAAGAAGGAATACGGAGAGCTCCTTCACGAAGATATGAAGATCCGGGAAGTGTTGATGACCGCCTTGAAGCAGGCGGCCGTGTCCCGCATCATCATCGAGCGTCCCCACAAGAAATGCCGCGTCACCATCCACTCTGCACGGCCAGGCGTGGTGATCGGCAAGAAGGGCGCGGATATTGATAAGCTTCGCAAGATGGTGTCCAAGGTCACGACGTCCGAGGTCGTGATCAACATCGTCGAGATCCGTAAGCCGGAAATCGACGCGACGCTTGTCGCTGACTCTATCGCGCAGCAACTCGAGCGACGCGTGGCGTTCAGGCGCGCTATGAAGCGGGCCGTGCAATCGGCGATGCGGCTTGGCGCCGAAGGCATTCGTATTAACTGTTCGGGTCGATTGGGGGGCGCGGAGATTGCCCGTCAGGAGTGGTACCGGGAGGGTCGAGTGCCGCTGCACACGTTGCGTGGTGACGTGGATTACGGCATTGCGACGGCCAACACGGCCTACGGTACCTGCGGAATCAAGGTTTGGATCTTCAAGGGCGAGATCCTGGAACATGATCCCATGGCTCAGGAACGCCGCATGGCGGAGATTGATCAAAGTGGCGGCGGTGGTGGTGACCGTCGGCGTCGTGAGCGGGATCCGCGTCACGCGGCCTGACACCTTGATTTGAATTTGGGATTAGTTCGATGTTGCAACCAAAGCGAACACGCTTCCGCAAGGCTTTCAAGGGCCGGATCCACGGCGAGGCCAAAGGCGGGTTCGAATTGAACTTCGGTCAATTTGGATTGAAGGCCATGGAACCTGAGCGGGTCAGTGCTCGACAGATCGAGGCTGCTCGACGTGCGTTGACGCGGCATATGAAGCGGGCTGGACGTGTTTGGATCCGTGTTTTCCCGGATTTGCCCGTGACTAAAAAGCCAACTGAAGTCCGGATGGGTAAGGGCAAGGGTGCTCCCGAACTGTGGGCCGCGCGGGTTCATCCAGGACGCATCATGTTTGAACTCGACGGGGTTCCGCTCGATGTCGCAAAGCAGGCCTTGGCTCTTGCCGCAGCCAAACTTCCCATAAAGACGCGCTTTGTTCAGCGCATTGCCGAATAGGAGAGGGGCTCATGAAACTCAAACAGCGGCTCTCCGACCTCAAGGTGATGTCGGACGATCAACTTTCAGACGAAGTTCTCAAGTTGAAGAAGGAACAGTTTAACTTGCGCTTCCAGCGTGCGACGGGACAGTTGGAGAACACCTCCAGGGTCCGCGTCGTTCGTCGCGACATAGCGCGGGCCAAGACGATCGCTGCTGCAAAGCGCAGCGCGTCATCGAACGATTGAGGACGAAATGCCAAAGCGAATCCTTCAGGGCGTCGTGGTCAGCGACAAGCAGGAAAAGACGATCGTCGTGAAGGTCGAGCGTCGGTTCACGCATCCTTTGCTTAAGAAGACTGTCCGTCGCTCCAAGAATTACCATGCCCATGACGAGGCCCGCGTCTTCAAGGTTGGCGACGTCGTATCGATCCAGGAGACGAAGCCCCTTTCGAGGCTGAAGCGTTGGGTTGCGCTTGCCGAGGCTGAGAAGGCCTGAGCGCCTTTTGATCTAAGACTTTAGGGCCTGCCACCGGTTGAACGGGGAGGGACCCCATTTGAGCTAAAGGGCAGTTGCCATGATTCAGATGCAGACCAATCTTGATGTCGCGGATAATTCCGGTGCTCGTCGCGTAATGTGCATCAAGGTGCTGGGCGGATCTAAAAGGAAATATGCTGGTGTTGGCGACATCATCGTTGTCTCCATAAAGGAAGCCATTCCGCGCGGTCGCGTCAAGAAGGGCGATGTGATGAAGGCGGTGGTTGTCAGGACGGCCAAGGATATCCGGCGGGCTGATGGCTCGGTGATCCGTTTTGATTCAAACGCGGCCGTGATCGTGAACAATCAATCCGAGCCGGTTGGAACGCGTATCTTCGGACCGGTTCCTCGGGAGCTCCGTGCCAAGAACCACATGAAGATTATCTCGCTCGCGCCGGAGGTGCTGTGATGGCAGCCAAGATCAGGAAGGGTGACAAGGTTGTTGTGCTCACGGGGCGCGACAAAGGGCGTGACGGTGAGGTGTTGCAGGTTCTTCCCAAGGAGAACCGGGCGCTCGTCCGTGGCGTCAATATGGTGAAGCGCCATCAGGCCCAGTCGCAGACGCAGCAGGGGGGGGTTATCCCGAAGGAAGCGCCCATTCAGCTTTCCAACCTTGCCGTTGCAGATCCGAAATCGGGGAAGCCGACGAGGGTGGGCTTCAAAATTTTGGACGACGGACGCAAGGTCCGTTTTTCGAAGAGTTCAGGAGATCTGATCGATGTCTGACGTTCAGGCCGGGCAAGCACCCAAAACTGGCAAGAATGCTGGCAAAGGCACGCGGGCGAAGGCTGCCGGCTCCGGCGTCGACATGTCGGCTTCGCCTCCCACGCCCGCTGGTTATGTGCCTCGTATGAAGGCCCTCTTTGCCGAGTCTATCCGCGCAAAGCTCGTTGAGGAGTTTGGTTACACAAACGCCTTGGCGGTGCCGAAGCTCGACAAGATCGTGTTGAACATGGGCGTTGGTGCTGCGGTCGATGACACCAAGAAGGTGACGAGTGCGGCAGCCGACTTGGCTTTGATTGCCGGACAGAAACCGGTGATCACGCACGCCCGGCAGGCGATTTCGACCTTTAAGGTTCGAGAGAATATGCCGCTCGGTGCCAAGGTCACGCTGCGTGGCAACCGAATGTATGAATTTCTTGATCGGTTGATCACGATCGCACTGCCCCGTGTGCGGGATTTCCGCGGCTTGAACCCGAAATCCTTCGACGGACGTGGTAATTTCGCGCTAGGGATCAAGGAACACATCATCTTTCCGGAAATCGACTACGACAAGGCGGAGTCGATGCTCGGAATGGATGTCATTGTGTGTACCACCGCGAAGACCGACGATGAGGCGCGCGCCTTGTTGAAGGGCTTTAATTTTCCGTTCCGGCAGTGAGCGTGAAGCGCTCAAACGCGGATACCTGAGGTTACCCGATAATGGCCAAGAAAAGTTCGGTCGAAAACAATAACAATCGAAAGGCGTTGGTTCAGCGCTTTTCGGCGCGGCGGGCTCGCTTGAAGGCGATTGCGAGTGACCGGCTTGCCCCAGTAGAGGAGCAGTTCGAGGCTCGGTTGAAGTTGGCCGAGATGCCGAGGAACTCGGCGCGAATCCGGATCAGGAACCGGTGCGAGGTCAGTGGGCGGGCTCGCTCGGTCTATCGCAAGATGAAGATGTCTCGCATCGCGTTGCGAGAACTTGGTTCGCGGGGATTGATTCCTGGTCTTGTGAAGTCGAGCTGGTAAGGAGCGGGCGATGTCCGTCAATGATCCATTGGGCGATATGCTCACGCGCATTCGGAATGCCCAGATGCGTCGCAAGGGGAAAGTCTCGACCCCAGGCTCCAAAATCAGGGCGCATGTTCTCGATGTTTTGGAAGAGGAAGGTTTTATCCGGGGCTATTCGACGACCGAGTATGGCAACGGCCGGACTGAGTTTGAGATCGAGCTCAAGTATTATGACAATGAGCCGGTCATCAAGCAGATCGAGCGTGTCTCGAAGCCCGGCCGTCGGGTTTATGTCGCCGTCACTGCCATGCCGCGCATCGCGAACGGCTTAGGCATCACCATCGTTTCGACGCCTAAGGGGGTCATGGCCGACCATTCCGCCCGTGAAAACAACGTTGGCGGCGAAGTGCTCTGCAAGGTGTTTTGATCATGTCTCGCGTTGGAAAAAAACCGATTGTCCTCCCGGGTGGCGTGACAGCTCGCGTCGAGGGGCAGCATGTCACCATCAAGGGCGCAAAGGGAGAGCTATCTTTCACGGTCCCCAGCGATGTCGACGTCGGGTTGGAGGGAACCAGTCTCAGCGTCAATCCGCGATCCGACTCTAAACAGGCTCAGGCCATGTGGGGCATGTCGCGCGCCATGCTGTCGAACCTCGTCACCGGTGTGAGTGCGGGTTTTGAGCGGCGCCTGGAGATCACCGGCGTCGGCTACAAGGCCGCCGTGGCTGGGCGCAAGTTGCAACTCTCGCTTGGTTACAGTCACGATATCGATTTCGCGATCCCCGACGGCATTACGATTGTGGCGCCTCGTCCGACCGAGTTGGCGATTTCGGGTATCGATAAGCGCGAGGTTGGCCAGGTTGCGGCTGAGATCCGCAGTTTGCGGCCGCCGGAGCCTTACAAAGGCAAGGGCGTGAAATACGCTGGAGAATTCATCTTCCGCAAGGAAGGCAAGAAGAAGTAGGGATCGATCATGGCCAAGCAAGACCAAATGGATCGGCGTAAGAGCCGTGTCCGTCGGTCGATCCGGGCTCGTGCCTACGGTCGGCCGCGTTTGTCGGTATTTCGTTCGTCGAAACAGATCTATGCTCAGATCATTGATGACGCGAAGGGTGTCACGCTGGTTGCGGCCTCTTCGTTGGAAAAGTCGTATCGGGAGTCGCTGAAGACCGGGGCTTCCGTCGAGGCGGCCAAGATCATCGGAGCGCTGTTGGCCGAGCGGGCTACGGCTGCTGGCATCGGCGAGGTTGTGTTTGATCGCGGCAGTTACATGTACCATGGGCGTGTCAAGGCTTTGGCCGAGGGCGCCCGTGAAGGTGGTTTGAAGTTCTGACGATTAGCGAAAGAGTAGTGGTTCAGGGCGGCCCTTGTTTAGTTTATACGGTGGCTGTGGATTGAAACCCTTCTCATGCTTCGAAGCGAGCGGGATAGGTTGCCAGTGTTAGGTGATCCCCCGCGCAAGTGACGGAAGAAGAAAATAAATGGCACGTGAACGTGAGCGCGACCGCGAGGAGCGTGACAGTGAATTTGTGGATCGGCTGGTTCATATCAACCGGGTCGCCAAGGTCGTAAAGGGTGGACGCCGGTTCGGTTTCGCAGCACTGGTGGTAGTAGGGGACCAAAAGGGCCGGGTCGGATTTGGCCACGGCAAGGCCCGAGAAGTGCCGGAGGCCATTCGAAAGGCCACTGAGGCCGCCAAGCGCGGTCTCATTCGTGTACCGCTTCGTGAAGGACGGACACTTCACCATGACGTGCTTGGTCGGCACGGCGCTGGAAAGGTCATCCTTCGAGCCGCGCCTGCGGGAACCGGGATCATCGCGGGTGGTCCGATGCGGGCCGTTTTCGAGACGCTCGGCGTGAACGACGTCGTGGCCAAGAGCCAAGGATCGTCCAATCCCTACAACATGGTTCGTGCGACGTTTGACGCTCTGAAGCATGAAGACTCGCCTCGCCAGGTCGCGGCACGTCGCAACCTCAAGGTATCGGTTCTGCAGTCGCGCCGTCAGGGTGTGGACGCAGAATCCGCAGACGCCTGAGATCGGGAGGACGAGATGACGGACATCAACAAATCAACGATCCTGGTCGAACAGACCGGTAGTCCCATTGGTCGCCCGAGTGAACAACGCCGAACGTTGATCGGCCTGAAGCTCAACAAGATCGGCCGACGCTCAACGCTTGAAGACACGCCTGCGGTTCGAGGCATGGTTGCCAAGGTGGCTCACATGGTTCGTATCGTGAACGCCGGTGAGGGAGCCGGATCATGAAGCTCAACGGTATTTCGGATAACGAGGGATCGAGCAAAGCCCGTATGCGCGTGGGCCGCGGTATCGGTTCGGGCAAGGGCAAGACGGGTGGTCGCGGCGTCAAGGGTCAGAAGGCCCGGACCGGCGTGAGCATCAAAGGGTTCGAGGGCGGTCAGATGCCTTTGCACCGTCGGCTTCCCAAGCGTGGCTTCAACAACATTTCGTCTATCTTCTATAACGAGGTCAACCTGGGCCGGATCCAACTGGCCGTCGACGCTGGGAAACTCGTGGATGGTATCGTCACCGAGGCAAGCCTCATACAAGCTGGGATCTGTTCCAAGCCACGGGACGGGGTCAAACTGCTTGGTATGGGCGAACTTAAGGCGGCCCTGACCTTTGAGGTCGCGGCTGCGTCTAAGTCCGCCGTCGAAGCGATCGAGAAGGTTGGTGGCAAGGTTGCGCTGATCAAGGCCGTTGCCCAGTCTGGTGCCGAGGCTTAAGCGTCCTAGGAATTTCAGCGACTGGTGGTCATGATTCGTGGGGCGGTGGGATTGATCCTTCCGCCCCTTTTTTCGAGTGGCTGTTTGTTGTGGGCCGATTGTCTAGTCGCTCGCTGGCCGAGTCGCCACAATGGCGGCAATTGGCTTTGATAGTTTTTGGTTTGGGTGCTCTCACGATGATGCGTGGGCAGGATGGGCATGCGGCATGTCTTTCGGTGCGCCGGTGCCAGCCGAGGCGGCCGATAATGAATAGTTTGGCATGGAGACATGCCGACGGAGCAATGTAATGGCATCTGCAGCGGAACAGCTTGCGGCGAACATCAATTTCTCGGCCTTTGGCGAGGAGCTCAAAAAACGGATCTGGTTCACCCTTGGTGCCTTGGTGATTTATCGGCTCGGGACGTATATCCCGCTCCCTGGTATAAACCCGGCAGCGTTCGAGGCGAACTTTGTTGGTCACAAGCAGGGCGTGCTTGAACTGTTCAACATGTTCTCGGGCGGCGCAGTGCAGCGAATGGCAATTTTCGCCCTTAACATCATGCCGTATATCTCGGCTTCCATTATCATCCAATTGATGACGTCGATTGTTCCCTCCCTTGAGACCCTGAAAAAGGAAGGCGAGGCCGGACGCAAAGTCATCAATCAATATACTCGCTACCTGACTGTGGTTCTCGCGGCTTTTCAGGCTTACGGAATCGCTGTTGGTCTCGAGGGACAGAATGGCGTTGTCGGTGATCCCGGTATATTCTTCCGGCTATCGACGTGCATCACGCTAATGGGCGGCACGATGTTCCTGATGTGGCTCGGCGAACAGATCACGTCGCGCGGCATCGGGAATGGGTCGTCCCTGATCATCTTTGCCGGGATCGTGGCGGCATTCCCGGCTGCAATCGCCAACACGCTTGAACTTGGGCGTCAGGGTGCTTTGTCGACCGGATTGATCCTTCTGGTCGTTGTCATGGCCGTCGCGGTCATCGCCTTCATCGTTTTCATGGAGCGTGCGCAGCGGCGGTTGCTTATCACTTATCCAAAGCGCCAGGTCGGCAATCGGGTGTTCGAGGGCCAGACTTCGTTCTTGCCGTTGAAGCTGAACACGTCGGGGGTGATCCCGCCGATCTTTGCGTCCTCGCTCCTCCTTTTGCCGACGACGGTCGCGAACTTCGCCCAGCAAAGTGGTGGGACGGGATTCTTCGCCACGATGGCAGCAGTATTGGGACATGGACGCCCGGCCTACATGATCGCCTATGTGGCGCTGATCGTCTTTTTCGCCTTCTTCTACACCGCGGTTGTGTTCAATCCGGTCGAAACGGCCGACAATCTCAAGAAGCATGGCGGCTTCCTCCCCGGCATCCGACCGGGAGAACGAACCGCGCAGTATATTGACAGCGTTCTCACCCGGATCACGGTCCTGGGAGCCGGCTATCTGGCGATCATCTGCCTGTTGCCGGAGCTGTTGATATCCTACGCTGCATTGCCGTTCTATTTCGGCGGGACGTCGCTTCTGATCATCGTGAGTGTCACGATGGACACTGTGGCGCAGATCCATGGACATTTACAGGCTCATCAATATGAGGGCCTGATCAAGAAGTCGCGCCTTCGTGGGGGAAAGAAGCGATGAGGCTGGTTTTTCTCGGCCCACCAGGGGCCGGCAAGGGAACGCAGTCGGAGCTGTTGAAGCGCCGGCTTGGTGTTCCACAACTGTCCACGGGCGACATGCTTCGCGGGGCTGTTCGAGCGGCTAGTCCGGTGGGGCTCAAGGCCAAGGCGATCATGGATGCCGGGCAGCTGGTGTCGGACGATGTTGTGATCGGAATCGTGGCGGAGCGGATCGAAGAGGCCGATGCCGGGCAGGGATTTATCCTGGACGGGTTCCCTCGAACGGTGGCACAGGCTGAGGCGCTCGAGGAACTTCTTGCGGAGCGGGCCTTACGTCTTGATGGCGTTCTCGAACTCGAGGTGAACGAGGCGGCCCTGGTGTCGCGAATCGAAAAGCGGGTGGAAGAAACGCGCGCGGTCGGTGGTGTCGTGCGGGCGGACGATCAGCCTGAAACGCTGAAAGCCAGGCTCGACGCCTATAAGGTTCAGACATCACCCGTGTCGACATACTACGACCAGCGCGGTCTTCTCTACCGCGTCAATGGCATGTTGCCGATCGACACTGTTACTGGCTCGATCGAGGAGCAACTTGCCGCCATGCGGGCTGTGCATCAGCAGGAACTTCGATAATGGGCAGGGCAAAATCACTGTCATCGTGGCAGGATCGACATGATCAAGCTTGACGATAAGTCCTTAATTGCATATAGGCCAAAACATTCAAGGTGACTTGGCTTGGTGTGACTGGGATCCCATGCGGACACCCGGTCTTTTTCGTTCGAGCGAAACCTTTCCTTTGATGAAGCCCGGTGGACTCGAATCCGACCGTTGGAGTGAACCACGTGGCCCGTATCGCAGGCGTTAACATCCCGACCAACAAGCGCGTGACGATCGCGCTTCAATACATTCACGGGATTGGAGCCAAGAAGGCTGAGGAGATTTGCGAGAAGGTCAGCATCCCGGCCGAGCGTCGTGTCGCGCAACTGACGGACGCGGAAGTTTTGCAGATCCGCGAGACGATCGATCGCGATTACCTCGTTGAGGGCGATCTACGTCGAGAGAATTCGATGAATATCAAGCGGCTGATGGACCTTGGCTGCTATCGGGGCCTCCGCCATCGGCGCAGCCTACCGGTTCGTGGTCAACGGACCCACACCAACGCGCGGACCCGCAAGGGCAAGTCGAAGCCGATCGCCGGCAAGAAGAAGTAATAAACTCCCGAGCGCCTGGCATTACGGGCGTGATTGAAGGACGACACAGATGGCAAAAGACACCGGTACCCGCGTTCGTCGTCGCGAACGTAAGAACATCGCCTCGGGCGTGGCTCACGTCAATTCAACGTTCAACAACACCATGATCACCATCACGGACGCTCAAGGAAACACGATTTCCTGGTCGTCGGCCGGAACGATGGGCTTCAAGGGATCGCGCAAGTCGACGCCCTATGCGGCGCAGATGGCGGCCGAAGATGCCGCCCGGAAGGCCGCCGAGCACGGCATGCGCATGGTCGAGGTTGAGGTGTCGGGGCCTGGATCGGGGCGTGAGTCGGCTTTGCGGGCACTTCAGGCGGCTGGTTTCACCGTTACGTCGATCCGCGATGTGACACCCATTCCGCATAACGGGTGCCGTCCGCGCAAGCGCCGTCGCGTTTGATGCCATAGGACGGTTTTTGCCGTCCCCACTCAGGGCAGTGGAGTTATTGCCTTGGCTCGCCCGTTAAGGCCGGTGCTGATTTTTAGGAGTAATCGTGATTCACAAGAACTGGCAGGATTTGATCAAGCCGAACAAGCTTGAGGTCGTTCTTGGCAACGATCCTAAGCGCAGCGCAACTTTAGTGGCCGAACCGCTGGAGCGGGGGTTTGGCCTGACAATGGGCAACTCCCTCCGGCGTATCCTGCTTTCGTCGTTGCAGGGCGCTGCGGTGACGGCGATCCAGATCGATGGGGTGCTGCACGAGTTCTCGTCCATTCCGGGCGTGCGTGAGGACGTCACCGACATCGTCCTCAACGTCAAGGACATCGCCATCAAGATGCAGGGAGACGGCCCCAAGCGTGTCGTCCTCAAGAAGCAGGGACCGGGTCCGGTCACGGCGGGCGATATCGCGACCGTCAATGACGTCGTCGTGTTGAACCCGGAACTCGTCATCTGCACGCTGGACGAGGGTGCCGATATCCGCATGGAATTCACGATCAACACCGGTAAGGGCTACATTGCCGCCGACCGCAACCGGTCGGAAGACGCGCCCATCGGCATGATCCCTGTCGACAGCCTGTATTCACCGGTTCGCAGGGTCAGTTACCGCGTCGAGAATACCCGCGCCGGTCAGGTGCTCGACTACGACAAATTGACGATGACGATCGAGACCAACGGCGGCATATCGCCGGAAGACGCGATCGCCTATGCGGCGCGGATCCTTCAGGACCAGCTCAACGTTTTCGTCAACTTCGAGGAACCCAAGCGCGAGGAAGTCTCGGCGGCGATCCCCGAACTCGCCTTCAACCCGGCTTTGCTGAAGAAGGTGGACGAACTCGAATTGTCGGTTCGCTCCGCCAACTGCTTGAAGAACGACAACATCGTCTATATCGGCGACCTGATCCAGAAGTCGGAAGGCGAAATGCTCCGCACGCCGAATTTCGGTCGCAAGTCGTTGAACGAGATCAAGGAGGTTCTCGCCCAGATGGGCCTGCACCTCGGGATGGAAATCAACGGCTGGCCGCCGGAGAACATCGACGAACTCGCCAAGCGATTCGAGGAGCATTACTGACCGGAACGCCTAGCGTCCGGCAATAAGCGCGAGCGTTCCTTGGCACGGCGGTCGCATAAAAACAGGAGATCGCCATGTATCACGGTCGCGCTCAGCGCCGCTTCAACAGAACCGCCGAACACCGCAAGGCGATGTTCGCCAATATGGCCTGTGCTTTGATCCATCACGAGCAGATCGTGACGACGCTTCCCAAGGCGAAGGACCTCAGGCCCGTTGTGGAAAAGCTGATCACTCTTGGAAAACGGGGCGATCTTCATGCCCGCCGGCAAGCCATCGCGCAGCTTCGCGATGTCCAACTCGCGAAGAAACTGTTTGAAGTGATCGGTCCGCGCTACCAGGACCGTGCCGGCGGATACCTACGGGTCTTGAAAGCAGGTTTCCGCTTTGGCGACAATGCGCCGATGGCGGTGATCGAGTTTGTCGATCGCGACGTCGATGCAAAGGGCAAGCCTTTTGGTGGACAGGTCGAGGCGGCCTGACAGCCATTTGTTCCTGGACGAGGCCAAAAGGGAATTCCCCAGTGAATTCCCTTTTTGCGTTTGGCGGGACGGTCGACCTCCATGGTGCGGGAACGTGTGACCGGGCGCTGTTCTCGGGCCGTCCAAGGCTGACGTTGTGACGAGGAATGCGATGATACGGTTTCGGATGGCGACCGGATTGGCCTGCGCCCTGCTCACCATGCTTGGCGCTCCCCAAGGCTGGGCCGAGGACATCCACGAGGTTCCGCAAGCGCGCTCGGAGGTGGTGCTGTCGTTCTCGCCAGTGGTGAAGAAGGTTCAGCCGGCCGTTGTCAACGTTTACGCGTCAAGGACGGAACGGCAGGCGCGCAACCCTCTTTTCGATGATCCGGTCTTTCGCCAGTTTTTTGGCAACCGGGACGTGCCGCGGCCAGGCGGTCCCACCGCGCAATCGCTCGGGTCAGGCGTCATCGTCGATCCGTCCGGGTTGGTGGTCACCAATTACCACGTCATCGACAAGATGACGGAGGTGAAAGTGGCCCTGTCGGACAAGCGTGAGATCGAGGCCGATATCGTGCTCCGCGACAGGCGGACGGACCTTGCTGTGCTGAAGCTCGAGGGCAACGGCCCGTTCCCCGTCATGGAACTGGGCGACTCGGATGGCCTCGAGGTCGGTGACCTTGTGCTGGCGATCGGCGACCCGTTCGGCGTTGGGCAGACCGTCACGCAGGGGATCGTGTCGGGCCTCGCCCGCACGCAGGTCGGCGGCAGCGATTATCAATTCTTCATCCAGACGGATGCCGCGATCAACCCGGGCAATTCGGGCGGTGCCCTGGCGGACATGCATGCCCGCCTGGTCGGCATCAACTCGGCGATCTACTCGCAATCGGGCGGCAGCATCGGCATCGGCTTCGCCATCCCGGTCAACCTCGTCAAGACCGTTATCCAAAGTGCAAAGAACGGTCGCCCCGACGTGCAGCGCCCCTGGCTCGGCGCAACGCTTCAGGCCATGTCGGGCGAGATCGCCGGCACGTTGGGCTTGGACCGTCCCGGGGGGGCTTTGGTGGCGAGCGTGCTCGACCGTGGGCCCGCCAAGGATGCCGGGTTGAAGAGCAGCGACATCATCACGGCCGTGGACGGCCAAGCGGTCGACGATCCGGACGGCTTCGGCTACCGCTTCGCCACCAAGCCCATCGGTTCGGTCGCAAACCTGACGGTTTCGCGGGCCGGCAAGTCCGTCACGTTGCCCGTCAAGCTGATCACGGCGCCCGAGGTGCCGCCTCGCGAACCCGTCAAGCTTAGGAACCGCTCGCCGTTTTCGGGCGCCACCATTGTCAACGTCTCGCCGGCCGTCGCCGAGGAGATGTCGATCCAGGGCGTTCACGACGGCGTCGCGGTGTCTGATGTCGATCAGAGTTCCAATGCCGCGGAAGCCGGGCTCGAGAAGGGCGACGTGATCTTGTCGCTCGACAACGAGCGGATCGCTTCCACCAAGCAGATGCAGCGCTTGACCGATGCGGCGCACTCCTATTATCGCCTGACGCTCTCGCGTGGCGGCCGTTTGGTCGAGACCGACATCGGGGAGTGATCGGCGCGCCGGAGTTCGTCATGTCGGACCTTTTTGCCGCCGCCGGTTTGGCTGCAGGTGCACCCCGACCTTTGGCGGACCGGTTGCGACCCGCCTGCCTCGATGATGTTGCGGGACAGGAGCACCTGCTTGGCCCCGGTGGGGCGCTGAGCCGGCTCGTCGGTTCGGGTTCGCTCGGCTCGCTGGTCTTCTGGGGGCCGCCCGGAACCGGGAAGACGACGGTCGGGCGATTGCTGGCGCAAGAAACCAAACTGACCTTTGTTGCCGTTTCGGCGATCTTCTCGGGCGTCGCGGAGCTCAAGAAGCTGTTCGAGGAGGCGCGCGCCCGCCGGGTCGTCGGGCAGGGAACCTTGTTGTTCGTCGACGAGATCCATCGCTTCAACAAGGCGCAGCAGGACAGTTTCCTCCCCGTCATGGAAGACGGCACCATCACGCTGATCGGTGCGACGACCGAGAACCCGTCGTTCGAGTTGAACGCCGCCTTGCTGTCGCGGGCGCGTCTCCTCGTGTTCAAGCCGCTCGACGAGGTGGCCTTGGCCAAACTGCTCGACCGCGCCGAAGCCGCCGAGGGCCGGCCCCTGCCGGTCGACGCGGGGGGCCGGGAAACCTTGATCCGGTTGGCCGACGGGGATGGACGTGCCCTGCTGACCCTCGGCGAGGAGGTTTGGCGCGCCGCGCGCGTCGGCGAGGTTTTTGGCGCCGCGAGCCTGCTCGACATCGTCCAGCGCCGTGCGCCGCTTTACGACAAGGGCCAGGACGGCCACTACAACCTGATCTCGGCTCTCCACAAGGCGGTTCGCGGGTCCGACCCCGATGCCGCCCTTTATTATCTGGCGCGCATGCTCGACGCCGGGGAGGATCGCCTGTTCATCGCGCGGCGGGTCGTTCGCATGGCCATTGAGGACATCGGATTGGCCGACCCGCAGGCCTTGACGGTCGCCAACGCGGCAAAGGACGCCTTCGACTTCCTGGGTAGTCCGGAAGGCGAACTCGCCATCGCGCAGGCTGTCATCTATGTGGCCACGGCCCCGAAATCCAACGCCGGGTATCGCGCCTTCAAGGCCGCTATGGCGCTTGCCAAACAAGGAGGGTCGCTGCCACCTCCCAAGATCATTCTGAACGGTTCAACCAAGATGATGCGCCAGGAGGGCTATGGCGAGGGCTATGCCTACGACCACGACGAGCCGGACGGTTTTTCGGGACAGAACTACTGGCCCGACGCCATCGAGCCCCGGACCTTGTACGAGCCCGTCGAGCGCGGCTTCGAGCGCGAGTTGAAGAAGCGGCTCGATTGGTGGAGCAAGACGCGGGCGGAACGCAAGGCGGACCAATGACAGAGCCGACGACGATACCTGGCGGGCCGCACCGCTTCTCCATCGCACCCATGATGGACTGGACGGACCGGCATTGTCGGTCTTTCCACCGGGTGCTGACCCGGCACGCGCGGCTTTACACCGAGATGGTGACCACGGGCGCGATCCTGTTCGGGCCCCGCGATCGCCTGCTGTCGTTCAGCCCGGCGGAACATCCCGTCGCGGTGCAACTCGGCGGCTCGGATCCGCGCGACCTCGCCTCCGCGGCCCGGATTTGCACCGACTACGGCTACGACGAGATCAACCTCAACGTCGGCTGCCCTTCGGACAGGGTTCAGAACGGGCGCTTTGGGGCCTGCCTGATGCGGGAGCCCGCGCTGGTCGGCGAATGCGTGGCCGCCATGGTGGCGACCATGCCGCTCCCCGTCACGGTGAAATGTCGGCTCGGGGTCGACGACCAGGATCCGCGCGAGGCGCTTTACGCCATGGCGGGGGCGGTGAAGGCCGCCGGCGCGGGTGCGCTGATCGTGCATGCCCGGAAGGCCTGGCTGCAGGGGCTTTCTCCAAAGGACAATCGCGACATCCCGCCGCTCGACTATGGCTTGGTGCACGCCCTCAAGGCCGATCATCCCGACTGGCCCATCGGCCTGAACGGCGGCGTCCTGTCGCTTGGCATGGCACTCGAGCAATTGTCGTTCGTCGACGGCGTCATGATCGGCCGCGCCGCTTACCACAACCCGGACCTGCTGCGCCACGTCGATCCCGTGCTGTTCGGCACGCCTGCGCCGGTCGGCGGCAGCGCGGAAGCCGTCGAGGCCTTCCTGCCCTACATGGCGGGGCAACTCGCACGCGGTGTCCGTCTGCACGACATGACGCGCCACCTCCTCGGCCTCTTCGCCGGGGTGCCGGGCGCCCGGCTTTGGCGCCGTCACCTGGCGACCGAAGCTCCCAAACCAGGCGCGGGGCTCGACGTCGTCAGGGCCGCCCTCCGCCACTTGCGGCAGGACGCCGGTCACGAAGAAGCCGCGGCCTGACGAGGGTCCGATCCCGTCGACCCCGAACGCGCGACCTCAGCGGCTTCGGAGCACCAGCTTGTTGTCGGCGACCGTGAAGCTGGCGAGGCGGTTCAGGAAGGTCATGCCGAGCAGGTTCTCGTGCATGGCACCGGCCTTGGCGACCAGGATCGGGAGATCGTGTTCAACGATGGAGCCGACCGCCAGCGACGGAAGCAGGGCTTCCGCCGTCAAGGCGCGCCCGTTCGCGGTCGTGACCGGCAGGTCGTAGGTCAGCTCGCGCGGCTTGATGCCGAGCCTGGAGGCGTCCTCGGCGCGCAGCACCACCGCAGAGGCGCCGGTGTCGAGGACGAACTGCAGCTTGACCGGGCCGGCCGAGCCGCGCACCACGAACTCGCCGTCGGCCGCCCGGAACACGGTCACCTCGGACGGGCCTGTCGCCACCGGGGTGCCGGGAACGACCGTGGCCATGACGCGAGCCACAACCATATTGAGTTCCGTGCGATAAGCGTAGCCGGTCACCGCCGCCAGGAAAGCGACTGTCCAGAACCCGAGGGCCATCAGGCCGGCGATGAATCGTCCTCGGAACAGGCGAGGGATCGCGGTCGCCAGCCACAGCCCGAGGGCGCCATAGAACAGCAGGCTCAGCACCTCGCCTTGCGTCAGGTCAGTCATGACGAGGCCCTGCCGTGGTGGCCCTCTGATCGGGGCCAGGAGAAGCGACGGGCGGGTTTGGCGATGAGGACTGGGCGCCGTCGTCCCGCTCCCTCGATGGCACCACCAATGAGGGATTCGCGGCCTGGAGGCGCGCCGGCAATTGCACCATGATCGCGAGCCGGTCCGCCTCCGGCAATGCGCTCCAGCGCGCGATCTCGTCGAGCGTTCGCCCGCAGCCGAGGCATGAGCCCGGGTTGCCGCCGATGACACAGCGTTTGACGCAGGGCGAGGAAATCGGCATGGTTCAGGTCAGGTCCGGGGCGATCAGCAGGCCGATCATGTAGCCGATCTCGCTCGCTTGCTGGCTCGCGCCGCCGACATCGCCAGTCTGCCCGCCGATATGGGCCTTGGCGAGGCGGATCACAACGAGGCTCGCCAGCGCGGCGAGCGTGCAGGCCATGGCGGCGTGCTTGACGCCGTTGCCGGCCCAGGCCGGAAGCAGCAACCCGATCGACGCCGCCAGGGCCAAGCACGTCGCCATGACGCGCGCCGACGGCCGCCCGGCCGATTGGCCCAGGCCGTCGGTTCGCGCGGGAGGCAGGGTGGCGAGCGGCAGGACCGCGAGGGCGCGCGACACCGCCGACGCTCCCAGCATGGCGGCGACCGCGACGGTGACACCCGACCGGCCGAGCAGGGTCGCCAGGCAAGCGATGCGGATGAGCAGGGACAGGACGAGCGCCAGCACCCCATAGGTGCCGATTCGACTGTCGCGCATGATGGCGAGCTTGCGCTCGCGGGTCGAGCCGCCCCCGAACCCGTCCGCCATATCGGCCAGCCCGTCCTCGTGCAGGCCGCCGCTGGCCAGGATACCCCCGGTCAGCCCCAAGGCTGCCGCCAAGCCGTCGGGCAGGCCAAGCCGGTTGGCGACGATCAAGGGAAGGGCGCCGCAGGAGCCGACGATCAGGCCGGCCAGGGGCAGGGCTCCCAGAGCGTCGGCCAAAGCCGGGTTTCGCCCCGGCCCGAAGAACCCCGACGGCAGCGGCAGCCTCGAAAAGAAACTCAGGCAAACGACGGTGCTGGTGGCGAGGGCGCGCGCGGTCGTCGCCAAACGTTGCACTGATGTGGAGCGGGACGGCATGCGGGGGATGTTGTGAGGGCAAAGCCGTCCCTTGTCGAGGATCGGCTGTGAGATGGTCCTCCGGCGTGGGTTCGCCGCTAGGACCGGTACCGGCGGCGCGTCATCCCGCCAGTATCCATCCCGCCCTACGCCGGTTACAAACAGGGCCGCCCGCCATGCCGCCTGTCGGCAGCGCCACAAGACATCCAGGAATCAGACGACGCCATGAGCACCGGACTTCCGTTCGACGACATCCGCGATCTGTTCACCCGCATGCCGCCCCTCGATGTCGAGGCCGTCACCGAGATCCGCGCGAGGGACGCGCAACTCACCAAGCCGCCGGGCTCCCTTGGCCGCCTTGAGACGCTCGTCGAGTGGCTCGGGGCCGTGCAGGGCACGTCCAAGCCGAACATCGACCGGACCCTGGTGGCGGTGTTCGCTTCCAACCATGGCGTCGTGGCCAATGGCGTGTCGCCCTATCCGGCCTCGGTCACGGCCAGCATGGTGACCAACTTCTCGGCCGGCGGCGCCGCCATCAACCAGATCTGCGCCACCTTCGGTTTCGGCCTCAAGGTGTTCGAACTCGCCCTCGACATCCCCACGCAGGACATCGCCGAGGAGCCCGCGATGGATGAGGCCGCTTGCGCCGCCACCATGGCGTTCGGCATGGAAGCCCTGGCGGGGGGCACCGACCTGCTGTGCCTGGGCGAGATGGGCATCGGCAACACCACGATCGCGGCCGCGCTCTACCATGCGCTTTACGGCGGCAAGGCCTCCGATTGGGTCGGGCGCGGGACCGGGGTGGATGACGCCGGGCTCGCCCGCAAGATCGCGGTCGTGGAAAGGGCGGTCGCCCTGCACGGTGCGGTCACGACCGACCCGTTGGAACTACTTCGGCGGTTGGGAGGGCGGGACGTGGCCGCCATGGCGGGGGCGATCCTGGCTGCCCGGATGCAGCGCGTGCCGGTCATCCTCGACGGCTACGTGGTTTGCGCCGCCGCCGCAGTCCTGCACGCCTTGTCGCCCTCGATCCTCGATCATTGCGTGGCGGCCCACCGCTCCGCCGAGGGCGCGCACGCGGCGGTCCTGGAGCGGCTCGGCAAGGTGCCGTTGCTGGATCTGGGGTTGCGGCTCGGGGAGGGGACGGGTTCGGCGCTGGCGGCGAGCCTCGTCAAGGCGGCCTTGGCGTGCCACGTCGGCATGGTGACTTTCGAGCAGGCCGGTGTCGCCAATAGCGGATGACGACCGTCAGGCCGCCGAGCGGACCAAACGTCCCCCGCGACGGGTCTTTTCCGGCGGGTTGCCATCGGGACTGAGCTTCGGAAGCGCGTTGATCACGCGCTCCGAGGGCAAGATGACGACGACTTCCGTGCCTTCCCGGATCTTGGATTTCAGCGTGAACGTGCCGCCGTGCAATTCCACGAGTCCCTTGACGATGGGCAGGCCGAGGCCCGACCCTTCCTCGGCGTTCTTTTGCGCCAGCGTCCCCCGTCCGAAGGACGACATGACGATCGGGATTTCCGAATCCGGAATGCCGGGACCCGTGTCGAGGATCGAAACATACTGACCTCCCTGGGCCGTCCAGCCGACCTTGATGGTCACGGTGCCACCCTGCGGGGTGAACTTGATGGCGTTCGACAGGAGATTGAGGACGACCTGCCGGATCGCCCGCTCGTCGGCCCAGACGGAAGGCAGACCGGCTTCGACGCGGTCCAGCATCAGCAGGCCGCGTTTTTCCGCTCGCAACCGGAGCAGGCGGTGACAATCGTCGACCACATGGGCGAGCGAGACGGATTCTTCGCGCAGTTCGTATCGACCCGCCTCCACGCGGGACAGATCGAGGATCTCGTTGATCAGGGTGAGGAGGTGCTGCCCGCTCGAATGAATGTCGTTGGAATAGTCGCGGTAGGCCGCCACCATGTGGGCGCCGAACAACTCGCCTTTCATCACCTCCGAAAACCCCAGGATGGCGTTGAGCGGTGTCCGAAGTTCGTGGCTCATGGTGGCGAGGAACCGCGACTTGGCGAGGCTGGCCTCCTCGGCGCGCCGGCGTGCCTCGTCGGAGTTCAGCCGCGACTGCTCCAATTCGACGATCAGCGCGTCCTTCTCGGCCTGGACCGACAAGGTCTCGATCGCGGTCGCGTAAAGGCGTCGGGCGAGGACGATCAAGAAGGCCTGGGCGCCGCCGGCCAGCAGCATGAGCGGCAGCGCTTGATGGCCCGAGATGGGGTGGGTCAAAACAAAGATCGCGAGGGTGATCGGCGCGAGGCTGGTGTAGACCGCCGCTGGCACGCTGGCCGACAGCATGGCGGTGATGGCGGCGACCAGCAGCAGGACGAACAACACGAAAGCCTGCGCGGCCGGATCGTGGACGTTGAGCACGAGCCCGACCATCAAGGACCAGGCCAGCCCCCGCGTCGCCTCGCCGAACACGAACTTACGCTGCCAAACGACGAGATTGCTGGGCTCGACGTCCGCCAGGAACCTGTTGGCCCAGAGCGACAAGAGGGCCAGGGCCGAACAAACCAGCGCCAGCCATATCGCCGCGTCGAGGATCCGAACCCAGAGGGTGGCCACCGCGGCGACCACGAAAGCCAGCGCCACCATGGCGGGCGTTGCGCTACGGTGCCGTTCGGCGAACATCCGCAGCAGTTCGACGTCGAAGGTTCGCGTGCCGCTGCCCGACGAGGTGAGCTTTTCCCGCACCTCCCGCATGCGGACGGAAAGGCGTCGGCGATGAGCCGCGGCGGCGGGATCGCCGGTACGACCCTGCTCGATCATTTCCGCGGTAAGTTCACTCATCCGATGAACACGCCAAACACTACGCGCCAAGCCACCCCGAACCATCGCGACGAAAGCTTAACGGAGGGCTCATCGCATTGTTAAAACCCGGACCGACAACCGCCTTGGAATGTTGCGCGGCGTCCATGACCGCTCCGGCGATCGCGGCGCCATCCGACGTTTCGCGGCTCGCCGAGGGCATCCGTGCCTGCCGGCTTTGCCGCACGGCACCCCACAAGGCGTTCCTGCCACATGAACCGAGGCCCATCGCGCGGCTTTCCGCGACGGCCCGGCTCGCCATCGCCAGTCAGGCGCCCGGGGCGCGCGCCCACGCGAGCGGCATCCCCTTCGACGACCCTTCGGGCAAGCGGTTGAGAGCCTGGATGGGGATCGCCGAACCCGTGTTCCACGATCCCGATAAGGTCGTCATCGTGCCGATGGGCTTCTGCTTCCCCGGGCATGACGCCGCCAAGGGCGACCTGCCGCCCCGTCCCGAATGTCGTCCGGCTTGGCACGATGACGTGTTCGACGCCATGCCGCAGATCGAGACCATCCTGGCCATCGGCCTGCACGCCATCGGCTATCATCTCGCCCGGCTCCATCCCGGCCTGTCGCAAGGACTTGGGTTGACCGATCTGGTCGGCTCATGGCGAACACTGTTCGACGGGCCGGTGCGGCCGCGGCTGATCTCCCTGCCTCATCCATCCTGGCGCAACAGCGCCTGGTTGAAGCGAAACCCCTGGTTCGAAACCGATGTCCTTCCCGTTGTGCGCCGGGAGGTCGAACGATTGACGGCTTAGCTTTCGGGAATTGCCTTTTCTCGAACCCGCGGCGTCACGCCCCGCGCAGCGCGGCGCGGATCCGTTCCGCCTGCTTGCCGAGCAGGCCCTGGTCCGCCATGGGTCCTCCGGCCGGCCGCATCGCCACGCCGGTGTGGCGCGGCAGCAGGTGGAAGTGGAGGTGGAACACCACCTGGCCGCCTGCCTCCTCGTTGAACTGCTGCAACGTCAAGCCATCGGCCCGCATGGCGGCTCGCGCCGCTAATCCGACCCGCTGCACGCGCGAGATGAGGTCCGCCAAGTCCTTTGGAGAAACATCGAAGAGGTTGCGAGAGGGACTTTTCGGAATGACGAGGACATGGCCGTCGACGCGGGGCATAACGTCCATGAAGCCGAGCGCGATTTCGTCCTCGAAGACCGTGTGGCTGGGCAACGTGCCGCGCAGGATTTTAGCGAACACGTTGTCGTCGTCATAGACCGCTGGCATGGCTGACCTTCAAGTAAAGACGTTCGTGGCCGGATGCAAAGCTCGTGTTTTTGCCACGGTGCGCTTTGATCGACTCTGCCCCCCGACCTGCCGACCGCCTGTGGGTGTCCAGCAAAAAAATATCAAAAAACGCATGGCAGCCTTGCGGGAGTGCGATGCATGTGCTTTATCACGGCTCAACGATGAAAGAAAACGCTCCGAGCGGTCCAAGTCTAGGGAAGTAGCGAAGAAGTCTTCGATGGCTGTTGAGAATGATGGACAAGCCGACCATGTTCAGGTCGCTTGTCCATTATTCGTTTTGGCTGGTCGTTTCGGATTGGCCGAGAAAACGCAGCTTGGCACTGTGCGGCTTGGGAGCGTCAGACAAATATAGGCTGGCGAGATGCTTGACCAGCATGTCGAACGAACTTGTGCCGCGTCCAAGGCCGGCACAAGCCTTCAATGTTCGCTGGACGCTGTCCAGCGAACCACCGGGCGGTGTCACCGTTCACTGACCGGGACGTAATCGCGACGGTCGGCACCGATATAGAGTTGACGCGGACGGCCGATGCGTTGGCCCGGGTCCTCGATCATCTCTTTCCATTGGGCGATCCAGCCAACGGTGCGGGCGACGGCAAACAGGACCGTGAACATCGAGACTGGGAAGCCCAGCGCCTTCAACGTGATGCCCGAGTAGAAGTCGACGTTCGGGTAGAGCTTCTTCTCGATGAAATAAGGGTCCGACAGCGCGATGCGCTCGAGCTCGATCGCGATGTCGAGCAGGGGGTCGTCCTTGATGCCGATCTCGCGGAGAACCTCATGACAGGTTTTCTGCATGATCTTGGCGCGCGGATCGTAATTCTTGTAAACGCGATGACCGAACCCCATCAATCGGAAGGGATCGTTCTTGTCCTTGGCGCGCGCGATGAATTGAGGGATTCGCTCGACGGAGCCGATCTCCGCCAGCATTTTCAGGGCTGCCTCGTTGGCGCCGCCATGGGCCGGTCCCCACAGGCAGGCGATGCCGGCCGCCACGCAGGCGAAGGGGTTGGCTCCCGACGAGCCGGCGAGCCGAACCGTGGAGGTCGAGGCATTCTGCTCGTGGTCGGCGTGCAGGGTGAAGATCTTGTCGAGCGCCCGCGACAGGACCGGATTGATCTTGTACTCCTCGCAGGGCACCGCGAAGCACATGCGAAGGAAGTTCGACGTGTAGTCGAGGTCGTTCTTCGGATAAACGAAGGGCTGGCCGACCGTGTATTTATAAGCCATGGCGGCGAGCGTCGGCATCTTGGCGACCATGCGCATCGAGGCGACCATGCGCTGCGTCGGGTCCGAGATGTCCGTCGAATCGTGGTAGAAGGCCGACAGGGCGCCGACGCTGGCGACCATGATGGCCATCGGGTGCGCGTCGCGGCGAAACCCGTGAAAGAACCGGGCCATCTGCTCGTGCACCATCGTGTGCCGCGTCACCCGGTAATCGAAATCGGCCTTCTGCACCTTTGTGGGCAATTCGCCGTAAAGCAGCAGGTAACAGGTTTCCAGAAAATCGCCGTGCTCGGCCAATTGCTCGATCGGGTAGCCCCGGTAGAGCAGCACGCCCTCGTCACCGTCGATATAGGTGATCTTCGACTCGCAACTCGCCGTCGAAGTGAAGCCCGGATCATAGGTGAAGGTGCCGGACTGCGCGTAAAGCTTGCCGATGTCGAGGCCGGCCGGGCCGATCGTGCCGACCTTCACCGGCAGGTCGACCGTTTTGCCGTCGACCACGATCGAGCTTGAACTCACTGTCATTGGTGCTGCCTTGCGGATGTGAACGGCCAACAGCGTCCCGATGAGCGTCGATCCCGGTTCGTTGTGCGCTGCCAGGAAGCTAGCGGATCGCCGATGGTCGTCAAGGTGGTCGGCCTAAGCCTGGCGGCGATTGAAGGCGGGCGTTGCCCGCTCAACGTGGGTTTGCCGCGTTCGGAGCCGTAGGGGCGACGGGTTCGATCCGGTCGTCGAGCCGGGCGAGGCTTTCGGCCTTCCCCAGCACTTCGAGCACGTTGAAGATGCCGGGCGAAGTGGACCGCCCCGTCAAGGCCGCCCGCAGCGGCTGGGCCACCTGTCCAAGCTTGGCGCCGCTGCGCTCCGCGTAGGCGCGCACGACGTCCTCGGTGGTTGCCGCCGTCCACGTCGCGAGCGCCGCGAAATCGGGCCTGAGGGCCGCCAAATGCTCGGCGCCGCCCTTGGCCAGGATCTCGGCGGCTTTGGCGTCAAGGGCGAGCGGGCGCTCGGCGTACAGGAATTGAGCGCCGTCGAGCAGTTCCATGAGCGTCTTGGCCCGTTCCTTCAAGCCCCCCATGGCCGCCAGGAGCTTGGCGCGCAACGCCGGGTCGAGCTTGGCCTCGAGGGCGTCGCCGCCCGGCAGGAACGGCAGCGTATCGACGAACTGCTCTTCCAGCGTGGCGTCCGGGGTGGCGCGGAGGTAATGGCCGTTCAGGTTCTCGAGCTTGGCGAAGTCGAACCTCGCCGGCGAGCGCCCCACCTGCTCCAGCGAAAAGGCGGCCGTCATCTCGGCGGTGTCGAAGAACTCCTGATCGCCCTGGCTCCAGCCGAGGCGAACCAGGTAGTTCCGCAGCGCCGCCGGCAGATATCCAAGCGCCCGGTAGGCGTCGACGCCAAGCGCGCCGTGGCGCTTGGACAGCTTGGCGCCGTCCGCGCCATGGATCAGCGGGATGTGGGCCATGGACGGCACCGGCCAACCAAGCGCGTCGTAGATCTGGGTTTGTCGCGCCGCGTTGGTGAGGTGATCGTCCCCGCGGATGATCTGGGTCACCCCCATGTCGTGGTCGTCCACCACCACGGCGAGCATGTAGGTGGGCGACCCGTCGGAGCGCAGCAGCACGAGGTCGTCGAGGTCCTTGTTGGCCCAGGTGACGGTGCCCTGCACCTTGTCGTCGATGCTGGTCTGCCCGTCCTGCGGGGCGCGCAGCCGGATCACGGGCTTGACGCCGACCGGCGCGTCCGTGGGGTCCCGGTCGCGCCAGCGGCCGTCGTAGCGGGGCGGCTTGCCGGCCCGCCGGGCTTCCTCGCGCATCGCGTCGAGTTCTTCCGGCGTGGCGTAGCAGCGATAGGCCCGCCCCTCGTCGAGCAGTTGCTCGACGGCTTCGCGGTGGCGGTCGGCCCGCTGGGCCTGGTAGACCACGTCCCCGTCCCAGCCAAGCCCGAGCCAGTTCAGCCCGTCGATGATGGCCGCGATCGCCGCGTCGGTGGACCGTTCGCGGTCGGTGTCCTCGATGCGCAGCAGCATCGTGCCGCCGTGCTTGCGGGCGTAAAGCCAGTTGAACAGGGCCGTGCGGGCGCCGCCGATATGCAGGAAACCCGTGGGGGACGGCGCGAAACGGGTGATGACCTTGTCGGACATGCGGGATCGGCTCACTTAAATCTTCGAAAATTCCAACAACGCCAGCCTG
>CALMOK010000313.1:32117-46473 GCA_937871825.1 uncultured Alphaproteobacteria bacterium
GCGGCGCTCATCTACCATGACGACGGCGGCCTGTCCGCATTTTGCGACGGGTCCGCAGCGATGGGGCGCAGCGCGTCCTTGCCCGGATGCGTCGATCGACGAACGGGAGACAGGGTGACCATGCGGGTGGAACGGTAGGGCGGATGGCTGAAGCCGCGCGCAAAGCCATGGTCACCGACGCCCTGGGGCGAGCCTGGGCGAGAACCGCCGGCCGCCCCGCGACCGGCCTCGGCCACCTGGTTTCGCGATGCTTCGAGATCGAGTGGGAGCAGCGCCGCTTTTTCCTGTGGCTGCCGGTTCTGGCGGGCACGGGCGTGTTGCTCTTCCTGGCCGCCGATCACGACCCGCAACTCTGGCTGCCGGCCCTGCTCGCCGCAGCGCTGGCTGGCCTCGCCTGGCGCGCCCGCGATCATCGCGCCGTGTTCATGGCTGCCGTCGCGGCGGCGGCCCTGTTCGGGGGATTTCTTTGCGCGGGGCTGCGAAGCGCCGAGGTCGCGTCGCCCGTGCTCGACCGGATCAGGATCGTCAAGCTGACAGGGTTCGTCGAGGAGGTTGACCATCGCCGGCTCGGCAGCCGCTTCGTGCTCAGGCTGGCGAGCGCCGACGACTTGCCGGCGGCGGTGCGCCCCGACCGGGTGCGGCTCAGCACCCGGCGCGACGACGCGGTCGAGGCCGGCGATTTCCTGGCCGTGACGGCACGGCTCCTGCCGCCGGCCCAGGCCTCGCTGCCGGGCGGCTACGCCTTCGCGCGCGACGCCTATTTCGCCGGTTTCGGGGCCGTCGGCTCGGTGTTGGGCCGGCTGCATCCGCTTCCCGCGCCAACGGCCGCCCCGTGGGGGCTGGCGTTCCACATGGCGGTGGACCGGGCCCGCAACGCGCTCGCCCACCGGGTCGATACGATCCTGGGCGGCGACACGGGCGCCATCGCGGCCGCCATGGTGACGGGCAAGCGCGACCTCCTGTCGGAGGACGGCCGCGAACTGATCCGCGAGGCCGGTATCTTTCACATCATCACCATCGCGGGCGTGCAGATGACGCTTGTGGCCGGCCTGCTGTTCGGCGGCGTCCGGCGCGCGCTCGCCCTCAGCCGCACCTTGGCGCTGCGGCACCCCATCAAGAAATGGGCGGCGCTCGTCGCGATCGGTGGCGCGATCGGCTACGATATCCTGACAGGCTCGCGCATCGGCACCCAGCGCGCCTTGTTCATGACGCTGATCATGCTCGGCGCCGTGCTGGTCGATCGGCGCGGCTTCACGATGCGGAACCTCGCGCTGGCCGCGCTGGCGGTCATCGTCATCGAGCCGGAGGCCATCACGGGCGCGAGCTTCCAGCTTTCCTTCGCGGCCGTGGCGGCCCTCGTGGCGGTTTATGAGGCGCGCGAACGGGCGCGCCTCCTGGACGAACCATCGGGGGTTGGTGCGACCGCGTCGGCGCGCCGCCACAGCCCGCCGCCCGGGCTTTGGCGTCCGCTCGGCCAGGCGCTGCACCACGGTCGGGGCCTGCTGCTGGCGACCCTGTGCGCGACGGGCGCCACCGCCTCCTTCATGGCGGCCAACTTCCATGAACTCAGCCCCTACGTTTTCCTGGGCAATCCGCTGACCCTGGCGATCATCGAATTCTTCGCCGTGCCGGGCGCGCTGCTCGGTTGCGTCCTCTACCCATTGGGGCTGGACGGCCCGGTCTGGCACTGGGTCGGGGCCGGAATCGGGATCGTGCTCTGGGTCGCCCGCCACATCGCGGCCGCGCCCGGCTCCACCATCAACCTGCCGGCCTTCGCGCCTTGGGCGCTGCCCTTCCTGGCGCTGTCGGTTCTTTCGGTTGTGATCTGGCGCACGACGTTGTTTCGGTTGACGGCGGTTCCCCTGCTGCTGATCGGCCTCGCCGGCACCGCCATGGGGCCGCGCTACGACATGATCGTGGCGGGAACGGGGGACGCCGTCGCGGTGCGCGGCTCCGACGGCCTGCTCGGCAGCGTCGGCAAGACCAACGGTTTCGCTGTCGAGCAGTGGCTGCGGGCCGACGGGGACGGGCGGCCCGCCGCGGCCATCAACGTCGGGGCGAACCGGACGGGGGGCCGTTGCGACAAGCTGGCCTGCGTGGCCCCGATCCCGGGCGGACAGGTCCTGTCCCTTGTTGCCGACCCACGCGCCTTCGAGGAGGATTGCAGGCGCGTCGACGTGATCGTCACGGGCCTTTACGCGCCTGAAAGTTGTGCCGCGCCCCTCATCATCGACAAGGGCAGCCTCGCCTCCACGGGGGCGCTCGGCCTAGCTTTGCAGAACGGCGGCTGGGTCGCCGACCCGTCCCGCAGTTCCACCCTCGACCGGCCCTGGTCGCCCGCCCGCAAACCCGTGACGGGACGGCGGGTCCCGCCGGCTGTGAAGACGCGGGCATCGGGCGACGGCGATGAGGGAACAACAGAGCCGACGGCCAGAACCGACGAAGTCGTTCAGCCCTGATGGTTCGCCGAGGCGTCGGCGGGACCAATCTCGATCACGACCGCGCCGTCGTGCAGCACCAGATCGTGCGGACCACCCGCAAGCTGCACCAGCCAGCAATCGAGCCGCCCGAGTTCGCAGTCGTTCCCCTCGATCGCGGCCCTCAAGCGGCCGGCGAGCGCGACGACCGCCAGGGTGGCGGTTTGCGGGCCGACGGTGCATCGACCCGGGCCGGCGACCCGGACCCGGTGCGTGAAGGCGTCGCGCCTCGTCATGACGTTGAGATCCCGGATGGCGCCGGCTGGAAGCCACCCGATCGTGCGGGCCTCGCCTGGAAAACTGAAGCTCGGACGATCCGCGTCGAGATGGTGTCGCACCCCGTCCACCTCGAGGGTGATCCCCGCGCCCTCCACCAGCGTCAATGTTCGATCGAGGCCCGCGAAGACCGAAAAAGGCCCGTCCAGGCCCACGTCGGCAAGGCTGATGCGCCACCCGACGGCCTCAAGATCCGCGCCGTCCGGGAAAGCCGCGATCTCGGCCGTGGTTCCCCCACCGTTCTTCCAAGGTTTGCGGACGAGATCAGCGTCCCGAACGATCCGGGCGACCACGACCGTCACGAGCCCGACCTCGCCGACGGCGACCCGCCCCTACGACGTCGGCTCAATTCCACCACTCGATCCAATGGGCGGCCCCTAGTGCGACCACCAGGCACAAGCCCGCACACACCTGCACGGCCGGCGAGAGCCCGACCGAGGCGGCAGGACTGGCGATATGCCCGACGACGATGATGCCTGTGGCGGCGACACAAGCCAAAGCCAGGACCATCCATGCGAGCCGAACACGCCAATTCATCCAACACCGCCACGGGTCATCGATCCGCCCGAACTATGATGGGTTATAAACCGCCGCAGCGCACAACGCCGTGCGGCAAAGAAGCGTTGGGCCGGATCGTCGTCCGTTTCGGCCTTAAAATGCCTGTCAAATCCCAAGGCTCAGCTGGGAATTGTTCTCAAAAAGCGGCCGATCGAAGGCCGACAAGGTGAGGCCGAGGAGGCGGACGCCCTTGCTCATCGGAAACAGCGCGGCCAGCATGTCCAGCCCGGCCCGCTCGACCTCGGCGCTGTTGCCGAAGCCACCCGGAACCGACCGGCTCCGGGTGATCTGTCGGAAGTCGTCGTATTTCACCTTGAGGGTCACGGTGCGCCCGCGCAGCCCCGCTCCCTCGCAATGGCGCCAAACCTTATCGATGATCGGCCGCAGGCAATCCCGCATTTCGGCGAAGTCCGTCAGGTCGCGCGGGAACGTGTTTTCCGCGCCGGCCGACTTGCGGACGCGGTCGGTCCGCACGGGGCGGTGGTCGATGCCGCGGGCAATGGCGTGGTAATGGGCGCCGGCCTTGCCGAATTTTTGCTGCAGGAAGGCGAGCGGCTTGTCGCGCAGATCGAGACCGGTGAATATCCCGAGTTCGTTCATCTTGGCCGTCGTGGCGGGGCCGACGCCGTGAAACCTGCCGATCGCCAGCGTTTCCACGAAGCCCGGCCCCATCCTTGGCGTGATCACGAAACAGCCATCCGGCTTGCGATGATCGGAGGCGAGCTTGGCCAGGAACTTGTTGTAGGACACGCCCGCCGAGGCGGTCAGGCCCGTGTCCTGCCGGATGCGGCCGCGGATCTGCTCGGCGATGGCGGTCGCCGAGGCGAGCCCCTGTCGGTTGTGTGTGACGTCGAGGTAAGCCTCGTCGAGCGACAGCGGCTCGATCAGGTCCGTGTGTTCGGCGAAGATGGCCCGGATACGCTGCGACACTTCCTTGTAGACCTCGAACCGGGGCTTGACGAAGACGAGGTCCGGGCAAAGACGGCGCGCCGTCACCGAGGCCATCGCGGACCTCACCCCGAATGTACGGGCTTCATAGCTCGCCGCCGCCACGACCCCCCGCTCGCGCGATCCGCCGACCGCCACCGGCTTGCCCTTCAGGGTCGGGTCGTCGCGTTGCTCGACGGAAGCGTAGAAAGCGTCCATGTCGACGTGGATGATCTTGCGATCCGGCGTGGCAGCGACGTCGCGATCGTGGATCGGGTCAGGGGCAGGGTTGGGCGCTGTATCCGGCATCGCCGATCGGGCAGGCGGCCCGCCTCTCGCTGTGACCTCGAAGAGGGTTGGGTCGCGCCATCGCGACCGTGAGCCCTCGACCTTGAGCAAACAAGTTTCTTGCTTTGTTCGCAACCCGGCAGCGCCGGCGTCGGGCGTAACCCCCGTTTTTGCGGTGGGTATCTCAGGGGCCGGGGTCGGCCGTCTTGCGGATGCGATAAAGCGTGAAGCGGGTGCCGGCAGCCAGCGGCTCGAGAATGTCCGGCATGATGTTGGGGGCGGGCGGGCCGACGACGCATAGGTAGCCGTAATCGCGTCGCCACGTCCGCATGAAGACCGGTACGTCCAACGCCTCCGGACTGTTCGCGATGGCCTTCAGCACCGTCGTGGGAACCGGCCCGCCATAGGGCAGGGCGAGGCGGACGTTCGGCTCGCGGGCCACGAGGGGCTGCTTGCCGACGGAAGTGAACAGCGTCGGCACGAAGGCGTCGGCGTAGTGAACCGCCAGCGTCGGGGCGTGATAGATGGGATAGTCGGTGAGGTCGCGGGGTGGGTCGAGCCCTTGTCCGCTGTGGCCGACGAGCAGCCGCGCGCCCTTTCCCATCAGCGCGAAGGAGGCGATCATCGCCCGGTAGTCGCGCTGATAGGAGAGCCATGTCCAGCCGACGACGCCGATGTCGGCCAGCATGAAGCCGATGAACGCCGTGGCGACCGTCCGCCGCCACCCGCTCGGAACCGACAGCGTCACGAAAGCCGGGACGATCAGCAGCATGGCGACGATCACCCGGACGTCCACAAAGGCGGTGTCGAACAACCTGAACGGCATGGCGAGGTAGAGCGCGCCGAGCCCGGCCATCAACCAGGCGCCGGACGCCTCGACCCGCAGGGCGTTCCAGCGCCAAAGGGCGCGCGCCGCCACGACAAGAAGGGCGATCCCCAGCGCCGACAGGCTCACGCTGTAGCCGCTGAGGCAGGTGACCAACCAGAACAGCTTGGTTTCGGGCGACCACGTGATGCCGCCCTGCCCGACGCTTCCCCCCGTCCACACCATGACGGCGAAGACCACGATCGCCGGGAATGCCAGGGCGGCGAACCCGATCAATACCTGCCGCACGGGCCTTCGGTGCGTCCCGACGAGCCAGAGCTCATGGAGCCCGAGCGTCGCCCCGTAGACGCCGAGCGCGAACAGGTGGGCGACGAACAGCAGCGCCACAAAGGCGGCGTGGAGCGCGATGCGCGGCAGCCATCCGTCGTCGCGCCGGGCCAACCACGCGGCAATGCCCCACAGCGCAAGGCCGAGCGCGAATTCGAAGTTGAGGAAGCCGAGCGCGAAAGGAAAGCTGTAGAGGGCCAGCAGGGCGAGGTAGCCGGCGAACTGGAACCGCCCCTTGACCACTCTCTCGATGGCAACGGCCCCGCTCACCACCAGCAGCAGGGCGCAAAGCAGGAAGAGGCGCATTGCCGGTTCGACGCCGATCAGCCGGCCGATCCACGGGACCAGCAGGTCCATGGCGAGATTGGGATAGAGTGCCCAAGCGACGCCGTACAGGGGCTGCGCGTCCGGCGTGCCGTCGCGCGCCAGCAGGTACATGCGGGCGAGGTGGTTCGGGTAGTCGATCATCGCCGGAATGGGCGTCAGCAGGACCGGCAGGATCGCGACGACGAACAGCAGGCCGAACGTTGTCAGGTTGGCGCTGTCGGCTTCCGGCCATGCCGCAGGGGCCCGGGGCGGGCGGGGTCCGGCAAGGGTTGCCCGACGTTCGACGTCGTCGTTGGCGCTCGCCGTCGCCGGCCGTTTCCCGCCGATGGTGGGCCACCACCGCCTGCAACCCACTCAGGCGGGCCTTGAGCCGTCCAGCCCGAGGAAGCGCGCCGTGTCGGGATCGACGGGAATGCCGTCGCGCAGTCGCAGTTCTTCGGTGCGCCATTCCCGGTCGCCGGCCGCCATGACGGGCTGGCCGTCCGGGGCGGGCGGCACGGCGCGGAGCGCGGCGAGGTAGCTCCGCATGGCTTCGGCGAACGCCTCGCGCCCGATGAAGCGGGCCGGGTCGATGGCGATAAAGAAATGCCCCATGTTGCGCGGCGTCGCCATGTCGGACGAGCCCACCATCGGGATCATGTCATGGTCGAGCGCGGTGCCTTGAAGAACGGCGGACAGCAGGGTGGCCACACCGGCGAGCGCCGCGCCCTTGAACCCGAATCCGGCCCCGCCGAGCGGCAGCAGCATCTCGGCCAGCCCGGCGTCGCGCGTCGACGCGCCGGAGCGGTCGGCCGCCACGGCTTCGGGGAGGACCTTGCCGAGCGAACGGAACAGCAGGACGCGGTTGAACGGGATGGACGAGGTGGCCATGTCGAGCAACCAGGGTTTCTCGCCCTCAACCGGTGCCGCAAAGGCGAGGGGGTTGGTGCCGTGGAACGGTTTGGCGCCCTCGAAGGGCGCCACGATGCTGTCGGCGTTGGTGGTGGCGAACCCGATCATGCCGGCCTCGGCGGCCGCGACGGCGTAAGCGCCGGCCGCCCCGAAATGAGATGACCGGATGGCACCCACGGCCCCGATCCCGGATTCGCCGGCGATGTCGAGCGCCAGCGCCATGGCGCGATAGCCCGTGAGGTGTCCGAGCCCGTCGTCCCCGTCGAGAACGGCCGTGGCGGCGGCGGTTCGCCGCGATGTCACCGCCGGGTTCCGGTTGACCCGCCCGCCGCGCAGCACCGTGCAATAATGCTCGACGAGGCGGACCCCGTGGCTGTCCACCCCGAGCGTGGACGCGTGCATCAGCGCCCGGGTGGCGGCTTGCGCCGATTCGGGCGAGGCGCCCGCTTGGCTCAGCGCGTCGAGGACGCGCGCCCGCAGGGTTTCGGCTTGAACAAGAACGATGCTCATGGAAGGTTCGACACCCGTTTGCGCTCCCGCAGGCGATGCCGGACGAAGACGGCGGCGCCAGCGAGCAGGACGAGAAGGATCACCGCGTCGAAGCGGTGGAACAGTTCACGCATGGTCGGGTCCTCGTCCCACCGCTGTCCCAGGTTCGCCCCCACGGCGGCCAGCGCGTAGCACCACAGCCAGGAGCCCACGAAGGTCAGGATCTGGAACGGGAGCATCGGCATCCGGGCCATGCCGGCCGGCAGGGCGATGAACGTGCGAACCACCGGCAGGAGGCGGCACACGAAGATCGTGACGGCGCCAAACCTATGGAAGAAGCGCTCGCTCCAGTCGAGTTCGCGCCGGCTCAGCAGCACGTAGCCGCCCCAACGCTCGATGGCGGCCCGCCCGCCCCGCGCGCCGATCAGATAGGCCACCGTCGAACCGAGGTTGCAGCCCAACGCCCCCGCGGTCGCGACGCCCACCAGGCTGAACCGGCCCGTCGAGGCGAGATAGCCCGCGAAGGGCATGATGATCTCCGATGGCAGAGGGATGCAGGCCGATTCGATGGCCATCAGCAGCGCCACGCCGACATGGCCGCTCGTCGATATCACCCAGGTGATCCCGGCCGCCAGGAACGCGATGATGTGGTCAAGGCCCATGTCGGCTATCCTCAAGGTGCGACAACCGCAGGTGCAGGCCGCGCGCCAGGAAGTCGCGGGCCACCGCCGTCGTGACAACCGTGCCGAGCGCCGCGCCGGCCAGGATGTCGGTGGGATAGTGTTGTCCCACGACTACGCGTGAAAGCGCAATCGCGGTCGCGGCGGCAAGCCACGGAACACGCCATCGCGGCGCCAGGAGGCTCAACGCCGTCGCCGCCGCAAAGGCCGAGGTGGTGTGGCCGGACGGGAAGCTCGCGTAGGAGTTCGGCCACGACAAGGGATGGAACGCGAAGCTGCCGACCGCTTCGAGCAGCGTCGGTCGCGCCCTGCCGACCACGTGCTTGATCGTCTGGACGGCGATCCCCGACGCCGCGATGGCGGCGAAGAAGAACACGGCCGCGTGGGCGACCCGCGTCCACCGCTCGCGGAGGCGGGCGTCCCGTGTCCCTTGGCGCGCCAGGAAGGCCCAGAGGGCGACCGTCCCCGACACGGCGAACATATAGGTCGAAACCCCGAACGCCGTGACGAACAGGGCCGCGTTGACGATGCCGCCGGGCAGGTGGGACGCCCAGACGGCGACGCCCCGGTCGACAAAGGCCAACGCCACCAGGGCGAGAAGAAAACCGATCACGCTGGGGTCGGCCCATTTCTCTTCCACATGGTCGTCCTGTTTGTCGCGATCGGAGCGTCGGGCGCCGATGCGGCGCTGCCCCTTGCGGGCGGTGGTGCCTTCCAAAAGGCGGCCAGACCTAGACCAGACGAGGCCGCGCCGCAAACCGTTCGGCGCGACACGAGGCTTTGCATTTGCGGGCCGGCGCTTAACATCGCGCCATGAAGCCCTTTCTCGCTCTCGTGCTGCTTTTCTTGTGCGCTGGCTGTTCGGCCGGGCTGGACCGTGACCAAGCCCGGCAATGCCGCCTCACTGTGGCGGCCCTGGCGGGGGAGGGAGCCTCGATCCGGGTCACCCGGCAGGACCAGCTCGACGGCGGCGCGGGCGGAACCGTGATCCGGGTCGAGTATCGGGCCGAGGACGGACGCGAAGCGCGGCCCGGCTTCGTTCAATGCCGGTTCGGCGACCTGGCCGAGCGCCTCGTCATCACGGCGTTGCGCACCGCCGAGGGGCCGCTCTCCGAGCCTCGTCTCCTGATGCTCAACCGGTTCTGGCTCGGCAAGGACGAGGGCGGGCGCCATGACCCCATGCCGATCGCCGGAACCGAGCGGGCGCCGTGGATCCCCGCCAACACGGGCTATTGGATGCAGCAGATCGTCAACGCCGTCCCGGGCACGGCCATCTACGGCCTGCTGGCGGCGGCTTATTCGCTGATCTACGGCCTGATCGGGCGCATCAACCTGGCGTTCGGCGCTTTTGCCGCCATCGGGGGCTTTGCCGGTCTCATCGTGGCGATCGCCGGCGGTGGCTGGCCGGTGGGGCCGGTCCTGGCCGGCGTCGCCCTCGTGGCGATGTCCTGCGCGGCTTTCCACGGCGTGGCGGCGAGCCGGCTGGTTTTCGCATGCCTCCACCGGACCACGGGACAACAGAGTCTCGTGGCGACGGTTGGGCTCGCCTTGTTCCTTGGCGAATACCTTCGCCTGACGCAGGGCACCGAGCCGCGCTGGGTCGTGCCCATGCTGGACACGCCCCTGGCTCTCGCCCGCGACCCCTCCTTCGTGGTGACGATCACCCCCATGGTGGCCCTGGCCGGAGCGACCGCCGGCGCAATGGCGCTCACCCTTCAATGGATAATGCGGCGCACCGTCTTCGGCCTGCGATGGCGCGCCTTCAGGGACGATCCCGGCGCCGCCGCGCTGTTCGGCGTCGGACGCGACGCCATCTTCGCGCAAACCTTCGCGCTGGCCTCGGCGATGGCCGGGTTGGCCGGCGCCATCACGGTCGTCTTCTTTGGCGACCTCGGGTCCGCCTACGCCAACGCGCTCGGCATCAAGGCGCTGACGGCCGCCGTGCTGGGCGGCATCGGTTCGGTGCAAGGCGCCTTCCTCGGAGGGCTCTTCGTCGGGATGGCCGAAGCCACTTGGTCGGCGGCTTTTCCCATCGAGTCGCGCGATTTCGTCGTGTTCTGCATCCTGGTCGGGACGCTGGTGCTGCGTCCCGGCGGCTTTCTCGGTTTCGGCGACGGTGCGCCCCGCCGGGTTTGAGCAGCGGCTTTTCGCCAAGCCGGAGGGAGTTGACGGGTTTCGGCCACGTCCATCGCGCTGTCCTCCACGGGGTTTCGGCGCGCGCCACCAAGGGGCATCGTGGCACGGGCCTTGCTGCTCACGACTCGAACGGATCAGGATCGCAATGAGGGTCATCGAAGGCACGGCGCCATTCGGATCGTTTTCGACATGGTACCGGCTGACCGGTTCGCCGGCAGCGGGCAATGCCCCACTGGTGGTCGTTCATGGCGGCCCCGGCTGCACCCACGACTACGTCGACAGCTTCAAGGACCTGGCCGACGACGGCCGGGTGGTGGTCCACTACGACCAGCTCGGCAACGGGCGCTCCACCCATCTGCCGGATCGGGGGGCGGATTTTTGGACCGTGGCCCTGTTCCTGGCCGAGTTGGACAACCTGCTGGAACACCTCGGCATGACCGGGCGCTATCACCTGCTTGGCCAGTCCTGGGGCGGCATGCTCGGGGCCGAACACGCGGTGCGCCGGCCGACGGGCCTCAAGGGGCTGGTGATCGCCAATTCGCCGGCGTCCATGGCCCTGTGGGTCGCCGAAGCGAACCGGCTTCGCGCCGAACTGCCGGCGGCCGCGCAGGCAACGCTTCTGTTGCACGAGGCGGACGGCACCACGGCCCATCCCGATTACGTCGCCGCCACGCAGGCCTTCTACGCCCGTCACGTGTGCCGGCTCGACCCCTGGCCCGCCGAGGTGATACGAACCTTCGAAGCCCTTGTGGCCGATTCCACGGTTTATTCCACCATGAACGGACCGAACGAGTTCCACGTCGTCGGCACCTTGCGGGACTGGACGGTTGTTGACCGGCTCGATCGGATCCTCGCTCCGACGCTCCTCATCTCGGGCCGCCACGACGAGGCGACCCTTAAAACCGTGCAGCCATTCGCGGACCGGATCCCCGACGTCCGGTGGACGGTGTTCGACGCGTCGTCCCACATGCCCCATGTCGAGGAACGCGCCCTGTGCATGCGCGTGGTTGGCACGTTCCTGAATCAATGTGATGAAATCGTAGGCGGCTCCAGTAAGCTGGCCTAGGACCCGGTACAAAACGAGGACTGATGATGCGATTGAAAACCTTGTTCGGCGCGACGGCCTTGACGCTCGGGGCGCTTGCCGGTACGGCCGCGCTCGCCGACACCCGCGCCGACCTCATGAAACAGCATCGCGGCGGTACGCTGAAGCTGAACGCCCACGGGTCGGCCGGCACCATCGACCCGCAGATCAACTACGAGACCGAGTTCTGGTCCCTCTTTTATATCACCAACGACGGCCTGCTTGGCTTCAAGAAGGTCGAAGGCAAGGACAGCAACACCGTCGTCCCCGACCTCGCCGAAGAGCTTCCCAAGCCCGAGGATGGCGGCAAGACCTATACGTTCAAGCTGCGACCGGGCCTCAAATTCTCGACCGGCCAGGACATCACGCCCACCGACGTGGTGGCCTCCTTCCAGCGGATCTTCAAGGTGTCGAGTCCCACGGCGGGCTCCTTCTACAACGGCATCGTGGGGGCTGACGCCTGCCTCAAGGAGGCCGCCACCTGCACGCTGAAGGACGGCGTCGTGGCCGACGACAAGGCGGGAACCATCACTTTCCACCTGACGCAGCCGGACGCGGAATTCTTCTACAAGCTGGCCGTGCCGCACGCCACGATCCTGCCCGCCGACACCGTCGCCAAGGACCTCGGCACCACGCCGCCCGCCGCCACCGGTCCCTACATGATCCAGAGCTACGACCCCGATCACGGCATGAAGCTCGTGCGAAACCCTCACTTCAAGGAATTCAGCGTCGACGCCCAGCCCGACGGCTTCGTTGACGTGATCGAATACAACTTCGGGCTGGACGACCAGGCCGGCGTCACCGCGGTGGAGAACGGACAGGCGGACTGGACGTTCGACGCGCCGCCCACCGACCGGTTGGCCGAGCTCGGCAGCAAGTTCGCCAAGCAGATCCACGTGCATCCTTTGCTGGCCTATTACTACGTGCCGATGAACGTCAACATCGCGCCGTTCAACAATCCCAAGGCGCGTCAGGCCGTCGCCTACGCGATCGACCGCAAGGCCGTGGTGGGGATCTGGGGTGGCCCGAACCTGGCGGCCGCGCAATGCCAGTTGTTGCCCGCCGGCATGGCCGGGCATGAGGATTACTGCCCCTACACCACAAATCCCGGCACGCAATGGACGGCGCCCGACCTCGCCAAGGCCAAGCAGCTGGTCGAAGAGTCCGGCACCAAGGGCCAGAAGGTGACGCTGATCGGCGACGACAAGGCCGTGCCCAAGGCGCTCGCCACCTACATGCAGGACGTGCTGCGCCAGATCGGCTACGACGCCAGCCTCAAGGTCGTTTCGCACAACATCCAGTTCACCTATCTGCAGAACACCAACAACAACGTGCAGATCGGCGTCAGCAACTGGTTTCAGGATTATCCCGCCCCGTCGGATTTCCTCCACGTGCTGTTCGGCTGCGACAGCTTCCACCCGGGCTCGGATTCTTCCATCAACATGTCGGGCTGGTGCGACAAGAAGGTGGATGCCGAGATGAAGCAGGCCATGATCACGGCCGTGACGGATGCTCTCGCCGCCAACAGGATGTGGGCGCAGATCGACAAGGAGATCACCGACGCGGCCCCTGCCGCGGCCTTGTTCCAGCCCAAGCAGGTCGACCTGGTGTCCAAGCGCGTCGGCAACTTCCTCTACACCGACCAGTTCCACATGCTGTTCTCGGCGGCCTGGGTCCAGTAAGGTCTCGCCCTTGACCGCCACGAGTGAGGGTGTCCCGGCTATTGCCGCGATGCCGGGCCAGCGTGAAGCGAGCCGCGGCCCTTGGGCCACGGCTTTCCGCAAGCTGAAGCAGGACCGGGCCGCCATGGTGGCGCTGGCGGCCCTCGCGCTGATCGTCATTGCCACGCTGGCGGCGCCCCTCTACGCCGCCCACCTGTCCGGCACCGACCCGTTCGCCTCGAACCTCAGCGGCTCCATCACGCTCGACGGCATCGACACGCCGATCATGCAGCCCGAAACCGAAGGGCTTGGCTTCGGCACGACGCCCATCGGCCCGACCGGGACGGGGCGATATTTCCTTGGCGCGGACGGGCAGGGACGCGACGTGATGGCTCGGCTCCTTTACGGCGGCCGGAACTCGCTCGTCATAGCCGGCGCGGCGACGGTCCTCACCCTGGTGATCGCCGCCGTTCTGGGCATCGTGGCGGGCTTCTTCGGCGGCTGGGTCGACCTCGTGATCTCGCGGCTGCTCGACGTGCTCTGGGCCTTTCCGGTCTTCCTGCTGGCCATCTCCCTGTCGATCGTCACCATCAGCCACGGCCTCGTCATTGGGCCGTTCACCATAGCATCCGACAGCCTGCTGCTGCCCATCGTCATCATCGGCATCGTCTACGTGCCCTATGTGGCGCGACCCATCCGCGGGCAGGTCCTGCAACTCAGGCAGAGCGAATTCGTGCTGGCGGCGACCGCGCTCGGGGTGCCGCGCCGGCGCATCCTTCTCGTGGACATCCTGCCCAACGTTTCCTCGACGCTGATCGTCTTCGCGCCGCTGACGATGGCGCTCAACATGATCATCGAAAGCGCGCTGTCCTTCCTGTCCATCGGGGTGCAATCGCCGGCGGCATCCTGGGGCACCATCATCGAGGACGGGCAGGGGCTGCTCTACACCCGGCCGGTGGTCGCGATCGCCCCGGGCGTGTGTATCGTTCTCACCGTGCTGGCGTTGAACGTGTTCGGCGACGGTGTGCGCGACGCGCTCGATCCGCGCGCCAAGCTGCGGGTGAGAGCCTAGCCATGGTCTTCGTGCTCCTGCGCCGCACGGGGGAGATGTTGTTCGTCATGGCGGGCATCTCCATCCTGGTGTTCCTGATCATTTTCACGACGCCCGGCGCAGACCCGGCCGCCCGCATCGCCGGGCGCAACGCTTCGCCCGAGGTGCTCGCGGCCGTCCGCCACGATTTCGGCTTCGACCAGCCGCTCTGGGTGCAATACCTGCTGCTGATGAAGCGGCTGTTCGTCACCGGCGACCTCACCTCCTTCGTCAACCGCGGCCAGAAGGTGATCCCCGCCATCGTGCAGGCCGTTCCCGTCACGGTGTCGCTGCTGCTCGGCGCCGCCATCATCTGGGT
>CALMOK010000314.1 GCA_937871825.1 uncultured Alphaproteobacteria bacterium
CTCGTGCGCGGCGCGCGGCTCAGCACCAGCGGCACCCTGGTACGAGCCGGGCTGAACTATCATTTCGATGATGGCGTGCCGCTTCTCGGCGCCCTAAAAGGCTCGCTCGACACCATCGATCCGGTGCCCGAGCCGGAAACGGATTGGACGGTCTCGACCGGGTTGCGCTATTTCTACAGTTCCGGCGGCTACAAGAAGACCCTCGCCGACAACGTCCAGCACGCCGCCACCAACTCGCGCCTGACCTATGCCAACGCGGACGCGCATGCGGGCGAGAGCTTCGTGCGCCTCGATTACAACCCGACCGGCCTGTTCCTGAAAGGCTTCCTGGGCTCCGGCGATATCGTTTCGGGCCACCTCAACGACGAGGATTTCCCGCCGGCTCTCTACCCCTACTCCAACACGCTCTCCCAGGTGCGCGGGGGCGACATCGCCTATGCCAGCGTCGATGCCGGCTACAACCTCTTCGCGACGAGGCCATCAGCCTCGACGCTTTCGTGGGCTACCATTACTTCGCCGAGTCTATCAACGCCTATGGCTGCGGCCAGGTCGCGGGCGGCGACATCTGCGCGACCCCGATCGGTTCCGCCGTCAAGGTGCTGAGCCAGGACGCGGTGTGGAACTCCCTGCGGGTCGGCGGCGCCGTCTCGACCCGTTTCGACCGGTTCACCCTGAGCACGGAGGCCGCCTACCTGCCGGTGGTCGAACTTTCCGCCTACGACCGCCACTGGTTGCGCCCCGACATCAATCCCCTGCCGGAAGCCGGCTGGGGCACCGGCTACCAGGTCGAGGCCATCCTCTCCTACGACGTGACACCCGCGCTCAGCATCGGCGCCGGCGGCCGGTATTGGTTCATGCAAGCCTCGCGCGGCTCCGCCACCTTCCCGGCCAGCACCCCAAGCCCGCTCAAGTCCGAAACGGAGCGCTATGGCGGGTTCCTTCAGGCGTCCTACAAGTTTCACGAGTGATGGACATGAGTTCGACGACATCGGGACGGGATTGATTGATCTTCCATCGCAAGGATATATCTAGACCGTTAAGCTAGCCAGGTTGATCTCGCATGAACAATGTCAGTCTCTTTGACGCGAAGAACAGGTTAAGCGCCTTGATCGATCAGGTCGAGGACGGTGTCGAAGTTACCATCACGCGTCGGGGAAAGGCCGTGGCAAAACTGGTGCGGGCGGGGGGCGATCCACCATCATCGGTTGCCGGTGAATTTCGAAAGCTTCGCGATTCGATCGCGGCAAAAAACCAAAGCTCCTCTCAGGACGAAATCCGACGTGATCGGGACGAGGGTCGTCGGTGACCCTTTGCGTTCTGGACAGTTCGATCGCCCTCTGTTGGGTACTGCCGAACGAGGAACCGGGGCCGAGCGACCGTTTGCTCGCCGACATCATCGGCCAAGGCGCCGTGGCGCCGGCGCTTTGGCTGATGGAGGTCGCCAATGTCCTGTTGATGTCGGAACGCCGCGGTCGGATCACGGTTGCGGAGCGGATCCAGGCCTTGTCGCTTTTGAAAAATCTTCCAGTCCAGATCGAGCCTGCAACGGCTACGCGATTATGGGACCGCACCGTCGAACTCGCGGCAGCGCATCGATTGACGGTCTATGATGCGACTTACCTCGAAACCGCGTTGCGGCTCGCTTTGCCGCTTGCGACGCGAGACCGCGCGTTGGAGCGCGCGGCGCGTGATTGCGGCGTCGTTGTCCTCGGCGCGTGACCGGGATCGCCCTCAGAACATGAAATACCGCTGCGCCATGGGCAGTTCGGTCGCGGGCTCGCAGGTCAGCAGAACGCCGTCGGCCGTCACCGCGTAGGTTTCAGGGTCGATCTCGAGGTGCGGCATGGCCCCGTTGTGGATCATGCTGGTTTTCCGGAGCCCGCCGCGCGTGTTCTCGACCGCCACCATGGGCTTCGAGGTGCGCAACTGTTCGGCGAGGCCCTTGGCGAGCGAGGTCGCGGACACGAAGGTCAGCGCCGTCGAGGCGATCGCGCCCCCATAGGCGCCGAACATCGGGCGGTAATGGACAGGCTGCGGCGTCGGGATCGAGGCGTTGGGGTCTCCCATGGGGGCGGCCGCGATCATGCCGCCCTTGATGACGAGGTCGGGCTTCACGCCGAAAAAGGCCGGCGTCCATAGCACGAGGTCGGCGAGCTTGCCCGGCTCGATCGAGCCGATGTGGCGCGACACCCCGTGGGCGATCGCCGGGTTGATCGTGTATTTGGCGATGTAGCGTTTCACCCGCAGGTTGTCGCTGTCGCCCGTTTCTCCCGGCAAGGCCCCGCGCTGGCGCTTCATCTTGTCGGCGGTCTGCCAGGTGCGGATGATGACCTCGCCCACCCGGCCCATCGCCTGGCTGTCGGACGACATCATCGAGAGCGCCCCGAGATCGTGCAGGATGTCCTCGGCGGCGATGGTCTCCTTGCGGATGCGGCTTTCCGCGAAGGCCAGGTCCTCGGGAATCGAGCCGTCGAGGTGATGGCAGACCATCAGCATGTCGAGGTGCTCGTCGAGCGTGTTGCGGGTGAACGGCCTCGTCGGGTTGGTGGAGGAGGGGAGCACGTTTTCGAGGCCCGCCACCGTCATGATGTCGGGCGCGTGGCCGCCGCCCGCGCCCTCCGTATGGAAAGCGTGGATGGTGCGGCCCTTGAAGGCCC
Organism: uncultured Alphaproteobacteria bacterium; assembly: GCA_937871825.1. Classification (GTDB taxonomy): domain Bacteria; phylum Pseudomonadota; class Alphaproteobacteria; order Rhizobiales; family Beijerinckiaceae; genus Lichenihabitans. The sequence continues at coordinate 2,658 of CALMOK010000314.1, forward strand.
GGATGGTATCCTCCACGAAGCCGCTCTCGTTCAGCGTGTCGGTGTGGATCATCACCTGCACGTCGTGATCGTCGGCCACCGACAGGCAACAATCGATGGCGGCCGGGGTGGTGCCCCAGTCCTCGTGCAGCTTCAGCGCGCAGGCGCCGGCCTCGACCTGCTCGACGAGGCCGGCGGGGGTGGAAGCGTTGCCCTTGCCGGCGAAGCCGAGGTTCATCGGAAAGGCATCGGCGGCCTCGATCATCCGGGCGATGTGCCAGGGTCCCGGCGTGCAGGTGGTGGCGAAGGTGCCGGTGGCCGGGCCGGTGCCCCCGCCCAGCATGGAGGTGACGCCCGACATCAGGGCTTCCTCGATCTGCTGCGGGCAGATGAAGTGGATGTGGGTGTCGAAGCCGCCTGCCGTCAGGATCTTGCCCTCGCCGGCGATCACTTCCGTTCCCGGCCCCACCACGATCGTGACGCCGGGCTGGATTTCCGGGTTGCCGGCCTTGCCGACGGCGACGACGCGGCCCTCCTTGAGGCCGACGTCGGCTTTGACGATGCCCCAATGGTCGATCACCACCGCGTTGGTGATCACGGTGTCGACGGCGCCATCCCGGCGCGCCACCTGGCTCTGCCCCATGCCGTCGCGGATCACCTTGCCGCCGCCGAACTTCACTTCCTCGCCGTAGATCGTGAAATCGCGCTCGATCGCCACGACAAGCGCGGTGTCGGCGAGGCGCAACCGATCGCCGGTGGTGGGGCCGAACATGTCGGCATAGGCGGCGCGGGGAAACGTGATGGCCATGGGGGCTCCTTCGCGCCGGAGCTTAACCCGGGCTCGCCGCTGGGGCGAAGCCTGAAAATGAGGCGTTGCGCCGGGCCCCAGACCACATTGGCCCCGCCAGCCTAGCTTTCATATCAAGGCCCGCCCGCGTGAGCGCGGATGGGCCACGGTCCAACACGATTGCTCCGCCTGCCGCCGCACCCTACAAGCAGGCTGGATAGCCGGACAATGCGGTGCGGGGGCCCGGGCCGGTTCGAAGTGATCGTTTGTCACCAAGGAGCGAACCGATGCGGCCGTCCAAACGGGCCTTCGATGAATTGCGGCCGGTTTCGATGGAGCGGCAGGTCGCGCGCTATGCCGAAGGCTCGTGCCTCGTCAAGTTCGGCGACACGCACGTGCTCTGCACGGCCTCGCTCGAGGAAAAGCCGCCGCCGTGGTTGCGCGGGCAGGGACGGGGTTGGGTCACGGCCGAATATGCCATGCTGCCGCGCGCGACCGCGACGCGAACGCGCCGGGAATCGACCGCCGGCAAGCCGTCCGGACGCAGCCAGGAAATCCAGCGGTTGATCGGGCGGAGCCTGCGCGCCGTGGTGGACCTGCAGGCGCTCGGCGAGCGGCAGATCACGCTCGATTGCGACGTTATCCAGGCGGACGGCGGCACCCGCACGGCCGCCATCACAGGGGCCTGGGTGGCGCTGCATGATTGCCTTGCCTGGATGCGCGGACGCTCCATGGTCAAGGAAAGCCCGATCCGCGACCATGTGGCGGCGGTGTCCTGCGGCATCGTCAAAGGCGAGGCGGTGCTCGACCTCGACTACCTGGAGGATTCATCCGCCGAAACGGATGCCAACTTCGTGATGACCGGCTCGGGAGGGCTTGTCGAAGTGCAGGGCACGGCCGAGGGCGCGCCCTTCAGCAAAGCCCAACTCAACGATCTCCTCACGCTTGCCGAAACCGGTATCGGCAGGCTTGTCGGCTTGCAGAAGCAAGCGACCGGCAAGGCATGAACACGATCGGCCCGGGCGCTACCCGTCCGGGCCGATCGTGGTAACCCTTTGGTGGGTCAGCTCGCCTTTGCGGTCAGCGGCGCTTCGGCGTTGTTTTCAAGTTCCTTGGAAACAAGGTCCTGCAGGGTGCGCAGGTCCTTGGTGAACAACCGGATACCTTCGGCGAGCTTGTCGGTCGCCATCGCATCGTCGTTCAGCATCAGCCGAAAGCTTTTCTCGTCGAGGTGCATGCGGGCCGGCACGTCGCGCGACGGGGCGGCCGGCTTCAACTTGCGGATCAGCGTTCCCTGGTCGGCGTCGAGCTTTTCGAGCCATTGCGGTGAAATCGTCAGCCGGTCGCAACCGGCCAAAGCCTCGATCTCGTCGAGGTTCCGGAACGAGGCGCCCATCACAACGGTCTTGATGCCGTGCGCCTTGTAGTAGCTGTAGATTTGGCGGACGGATTTGACGCCTGGGTCGTCCTCGCCCGAGTAGGTCTTTCCCTCAGCCTTGGCGTAATAATCCATGATGCGGCCCACGAAGGGCGACACCAAGAACACGTCGGCGTCGGCGCAAGCGGAAGCTTGGGCGAGTGAGAACAGCAGCGTGAGGTTGCAGTCGATCCCTTCGGACTGCAGGAGCTTGGCGGCCTGAATGCCCTCCCACGTGGACGCGAGCTTGATCAGGACGCGATCCCGTCCAACGCCGCGGGCCTCGTAGTCGGCGATCAGCGCGTGCGCCTTGTTGATGAGGGCGTCCTTGTCGAAGGACAGGTCCGCGTCCACCTCCGTCGATACCCGTCCGGGCACGATCTTGGTGAGGGCGATGCCGAAGCTGACCGCCAGCCGGTCGCAGATCTGGCTGCTGACGGCCTTGTGGCTGCGTCCCCAAAGGATGCCTTCCTTGATGATCTCGGCGCCGGCGGGATCTTGCGCGGCCTTGAGCACCAAGCTCGGATTGGTGGTGCAGTCGGTCGGGCGAAACTTCTCCACGGCCTTGAGGTCGCCCGTGTCGGCCACCACCGTCGTCATTGTCTTCAATTGCTCGAGCTTGGAAAGCATTGGTCTACTCCTTGGCATTGGCGGCGCGGGCGTACGATGGCGCGGCGCTGATCGACGGCTGTCCGATCGGTGTCGAGTGCTGGCAAGACCCGGGCGTGCATGTCCTTGTTCTGTTAATCGTTGGAGCGACCCCCTGGTTCAAGCTCGATCCGGCACTATTGTTCGGCCCAGTGCCGATTAGGCCGGCTTTCGCCCGCCATGGCCATCGGCCGTCGAGGAAACCACGATGTTGAAGGGGCTCGATCCACTTCTGTCGCCAGACCTGCTGCGCGCGTTGCGGGCGATGGGCCACGGCGACGACCTGGTGATCGTCGACGCGAACTATCCGGCGGAATCTGCGGGCCGGCCGGTCCTGCGCTTCGACGGCCATCCGGCGACCGCCATGCTCGACGCCGTTCTATCGGTCTTTCCGCTCGACACCTTCGTGCCAGAGGCCGCGTGGGTCATGGCGGTGGTCGGCGAGCCGGACGCCGAGGAGCCGATCTTCGCCGAATTCCGGTCGTTGATCCGCAGGCACGAAGGCGACGGGTTCACCCTGGCCAAGCTCGAACGCTTTGACTTCTACCAGCGGGCCCGGGCGGCTTTCGCGGTCGTGGCAACGGGCGAGCGCCGGCTTTATGGTAACATCATCTTGAAGAAGGGCGTCATCCGCCAGCCATAGGCCATGCCGGGCCAAAAACGAATCGTTCAACGCCAGGAGGTCTGGGCTGCTCACGTTAGGGTTAAGGCAACCTCAATCAATTTGACCAATCCTGCGGTTTGCCAAGCGTCGCGCACCGGGTTTGTTCGGGTGACTGGGGGGAGGAGGCGCTGAACCGATCAACCCTCGCCGAGCGCTTGAGATATGCCGGCCTCGTGGTCGCGCAAGGGGCTCGGGCAGGCTGGCACGGGACGCTCGATCCGCTGGTCTGGCTGCTGGATCAGCCGATCCGCAGCCCGACGCGCCTCATCATCGCGCCGCCCGACATCAGAACCGCCGACCCGACCGTGGCGGGCGACATTTATGCGGGCTACTTCGCGCTAGGCGGCAAGATGATCAATGCCCACGGCCGCTCGCCCTTCGACCTCGATCCGCCAAGCCCGAGTTGGGCCGAGGCCCTGCACGGTTTTGGCTGGCTGCGGCACATGCGGGCGGCCGACACTGCGCTCGCCCGCGCCAACGCCCGCGCCCTTGTGGAGGATTGGATCGGTTCCAACCGCGCCACCCATCCCATCGCCTGGGAAGCCAAGACGGTTTCGCGCCGGCTTCTATCCTGGCTCAGTCAATCCCCCATGATCCTCGAGGGCGCCGACGGCGCCTTTTATCGTCGCCTGATGAAGAGCTTCGGCCGGCAGGTGGCCTTCCTGCAAAGGCGGATGGCCAACGGCCTCGATGGCGAGGGCCGGTTGTGGGCCGCCCTCGCCTTGGCGGCCGTGGGGCTGTGCGCCGAAGGCGGGCCGCGCCGCGACAAGGCCGGCTCACGCGCGCTGCTCGAGGAACTCGGCCGCCAGATCCTGCCCGACGGCGGCCATGTCAGCCGCAACCCGCATTTTCTTGCCGAATTGCTGCTCGACCTCCTGCCGTTGCGCCAGGCCTATGCGGCGCGGGGGGCGGAGGTTCCAAGCCCGCTCCTGAACGCGATCGACCGCATGATGCCCATGCTCCGCATGTTCCGTCATTCCGACGGGTCGCTGGCCCTGTTCAACGGCATGGGGGTGACGCAGCCCGAGGCGCTGGCAACCGTGCTGGCCTACGACGACGCCCACGCCTCGCCCCTCGCCAACGCGCCCCACTCCGGCTACCAGCGCTTGGAGGCCGGGGACGCCGTCCTGATCTGCGATACCGGGACGCCGCCGCCTATCGCCTTCGCGAAGCGTGCCCACGCCGGAACGTTGGCGTTCGAGTTCTCGGTTCTTCAACAACGGCTCATCGTTAATTGCGGGGCACCCGAGCCCAGCCTGCAAACAGGCGAACAGGCTGCCCGCGTCACCGCCGCTCATTCGACGCTGACCCTCGCCGACACCTCGTCGAGCCGCTTCGTGCCCTCGCCCTATCCCGTCGGCTTACTTGATGGGGCGCTCGTATCGGGCCCGACGATCGTGACGGCGCAGCGGGACGAGACATCGGGCGCGCTCGGCATCGAGGCGTCGCACAACGGTTACGCGCGCCTGGGTTTCGTTCACCGGCGCGTCCTCGCGCTGGCCCGGAGCGGGGACCAGCTGACCGGCACGGACCGGCTGGTGGAAGCCGATCGCAAGGCGGGGGAACCCGGGTTGCCCTTCGCGTTGCGCTTCCACCTGCATCCGTCGGCCCGTGCCACCTTCGCGGGCGACGGGCGGGCGATCATGATCGCGGCGGGGAACGGCGATCACTGGATGTTCAGCGCGGGTGGGCAGCCGGTCGACATCGAGGAAAGCATCTTCTTCGCCAGCGCCGAAGGCCCGCGCCGCACCGAGCAGATCGTGATCCAGGCCCATACCGATGCGGTGCAGAGCGTGACGTGGTCGCTGACGCGGGTCGAGCCTGCCTGAGGGAAGCCGGCACGCCGTTTGTGCGCCGGCCGTTCCGTGATAAGGCCGCATTCCTTTGATCGGCGCCGGCTTTCCCATTCCGCGCTCCGGGAATTCCGAGTGGATCGCATGTCCAACGACCGTCGCCTTATCAAGCGTGCGCTTCTTTCCGTGTCCGACAAGACCGGGCTGGCGGATTTCGCAGCCGCCCTCGCGGCGCGCGGGATCGAGCTGATCTCCACGGGCGGCACCCGCAAGGAATTGGAAGCGCGGGGCTTGGCGGTGCGCGACGTCGCCGATCTCACGGGTTTCCCCGAAATGATGGACGGGCGGCTGAAGACGCTGCATCCCAACGTGCACGGGGGGCTGCTGGCGATCCGCGAGAACCCGGCCCACGAGGCCGCCATGCTGGCCCACGACATTGCCCCGATCGACCTCCTGGTGGTCAACCTCTACCCCTTCGAGCACACCGTCGCGGCGGGCGGCGATTTCGACACCTGCGTGGAAAACATCGACATCGGTGGCCCCGCCATGATCCGCGGCGCGGCCAAGAACCATCGCGACGTCGCGGTTCTGGTGGATGTCGCCGATTACCCGGGCCTGCTGGCCGAACTCGATGCCAATAACGGCGGCACCGGCGGCCCCTTGCGGCGCAGGCTCGCCCAGAAAGCCTTCGCCCGCACGGCCGCCTACGACGCCGCCATCTCGACTTGGCTGGCGCGAGCCGTGCAGGCGACGACGCCGGATTACCGGGCGCTCGGCGGCACCCTCGCCGAAAGCCTTCGCTACGGCGAGAACCCCCACCAGTCCGCCGCCTTCTACCGCACCGCCGAGGACCGGATCGGGGTCGCGACGGCGCGACAGGTCCAGGGCAAGGCGCTGTCCTACAACAACCTGGCCGACACGGATGCCGCCTTTGAACTCGTGGCGGAGTTCGATCCCCGGCGATCGGCCGCCGTGGCGATCATCAAACACGCCAATCCATGCGGGGTCGCGCAGGCCGCCACCCTCGCGGAAGCCTACCGGTTGGCGTTGCGCTGCGATCCCGTCTCGGCGTTTGGCGGCATCGTGGCGCTCAACCGCGCGCTCGACGCCGAGGCCGCCGAGGCCATCGTGGGCATCTTCACGGAAGTCATCATCGCGCCCGACGCGAGCCCGGACGCCATCGCCATCGTTGCCGGGAAGAAAAACCTCCGGCTATTGTTGACGGGTGGCCTTCCCGACCCGCGCGCGCCGGGCAGCGCCATCCGGACGGTGGCGGGTGGCTTTCTGGTGCAGGACCGCGACACCGCCGACGTGGATGCGATGACGCTGCGGACGGTGACCCGCCGCGCCCCGACCGACGGGGAACGCGCCGACCTCGCCTTCGCCTACCGGGTTTGCAAGCACGTCAAATCGAACGCCATCGTTTACGCCAAGGCGGGCGCAACGGTCGGCATCGGGGCCGGGCAGATGAGCCGGGTCGACTCGGCCCGCATCGCCTCCTGGAAGGCAGGCGAGGCCGCCAAGGCAGCGGGCGAGGGCGACGCGCTGACGCGGGGCGCCGTGGTGGCGTCCGACGCCTTTTTCCCCTTCGCCGACGGTGTCGAAGCCGCGGCGAGCGCCGGGGCCACGGCCATCATCCAGCCCGGCGGCTCGATGCGCGATGAGGAAGTGATCGCCGCCGCCGACGCCGCCGGCCTCGCCATGGTGTTCACCGGTGTCCGACACTTTCGTCACTGAAACGCCCTTGGGGCGGCGTCACACCATGTGCTGGCCGCCGTTGATGGTCAGTGTCGCGCCCGTGATGAAGGCGGCCTCGTCGGACGCCAGATAGGCGACCGCCTTGGCAACCTCCTCGGGCAAACCGAGCCGCCCCGCCGGGATCAGCGGCAGGACGCGTTTGGCCATGACGTCGGGATCTATGGCGTTCACCATCTCGGTGCTGATATAGCCGGGGCAGATCGCGTTGGCGGTGATGTTCTTTCTTGCGCTTTCCTGGGCGAGGGCCTTGACGAAACCGAGGTCGCCCGCCTTGGCGGCCGAATAATTCACCTGACCCATCTGGCCCTTCTGGCCGTTGATGGACGAGATCACGATCACCCGGCCCCATTCGCGCGATCGCATCCCCTCAATCACCGGCCGGGTCATGTTGAACAGGGAGTCGAGGTTCGTGCTCATCACGGCGCGCCACTGCTCCCGGGTCATCTTGTGAAAGAAACTGTCCCGCGTGATGCCGGCATTGTTGACCAGCACGTCAACCGGCCCGAGGTCGTTCTCGACCTGCCGCACGCCTGCCGCGCAGGCATCGAAATCGGTAACGTCCCACCGGAACACCGGTATGCCGGTCTCGCCAACGAAGCGCGCGGCCGCTTCCTCGTTGCCGGCGTAGGTTGCCGAGACGACGAAACCGGCATCCCGCAGCGTTCGTGAGATCGCGCCGCCAATGCCGCGCGTTCCGCCTGTGACCAATGCCACTCGCGCCATGGCCGTCCTCCCCTCGCTTGGCTTCGGACGCCAGGCACGGCGCATGCCGAAACGGCTTCCGCACGAGGATCACCATGCCTCGGCGGGCGTTTTTTCAAAAGTCATAATGATCGTTTGGGCGCCTCATCATGGGTCGGGTTGACGCAAGGACACTTTCGTGTTCTTGCTTTGTTCAATCAAATGATGGTTGGCGGGGCGAAGATGCGGCCAAGTGAGGCAAGAACGCGCGTTCGGGACGAGCGAGGCTTCCGGTGGGGCTCATGGGCCTGCGAGTGGAGCCTCGTCGAGCCCGCGGGGAACGGCGACAGCGGCGGGGCGACAGGTTGCGACACCCTTCTGCCAGGGTTGGCCGGAACCAGCGTGGCCGAGCGATTCCGGGCCTGGACTGGCGTTTTGGGGCGACGCTACGTCTTTTCAGTGTTCTCCCTTGAGGAGGGCGCCAGCCTTCCGAGCGATGGCGGGGCCGTGGTGATCGCGGTGGACCGCCAACCCGACGGCAAGCGGGTTCCGCTTTGGATCGACGACACGGGTACATACCCGCAGGACTTTTTCCGAAGCGAGCGGATCGGCCGTCTCGCTGCGACGGGTCGTTGCGAACTCCACCTTCATCTGCTGGCAACCGACGCGGCCGAGCGTCAGGCCGTTTTGATCGATCTTCGCGGTGGCTTGATCGTCGCGCCTTCGGGCTCGGGAAGGCCATCGATCGCCTGAACGATCCAGGCGAGGTTGCGGTCGACGATGCCGATGTTCCGCAGGTGGAGATCCGTGTTGCGGACATAGTCGAGGTTGGGTCCCGTGACGCCCGCCGCGCGAGCCACGCAGGCCAGGACGGTCTGCCGGTGGAGCTTGCCGGCATATTGAAGATGGGCGCGATCCGCCACATAGGTCGTTGCGCGCACCTGGGCTCCATCCGGCAGCGTGACATTGACGGTGACTTCCAGGTAGACCCCCGTCACGAGTTCGCGAGCCCGAACGGCGTCAAGCGTCGCTTCCCGATGGTTGCTGTCCACTTTGAAGGCCACGCCGAGGCAGGATCCGCCCCGGTCCAGGCCCAGGACGAGGCCGGGGGTCTCCGTTGTGCCCCGATAATGGTGCGAAAAGATGCACAGGCTGCGATGATAGCCGGATAGTCGCGCCTTATGGCGCTCCACGAAGACGAAATCCGGTCGCCACATCAGCGAGCCGTAGGCGAAGATCCAGAGGTCGCCATTTTGGCTCATTTAACCGTGACCCTCATGGCGACCGCCGGAAAGCGCGGGCTGCTTCGCCGCAACCCGGCGCAAAATGGAATCAGCATGGAACGGCGCGGCGCGTCCACCAGGACGACACAGGAAAAACACACCGGAACGACCAGGTGCTGATTCCTGATCAACGCCGCAGATCGCGGCCCGCCTGGATCCGGCACGGAATCGCACTCGCATTGACCGGCCTTGGTGCCGCTGCCATCTGGTCCGGTTTCTGGCTTTTCGCCTCACATCAAGCTGGTGCCGCCTTTGATCGCTGGATCGAGGCCGAAGCCGTGGCCGGGCGTCAGTGGACCTGCCCCGACCGGACGATCGGCGGTTATCCGGCGTCCCTCCAGATCCGTTGTGAGGCCCCGACGTTTCGAGGCGAAATCGCCGGCCGGATCGCGACCGGCACGGTGGCCGCCCTCACGGCCGAGACGAGCGTGGGCCACCTCCGGACAATGATCGTCGACCTCGTCGGCCCTCTCGACCTCGTCGCTGAAAACGAGGACTTCGAGCTGGTCGTTTCCTGGTCGGCGCTGCGCGTCTCCGCCGGCGGGCTTCCGGCCGCACCGCGCGAAGGCAGGCTGGAGGCGAGGCGCCTCGCCGTCACGCTGACCACGCGTGACACTGGGGTTTTCAACGCGCGAGCAGCCGGTCTCGATGGGCGAGCCAACCTCGTCGCTGACGAAGGGACCGCACCGGACGATGTGGCGTTCAGCCTTGCGGCATCCGGACTGACCGCCCCGACGATCGATGGCTTTGTGGGTGGATCGGAGAGCGCGGACGTAGGCGCCGAAGGCACGCTCGGCCATGCCGCATTGTTGAGGGCGCCAACCGTGCGGCGGCTCGACGCATGGCGTCAGGCCGGGGGCATGCTCGACCTTCGGATGCTCCGGGTCGTACGGGGCGGGTTCAATGGACAGGCGTCGGGCAACCTAAGCCTTGATGACGCCCATCGCGTGACCGGCCGCCTCGACACGGCGTTGACCGGGTTCGGTCCGCTCGCCGCGCGGTTCGGCATCCCGGTCGTCGGTGTGCAGCTTGGTGGACTGTTGAGCAGCCTTCTTGGCGGCGGCAAGACGGCCGTCGCCAGTCCCGCGCCGAACGCCGAGGCGATGCGACTGCCGATCCTGCTCAAGGCGGGACGACTTTCGGTGGGGCCGTTTCCGACTCCTGTGCTGCTCGATCCACTTTACTGATCGATCGCGCCCGCCTGCGATCCTCGCCGGCCGAAATCGGGCGCGGCCGTTTCCTGGCCTTGCGCGATGATGCCGCGCCGGATCGCCCGCGTGCGGGTGAACAGGTCGAAGAGGCCGTCGCCGTCACCCCAGCGAACCATGCGCTGCAACGCCGCCAGGTCTTCGGTGAACCGACCCAGCATTTCCAGCACGGCGTCCCGGTTGTTCAGGAAGACGTCGCGCCACATGGTGGGGTCGGACGAGGCGATGCGGGTGAAATCCCGAAAGCCGCCGGCCGAGAACTTGACCACCTCGGAACGTGTGACCTGTTCGAGGTCGGCGGCCGTTCCGACGATGTTGTAGGCGATCAGGTGCGGCACGTGGCTTGTTATGGCGAGCACAAGGTCGTGATGCGTCGCCGTCATGGTTTCGACGTTGGAGCCGAACGCCCGCCACAAGGCCGCGACCCGGTCCACGGCGTCGGGCCTTGAGCATTCGCAGGGCGTGAGGATGCACCAGCGGCCCTCGAACAGGGTGGCGAATCCGGCGTCGGGTCCCGAATGTTCCGTGCCGGCCACGGGGTGAGCGGGAACCAGCGCCACGCCGTCCGGCAGGCAGGGCGACACGGCGTCCACCACGGCGCCCTTGACGGAGCCCACGTCGCTGACGATGGCGCCCGGTTTGAGATAGGGCGCGACGGTGGCAGCAGCCTCGCCCATTGCGCCGACCGGCACGCAGAGCACCACGAGGTCGGCACCCGCCACGGCCTCGGTGATCGACATCGTCACATGGTCGGCGAAGCCAAGGGCCCGGACCCTGTCGCACACCGCCGGCGCGGTGTCGGCCGCCACGACGGTTTCCGCCACGCCGAAATGCCGGGCGGCCTGGGCCATGGACGAGCCGATCAGGCCCATGCCCAGAATGGCCACGCGCCCGAACAAGGGCTGGCCGTCAGTCATGGACTGTCGACCAGCCGGCGGTGAACGCCCGCAGCGCGTCGACGAGGCGGCGATTGGCTTCCTCGGTGCCGACCGTGAGGCGCAAGCTGTCGGGCAGCCCGTAGGCGCCGACGGCCCGCAGGATCAGCCCGCGCTCCGACAGGAAGGCGTCGGCGTCCCGCGCGGTTCTGCCAGCCTGGCGGGGGAAATGGACGAGCAGGAAGTTCGCCGCGCTCGGGGTGACGCCCAAGCCGAGGCCACGCAACTCGTTCCCGAGCCATTCGAGCCACCGCTCGTTGTGAACGACCGCCTGCTCGACATGGGCCATGTCGCCGATCGCCGCGATCCCAGCCTCGATCGCCGGTCCGTTTACATTGAACGGACCCCGGATGCGGTTGAGCGCGTCGCAAAGCACGGCGGGCGCGTAGCACCATCCCAGCCGCAGGCTGGCGAGCCCGTGGATCTTGGAAAAGGTCCGCGTCATGACGACGTTGTCGTGGCTCGACACGAGTTCGAGCCCGGACGCGTAATCGTTCTGGCGCGGGTATTCCGCGTAGGCGGCGTCGAGCACCAGCAGGATGTCGGGCCGAAGCCCGGCGTGGAGGCGCTTTACCTCGTCGAAGGGCAGGTAGGTGCCGGTCGGGTTGTTGGGATTGGCCAGGAAGACGATTTTCGTTTTATCGCCGATGGCGGCCAGGATGGCGTCGACGTCGGCCGTGAAATCGCGCTCGTTGGCCACCACCGGGGTTCCGCCGGCGGCCTGGACGGCGATCCTGTAAACCAGAAAGCCATGCTCGGTGACCACCGCCTCGTCGCCCGGCCCCACGTAGGCCTGGGCGATCAGGTGAAGGAGATCGTCGGAGCCACAACCACACACGATGCGGGCTGGGTCGAGCCCGTAGCGGGCCGCGATGGCCTCGCGCAGGCGGGTCGCGGCCCCATCGGGATAAAGATCGAGGTTTCGCGCGCTGCGGGCAAAGGCGTCCACTGCCTGGGGCGAGGGACCGAGCGGCGTTTCGTTGGCCGACAGCTTGTAGACCTTGCCATGGCCGGAGCCACTCTTGCCCGGCACGTAATGGTCGATGTCGAGGATGTTGGGACGCGGGGCGGGCCGGCTTGGCGCGGTGTGGGACATGGCGGCGGAGCGCTTTTCAAACGAGGAACGAGTTGGCAGGTCTGGGTGATGTCAGGCTTGAGGATAGCCAGGATGGGGCGGGAGCATGAAGCGGGCCGCGTGGCTGCCGATTTCCGCCACGCGAACCTCGCCGACGACCGGCAGCAAGGCGCCCCGAAGAGACGCCCCGTCGACGGTACCCGGTACCGCGACGAGGAGGACGAGCCCGAGCTTGTCGCCGACATTGCCGAGGATGGCGCCACCGAGCGCCCCGATGGCAGCGGGCAGGCCATCACGCCAGCGGTCGGCCGACACCGAGTAAAGCACCACGTCCCGCACGGCCGCCACCATTGTGGGCCGCGCGATCACGAAAACCGGCAGCCCCGCCGGGTGATCGGTGCGCTCCACGAACGGCAGCCGGGCAATCACCTTGGGGGCCTCCGGCTCGACCAGGGATCCCCACCAGGGGCCAGCGAGCGCTTCCGCATCGATGCGGATCAACCCGAGGTCGCCCGCCTCGCGGGCAACACCGTCGATCACGCCGGCGGCTCCAAGGTGAGGCATCAGCGGGACCGTGAATCCGAAATGAAACCGGGCGGTGTCGCGCATGGCGGCGTCACCCCCCGCCAGATCGGCGTGGACGGCATAACGCGCCTGGATGAAGGTGAAGGTGGAAATGATCACCCGCCAGATGCTTTCCACCGTGTCGAGCGGCAAGGGCCCGCCATGGCGCTCGGCGATGCGCCGCATCATCTCGGCTTCCCGTCCAGGGCGAAAGGCGGAGCCGCCGCCCTGCCGCGCCTTGACGGCGATCAACTCCTCGATGATGCCACCCCGCTCCATCAGAAGCGCGTGCATGGCGGCGTCGATCCGATCGATGTCGACGCGCAGGTCGTCCAGTCGTTTGGCGGGGCTCTCGTCAGGCATGGCGCGGTGTGGATGGGGTGCGAGGCGCGGTGCCTGCCCGTGGAAGGCTGTTTAGCCGCCAACGCGCCATGTTGCAAAGCCGGGGTATCGCCAATATCCGGCACCCAAATGAAAAGGGGCCACCCAATGGGCAGCCCCTCGACATTGTTCGGCTCGGAAACGAACCGTAGCGATTAAGAGATCACAGCCTCAACTGAGAAATCGATCGTCCAGGCCCGATTACCAAGCATGAAACAATGAGACACTGGATCACCTCCTTTCGCTAGAACAAAGACAAGTTCAAGATAGGCGATAACGGCGATGCCGCAAGCCGCATTCCGGTAGGCGCGAAGGTTTGTCGCGGATTGTCCACAGCCGTTGCGAATGGGACACGGGTGCGATTGACCGGCTCCCCATGGTCCAGCACAAAGCATTCGTTCGGCCGTTCCGGTCGACCTTGCGGACGAGCCGCATCGGCCTTCAAGCATTGTCATGGAAATCGAGGAATAGCCGGCCTGCGGACGCGCCACGGCCTCGTCCATTCGGGTGAAACCGCACGGGCCGACATCCTCGATCGTCGAGCGACCTGACGCGGATCGACGGCGGGGGAGACTTAAACCTCGGAAAGCGGATCGATGAGCGAACGATTTCAGGCCGCCCGTCGCGCGCTCGCCGAGCGGGCCGGCAACCTGCGCCACCTTTCCTCGCTGTTCCGGCTCGTCTGGGAGGCGAGCGCCGGCCTGACGCTTTGGAGCCTCGGCCTGCGGCTGTTGCGGGCCCTGTTGCCGGTGCTCGGCCTGTACATCGGCAAGCTCATCATCGACGGCGTGGTGGCCCAAACGCGCCTGTCCGCCCCCGGGGAGGGGTTCGAGGCGTGGCTGGCGAGCGGCAGGCTCAACCACCTCGGGCTGCTGCTCGGCCTCGAATTCGCGCTAGCGGTCGGGACGAACCTGATCGGGCGGGCGAGTTCGCTCGCCGACAGCCTCCTATCCGAGCGCTACAGCAATTTCGCGAGCGTTCGGCTGATGCGCCACGCCGCCACGCTCGACCTCGAACAACTCGAAAGCAGCACCGAGCAGGACAGGCTGGAGCGCGCCCGCCGGCAGGTCACGGGCCGCACGACGCTGCTGACGCAGATGTTCGGCCAAGCCCAGGACCTCATCACGGTACTTTCGCTGGCGGCGGGCCTCATGGCTTACGCGCCGTGGCTGATCGTTCTGATCCTGGCCGCCCTGGTGCCGGGCTTCCTCGGCGAGAAGCACTTCAACGCGCAAAGCTACAGGCTGGATTATTTCCGCACGCCGGAGCGTCGGCAGCTCGATTACCTTCGCTATCTCGGCTCCAGCACCGAGACCGCGAAGGAAATCAAGCTGTTCGGGCTGAACGGCTTCCTGGTGGACCGGTTCGGCCGGTTCGCCGACGCCATGTTCACCGACAACCGGCGCCTCGCGCTGAAGCGCGCCGCCTGGGGTGGATTATTCGCCGCATTGGGTTCGCTCGCCTATTACGCGGCCTATTTCGCGATCGTCTGGCGCACCGTGGAGGGACGTTTCACACTTGGCGACTTGACGTTCCTGGCCGGCGCCTTCCTGCGACTGCGGGGCCTGCTCGAGGGACTTCTCCTCGGCTTTTCCCAAATCGCCGGACAGGCCCTCTATCTTGCCGACCTGTTCGACTTCCTGGCGCTGCGGCCCGCCATCGCGTCAAAGGCGGGGGCCTATCCGGTTCCCGACATACTCACCACGGGCTTCGTGTTCGAGGATGTCGGCTATCGCTACGCGGGCTCGGACCGCTGGGCCGTGCGCCATCTCGATCTCACCTTGGAGGCTGGCGAGGTACTGGCGCTGGTGGGGGAGAACGGGGCCGGCAAGACCACGATCGTCAAGCTGCTGGCGCGGCTTTACGATCCCACGGAAGGCCGCATCCTGCTCGACGGGCGCGACCTGCGGGACTACGACCTCCTGTTCTTGCGGGCCCGGATCGGCGTCATCTTCCAGGATTTCGTGCGGTTCCACTTCACCGCCGGCGAGAACATCGGCGTCGGCCGGATCGACGCGATGACGGACCGGGCGCGGATCTCGGATGCGGCAGGCCGCAGCTTGGCGGACCGGCTGATCGAAGCGTTTCCGCTCGGCTACGATCAATCCCTGGGCCGGCGTTTCAACGGTGGCATCGACCTGTCGGGGGGCGAATGGCAGAAAATCGCGATCGCCCGGGCCTACATGCGCGACGCGTCCGTCCTGATCCTCGACGAGCCGACCGCCGCCCTCGACGCCCGCGCCGAGTACGAGATGTTCCAGCGGTTCAAGGACCTCAGCCGCGGCCGCACCGCCGTGCTGATCTCGCACCGCTTCTCCACCGTTCGCATGGCGGATCGCATCGCCGTGCTGGGCGAGGGTCGCGTCATCCAAACCGGCACCCACGCCGAACTCATCGCCGTGGATGGACCTTACGCGGAATTGTTCGACCTTCAGGCGGCGGGCTACCGGTGACGCACCCCGTCTCGCCCGATAATCAGTGCGCGTCGCCGCCACCCGCCCGTCCCGGCCTTTGCATCAGGGGCGTCACGAACACCAGGAGGATGAACAGCACCGTCAAGGCCAGGAACACGTCGGCGAGGGACAGCACCATGGCTTCGCGCCTTACCAGGCGGGCCAGTTGCTTGGTGGCCGACAGCGTCGCGTCCGACCCCATGAAGGCGAACCGGTCGGTCAGCCCCGCCAGCGTTTCCTCGGCTTTTTCGTGACCCCAGGCCACGCTCTCGTGCAATCGCTGTAGGTGCAGGTCCCAGCGGTTGTTGATCAGCGTGTTGATCATCGCGAGGCCGACCGCGCCGCCGAGGTTGCGCGTCAGGTTGAACAGGCCGGAGGCGTTCTTAAGCTTGTTGGGCGGCACGGTTCCCAGCGCCACGTTGTTGATCGGCACCATGGCGGTCATCAGCGAGAAGCCGCGAAGCATCTGCGGCACAAGCAGTTCCCAGAAATCCCAATCCTTGGTGATCTGCGTGGCCTGCCATGTTCCGATGGCGAAGCCCGTGAACC
>CALMOK010000315.1 GCA_937871825.1 uncultured Alphaproteobacteria bacterium
AGCTTTGAAACCCTGGCACAGGGGGCCCATGCCCCTTTCAGCGCGCCGTATTCTACCCTCCATGCTCCGGCGCTTCATGGACAGCGAGTCGAGCGGCGGCCTGGTGCTCATGGCCTGCGCGGCCCTCGCCCTCGTTGCCGCCAACGCGCCGTCCGCCGCACGCTACACGAGGCTGATCGAGGCCCATCTCGGGCCGATGAGCGTGCTCGAATGGACCAACGACGGCTTGATGGTGGTGTTCTTTCTCCTCGTGGGCCTCGAGATCAAACGCGAGGTCCTGCACGGGCAGCTGCGAACCTGGCCGTCCCGCGCCCTGCCGGGGCTTGGCGCGCTTGGCGGCATGGTGGTTCCTGCCCTCATCTATGTGGCCTTCAATCTCCACCAACCGGCCACGCTGCGCGGCTGGGCCATTCCCTCGGCCACCGACATCGCCTTCGCGCTCGGGGTGTTGTCGCTCCTGGGCAACCGGGTTCCGAGTTCCCTGAAGGTGTTTCTGACCGCGCTCGCGGTGCTCGACGATCTCGGCGCCGTGCTCATTATCGCGGTCTTCTACACCGGCCAACTGTCGATGCCGATGCTCGGCCTCGCGGCCGCGACTGCCGTGCTGCTTCTGGCCATGAACCGCCTCGGGGTGCGGCACCTCACACCCTACCTGGTCGTGGGCGTCGCGCTCTGGTTCTTCGTGCTGCGCTCGGGCGTTCACGCGACGATCGC
Source organism: uncultured Alphaproteobacteria bacterium (assembly GCA_937871825.1). Lineage (GTDB taxonomy): Bacteria > Pseudomonadota > Alphaproteobacteria > Rhizobiales > Beijerinckiaceae > Lichenihabitans. The sequence continues at coordinate 715 of CALMOK010000315.1, forward strand.
CGGGGTAGTCCTCGCCATGACGGTCCCGGCCGAGTCAAAGGCCGGCGGCCGAGAAGAAGCCGGCTCGCCACTGCACCGGCTCGAAACCACGCTGGCGCCCTGGGCCGCCTTCCTGGTGCTGCCCATCTTTGCATTCTGCAACGCCGGCGTGGCGTTCGGGGAAGCCGGGGTGGCCGCCCTGACCAACCCGGTGACGCTCGGCGTCGCATCCGGGCTTTTCTTCGGCAAGCAGGCGGGCGTGCTGGGCAGCGTGTGGCTCGCCATCAAATCCGGGCTGGCCAGCCGTCCGACGCGGGCCAGCTGGACACAAGTCTACGGCGTCGCGCTGCTCTGCGGCGTGGGTTTCACCATGAGCCTCTTCATCGGGCTGCTGGCTTTCGCGCCGACGCCGGAGTTCCAGGCCGACACGAAAATCGGCGTTCTGATGGGGTCGATCCTGTCCGCCTGCGTGGGTGCCGCCGTGCTGCGCTTCGCCCCACGCCCGAAAGCCTGACGATTTATTCGACAGGGGCGACCGGACCTCACTGGTTGGCGGTGAACAGCGGCGCGTTGACCGGCGCCCCGATCGACTGCCAGATGTTGGGATCGACCTGCGACTGCCGCTTGACGAACCGGTAGCCCGTCTCGTTCCAGGGCAGAACGGTGTCCACCATGTTGTCCAGCACGAATTCGCCCTTGTCGGTCTTGACCGTCAGCACAGCATGGCCTTCACCCACGTGATCCTTGACAACCGTGATCAGCAAGGATTGCCGGGGATAGCCGGCCTGGATCAATGTCCTGCGCTTGAGCAGCGCGTAATCCTCGCAGTCGCCGGCCCCGTCGGTCGGGTAGTCCCACTGATCGACGACGCCCCAATGGTCCATGTCGGTTTCGGCCTTGACGCTTCGGTTGACCTGCCGGTTGACGCGGTCGATCTCCTTGAACGACCGTGCCGTCAAGGCGAGATCCTGGATGGGCAGCGCCGGGCCGTCGCATTCGCCGGCGTAGCGGTTGCAGAAATCCACCCATCCATAGGGAACGCTGGTGGAGCCCGTGACGGTCGCGAAACTCGCCCGCGGTTCCGTGGAGCCAGCGGCGTCGGCCACCTGCGCACCCATCAGGATGAGGAAGGCCGCGATCACGTTCCGTCTGCCCAGTACCATGGCCTAGCCCCGTCTGTTCTCCAGACCAAGATGCCAGTCGGCTTTTGCAGTCGGCGTAAGCAAATACCCCAGTTTTTACGCGATCGCGTTCAAGTTGATCACCGCGATGTTAGGCGTAACACTTCGAAAACGGACAGGATGAATCGTTTCTTGTGTTCGCCAAAATCATTGACGCTGATCCTGAATTTCACTCGGCGTGAAATCGGCCCGGCCTCGAATGGAACCGCTGTTCAGGATTTTGAGACCGTGACGTCGGGGCAGCTTGGTTAATTCAGCGAGCCGAGCCCAACGAATTTCGCTGGAGCGTCAATTCGCCGGGCCGGACCTTGGAGGTGGATCGCCACGGCCAACCGCAACCGGCGTGGCCGAACCCCATGGCTGCGTTAACACTATGTTAGGAAATCAGCTTACGTTTCGTAAACTCGCTTGCCTCGCGGAAGCCATAAAGGCTTACTCGGATTGGATGGATCCGAGGTCGTAAGTCGATGTGTATCGGTCGCGGGTCGATCCCGTCCCGAATATTCGAGCGGATAGTGGGGTCAGTCGGCGCGCCGTTGTGCCGCCGGCTATCGCCGTCCTGGGCTTGTCGCCTCGCCATCTGCGCCATCGTTCAAGGCCTTGTGGGCGCCCCCTGGGTCTGGCCGGCCTGGGCCGGCGCCTTCAACGAACTGGCCGGGCAAGGCATCGTGATCGTCCGGGGCACGTTCGACAGCGGCTCGCATTCCTATGACGTGCGTGGGCACCTGGTCAAAACCGCGCCCTACACCAAGCGCGAAGCGTCGGCCTATATCGAATACGGCATCACCGATTGGCTGCAGGCCATCATCAAGCCCGACTTGGTGTCCACGCGGCTCGGTGGAACCCCGGGCGGGCGTTACACCGGGATCGGCACCAGCGAGGCCGGCGCCCAACTCCGACTTTTGTTGTTCGGGCCGGCGGTCCTAGCTGTGGCGGGAACCTTCCACCTTCCGGCCTCCACCCGCGAACGCAACCTCGCGCTGATCGGCAACACCTCCCGCGACAGCGACGGCCGGGCCCTGTTCGGCGTCGCCTTCGACCTCGGTCCGTGGCCGTCCTTCCTTGACGCCGAAGCGGGATACCGGATCAGGGGTGGGCATGC
>CALMOK010000316.1 GCA_937871825.1 uncultured Alphaproteobacteria bacterium
GCCGGGCACCAGGCCCGGCACCGCGAAGCCGAGCAGGAGGGCCGTCGCCACCGTGGCGCCGCGCCGGCGCCGCGGCCCGCCGCCGAGCCAGAAGGAGGCGAAGGCGTCGAGAAGGAAGCCGACCAGCGCCAGGGCGACGAGCGGGGCCCGCAGGTCGACCGGCTCGGCCGTCTGCAGAGGCTGGCGTTCGGGCGAAAGTCCCGAAAGATCCACAGGCGCCAGCGTGTCGTCGGGCGCCCACGCGTTGATGGCGACGGCCGCGTCGAGCGGCCCGTAGAAGCCCGGCGGGTGCTCGGCCGTGCCACGGCCTTCAAAGGTGGCGGGAACCGGCTTGGTGGTGCCGGGTGGGCCGCCGAGCGCGCCGAAACCGTCCAGGATGCGGGTGGGGGCCAGCAGGGCGACGTCGGCCTGCGGCGCCGATGCCGGCGTGTTGGCCGACCGGCCCGCGGCCTCGGTCCCCGTCTGGCCCGCCGTGTCGACCACGCGCCGCAGCATGGACACGAACAGCCCCGACAAGGGCAGGTTGGACCACGTGGTGTCGGCCGTCACGTGGAACAGCACGATCCGGCCCTTCCCGCGCTGCTCCGCCGTCACCAGGGGCGTGCCGTCGACGAGTTGCGCCCAGGTCTTGCCCGGAAGCCCGGCTTCGGGTTCGGCCAGGACCTGGCGCAAAACCGTGACCTCGGCGGGGGTCGCCAAGCCGGCAAACGGGCTGGTGCGCTCGAAGGGGGCGAGGGATTTGGGATTGTCCCAGGACAAGGAGCCGCCGAATGTCCGGCCGCCGCGCCGCAGCGTGACGGGGACGAGGTCGTCGTTGCTGCCGGCGAGCCGCGAGCCGGCGAACCGCACCAGGGTTCCGCCGCCTTCCACGAATTGCGTCAACCGCGCGTGGGCGGCATCCGACAGCGCGCCCACGTCGGCCAGCATCATGACGGAAGGATGCTCGTCGAGCAGCGACACCACCGGGTCGAGCACATTGGCCCGGGCTTCCCGGAGGTCGGTGAAGGGGCCGAGCGCCTTGGTAAGGTAATAGGAGGGCGACAGCAGCGGCTGCGCCACGTCGGCGGTGGCGCCGCTCACCAGGCCCACCCGCCGCCGTTTCGAGCGGCCGTCCAGCAGGGTGACGGCCCCGGCCGAGGCTTCCCCGGCGATCACCACCTCGGCGATCTCGTTGCGGAGTTCGACGGGGAGGTCGAACCCCGCGTGGGTGTCCGGGCCGATTTCGAACCGATACGGCGCTTCGGCCACCGTCAGCCCCTTGGCGTCGAGGGCCCGCAACGTACCGGCGCCGGACCGGGTGTCGGCGCGCAGCACCCGAACGTCCAGCCTGTCGGCCTTGTTGTCGGTGCCCGCCAGTCCCAGGATGGGCCGCGATCCCGCCACGAGGGTGAAAGGCCGGTTGGACGCGGCCTGCAGTTGTTCGGCGAAGGCGCGGGCCCCGCCGGCTTCGAGGCCATCGGCGATCCACACGAAATCGGTGTCGGGATGGGCTTGGCCGAAGGCCGTCAGGGCCGGCATGGTCGCCAGCCGGTCGGGTTCGATGGGCACGGGCTTGACCGCCTGCAGGCGGTCGATCGACCGCGCGGCGTCGGCGGCCACGATGTCGCGCGCCCCGTCCGTGATCGCCACCACGGCGGTCACCCGCCCGGCATTCTGGGCCGCCACGAGACGCTGGCGCGCCAGGCCCACCCGGGCGTCCCAGTCGGGCGCGGCGGCGAAACCATCGTCGAGCACCACCACGAGCGGACCCTTGCCGGCGCCCGTAACGGGAAGCGGGTTCCACACCGGCCCCGCCATGGCGGCGATGATCAGGCCGGCAATGAGCAGGCGGAGAAGGAGCAGCCAAGGCGGCGTGCGGGCCGGGGTCTCGTCCTTCGGCGCCAGGTCGAGGATGAGCCGCAAGGGCGGGAACACGATGTCGCGGGGACGCGGGGGCGTCAGCCGCAGCAACAGGTACAAGGCCGGCAGCAGCAGGAGGGCGCCCAGGATGGCGGGGATCGTGAAGGCGAGGGGGAAGCCCAGCATGTCAGCCCACCCCGCGCCCGGCTTCCAGCGAGGTCGCGATCCCCAGCATGGCCTCGGTGGCGGGCCGGTCGGTGCGGTGGATCGCCAAGGTCCAGCCGTGCTGGCGACAGGCCGCGCCGATCCGCTCCCGATGGGCGGCGAGGCGCGCCGCGTAGCGCTTGCGCATGCCTTCCGCGTCGCCGAGGCGGAGCTTGGCCGGCCCGTCGCTGTCCTGCAATTCCACGTGGCCGGTGAACGGGAAGGTTTCCTCGACGGGGTCGGCGATCATCACGAGGTGGCCGCGCGCGCCGTTGCCCGCCGCCATCGCGACCGCCCGGGTGACCGCCTCGGTGTCGGACAGCCAGTCGCCGATGTAGAGCGCGCGCGAGCGGGGCGGCAGCATGGTGGGCGGGGGCAGGTCGCCCCCCGTGGTATCCAGGCGCCGGGCGTCCAGCGTCAACGCCTCGACGAGATGGTCCACGATGGCGCGGCGCGCCATGGGCTTGGTGAGGCCCGAAAACCCGACGCGCTCGCCGCCCTTGACCAGGAGGTCGGCGGCGGCCAGCCCGAGAACCACGGCGCGGTCGAGCTTGGATTGGGAAGCGAGGCCCGACTGGTAGGCCATGGAGGTCGAACGGTCGACCCACAGCCACACCGTGTGGGCGGCTTCCCATTCGCGCTCGCGGATATAGGTCCGGTCGTCGCGCGCCGAGCGCCGCCAATCGATCCCGGCGGCCGCTTCGCCGGGCACGAAGGGGCGGAACTGCCAGAACGATTCGCCCGTGCCGGCGCGCCGGCGCCCGTGCACGCCCTGCATCACGCTGCCGGCGATCTCCCGCGCCGCCACCACGAGGCTCGGCAGGCGGCGCGCGAGGTCGACCGCCTCGCGGCCGTGCCGGGCTTTGACGCCGCGCGTGTCGGGTGCGAGCAACCGGGCGTCCACCATGGCTTCAGCCAAGCCGCTCGACGAGGCGGGCGATCAGGCCCGGCACGCTTTCGCCGTCGGCGCGGGCCGAAAAAGTGAGCGCCATCCGGTGCTTGAGGACGGGCAGCGCCAGGGCGGCGAGGTCGTCGACCGAGGGGGCGAGCCGCCCGTCGACGAGCGCCCGCGCGCGGGACGCCAGCATCAGGGCCTGGGCGGCGCGGGGACCGGGACCCCAGGCAATGTGCTGGGCGATCGGGTTGGTGGACTCGCCCGGCCGGGCCGAGCGCACGAGGTCCAGGATCGCTTCGACGATCTTGTCGCCCACCGGCAAGCGCCGCACGAGGCGTTGAATGGACGCGAGGTCGTCCGACGTCATGGCGGGTTTGGCGACGCCCGCGTTCTCGCCGGTGGTTTCGATCAGCACCCGCTTTTCCGCCGCGCGGTCGGGGTAGAGCACGTCGATCTGCATCAGGAAGCGGTCGAGCTGGGCTTCGGGCAGCGGGTAGGTGCCCTCCTGCTCGATGGGGTTCTGCGTCGCCAGCACGTGGAAGGGGCGCGGCAGGTCGTGCGGATGGCCCGCCACCGTGACCTGCATCTCCTGCATGGCCTGGAGCAGCGCCGACTGGGTGCGCGGGCTGGCCCGGTTGATCTCGTCGGCCATCAGCACCTGGGTGAAGATCGGCCCGGGAACGAAGCGGAAGCTGCGCTTGCCGTCCGGCCCTTCCTCGAGCACCTCGGAGCCGATGATGTCGGCCGGCATCAGGTCGGGCGTGAACTGGACGCGGCGCGATTGCAGGCCCAGCACGGTGCCCAGCGTTTCGACCAGCTTCGTCTTGGCCATGCCGGGCAGGCCGACCAGAAGGCCGTGCCCGCCCGCCAGAAGGGTGACCAGCGCTTCCTCGATCACGGCCTGCTGGCCGAAGATCACCTCCCCGATGCCGGCGCGTGCCGCCGCGATCCGTTCGAGCGCGGCATCGGCGGCCCGGGCCGCGATGGCTTCGCCGCCGGTCACGTTCGTGTCTTGAGCGAGGGTCATGGCTTGGCCTTGCTGGTGGTCGTGCGAGCCGCCCGGATGCGGCTTTGGAAATAGTGACGGCGGACGCCGGCGTGATGGTCGCCTGCCGGCTCGTCCGCAGCATTGCTTCGTGCGACGGTCGTCAAATCCCTCGAACCGGACGATCGGCATCGACGCGGCTGATGGCGGAGCCCAGGCTAGGGTCTCAATCAAGATTGTCGATGCGCGCCCACGCCGCATGGTCCATGATCATGTGGCAACGCATGAAATGAGATGATGGCGAAAGAAAGTGCTTCCTCCTTGACCGAGGCCGTGGGCCTGGACGCGCTCGGGGCCGCGATCGCGCCGGCGCGCGCGGGCGGCCTGCCGCCCGTGCACCTGTGGAACCCGCCCTTTTGCGGCGACCTCGACATGCGCATCGCCCGCGACGGGACGTGGTTTCACGAAGGTTCGCCCATCGGCCGGCCCGCCCTGGTGAAGCTGTTCTCCTCCATTCTGCGCCAGGACCCGGACGGCACCATGCTGGTCACGCCTCACGAGAAGGTGAGGATCACCGTCGAGGACGCGCCCTTCTTGGCGGTTGAGATGGCCGTCGAGGATGGTTCCTTGCCGGTCTTGCGCTTTCGCACCAACGTCGACGAATGGGTGACGGTCGACGCCGAACATCCGCTCCGTTTCGTGCCGGGCGCTGCCGACGGGTTGAAGCCGTACCTCCATGTGCGCGCCGGGCTCGAAGCCCTGGTCAAGCGCGCCTTATTCATCGATCTCGCCGACCGTGGCGAAACCCGCACGGTCGATGGCGTCGCCATGTTCGGCGTCTCGTCCAGCGGACTGTTCTTCCCCATGGTCCCTGGATCGAGCCTCGAAGGCCTGATGTGAACGGGCCCGTCTTGGCCCAAGCGGGGTCGGCCGCCATTACGACGGCGGATTTCGAGCGGCGTGCCCGGGCGCGCCTCGATCTCGCCCATCCGCCAGGGCTGGCCGACCTGGGCCGCTCCTCGGGTCCCGGATCGTGGCCCGGCGGCGACCATCGGCTCGACGATCTGCCGCCCCTGCTCGACCCGCCGCCGCGCGCCGCCGCCGTGCTGATCCCGGTGGTCGGCCGTCCCATTGGGCCAACGGTCCTGCTCACCCTGCGGGGAACGGGCTTGCGCAACCATTCGGGACAGATCGCCTTTCCGGGCGGCAAGATCGATCCGGGCGACGCCACCCCGGCCGCCGCGGCCCTGCGGGAGGCCCATGAGGAGATCGGCCTCGATCCCGCGCAGGTTTGCCTGCTCGGCTATCTCGATCCCTACCTCACCGGCACCGGGTTCCTGATCGTTCCCACGGTGGCGCTGGTCGCCGAGCCGGTCCACCTCGTCCTCAACCCTGCGGAGGTGGATGAAGCCTTCGAGGTGCCGCTCGCCTTCCTGATGGAGGCGTCCAACCATCGTCGCGGCACGCGCGAATGGAACGGCCGGTCGCGAAGCTTCTACGCCATGCCCTATCGCGAGCGTCACATCTGGGGCATCACGGCGGGCATCATCCGCTCCCTTTACGAGAAGCTGTACCTGTAACGATGGCACGTTCCCTGTTCGAGGCCATCGTGCTGTTCGGCGCGCCGTTCGTTTTCTACGGGATCATCCTGTTCCTGCGGCAGCGCTACCCTTGGCTTGCCGCGAGCTGGTCGCGGGGCTCGCTCGCGTTGCTGACCCTGGCTGGACTCGGGCTGGTCGTCCTCGGCCTCCTCGGCGTGGGGGTTTTCGCGGACCGGCACCAAGGCGGCTACGCGCCGGCCCACATCGAGAACGGGCGCCTGGTGCCGGGGCGGCTGCAATGACGGCCGAGGCGGGGCTGCCACGCGCCCTGCGCTTCGCCCCCGACGGCCGCCTGTCCGATGCCTCGCTTCTCGCCCACCCCGGCGTCGAGCGGGTGCTCGACCTCCTTGACCGGGACGGGGAAGAAGCGCGCCTCGTGGGCGGGGCGGTGCGCAACGCCCTCCTGGGCCTGCCGCCGGGCGACATCGACGTGACCACGACGGCGCTCCCCGCAATGGTTCTGGCGCGTGCCGCCACGGCGCGCCTGAGGGCCATTCCCACGGGGCTCGCGCATGGAACCGTCACGCTTCTGGTCGGGGCGACGCCCATCGAGGTCACGACCTTGCGGGAGGACGTCGAAACCGACGGCCGCCACGCCGTCGTCCGTTTCGGCCGCGATTTTTCAGCCGACGCGTTGCGGCGCGATTTCACCATCAACGCCCTGTCGATCGACCGCCAGGGCCGCCTGCACGACACCACGGGGGGCATCGACGATCTGGCGCAGGGCCGGGTGCGGTTCATCGGCGACGCCGATCGGCGCATCCGGGAGGACTATCTCCGCATCCTGCGCTTCTTCCGCTTCAGCGCCTCCTACGCGGTGGGGCCGCTCGACCCGGAAGGGCTCGACGCCTCGATCCGCCACCGCGACGCGCTTCCCCGGTTGTCGCGCGAGCGGCTCCGGGCCGAACTGCTGAAGACGCTGCTGGCGCCCGCCGCACCGGCGGTGCTGGAGGTCATGACCGTTGCGGGGATCGCCGCGATCGTGCTGGGCGGGCCGGCCTCGCCCGGGCGCCTCGCGCGTTTCGCGGCGTTGGAAGCTGCTTGCAGGACGGGTCCCGACCCGCTCCTCCGCCTCGCCGCCCTGGCGCTCGAAGGCGAGGCGGACGCCGGGCGCCTGCGGCTCGCCCTGCGGCTGTCCAACGAGGAAACCGCGCGGCTCACCAACGTTGCCCTGGCTCGCCGGGACCTCGGCGGCGGTTCGCCTCCGGGGCCGGACGCCGTGCGGGCGCTGCTCTACCGATGGGGCCGGCGGGCCGCCTGCGACGCCGTGGGCCTCGCCTCGGCCGACGCCCCGTTGGCGGAGCAACCGGCCTGGAT
>CALMOK010000317.1 GCA_937871825.1 uncultured Alphaproteobacteria bacterium
CCATGTCGGCGTTGTCAGCGGCGGGGCGGGTATCTGAATGGCATTGTGGAAGAACGGCACCTTCGTCGACGATCCCTGGCGCACTTCCATGGCGGGTGACGATGCCAATCCGCCGCTCGCCAGCGGGGTGATTTTAAGCCTGGGTGAGTGGTTGGCCTTCCGCGACGCGCCTGCCGGCGGCAACCAGATGCTTGGCATCAAGATCGAGCCCGGCGAGGCGATCGACCCCATCCTGCCGGACCTCGGACGCTTGACGCTGATCGCCCTGAACTTCCCGAAATTCGCCGACGGCAGGTCCTTCTCGAAGGCCAAGATGCTGCGGGACGACCAGGGCTTCACCGGCGAGGTTCGGGCAACGGGCGATGTGCTGTGGGACCAGTTGCAACTCATGGCGCGGTGCGGCTTCGACGCCTTCGACATCGTCGATGAAGCGACGCTGGAGGCTCTACGGCGCAACAAACCACGGGTCATGACCGAATATTACCAGCCCGGCCAGACCCGGGAAACACGCGAGGGCGCCACGCGCGCCTGGGCACGCCGCTCGCTCTGACGCCCTGACGCGAACTGCCCTTGGAAGCCGTGGAAGCATCCCGATAGGCTGGCCATCGCTGCACGCAACGCAAGTCATACGCCTGGCGGCGTAGCTGCGCCCCGGCTTGATTGCGCTGGTGCCTCGCCGCGGCGTCGCCCGAAGGAGATCTTCCATGAGCCATGACATCGACCGCGAGCCGCCGTCAGACGCACGGCGTGCCTTTCTGAAGACCAGCTTGGGCATCGGCTTCGCCCTCGCGGTTCAGCCCGTCTCGGCCCAGACCATCGCGACGCCGGCTGATGGGCTGGTTGCCGGCGAGGTGAAGCTGCCCTCCCTGGGCGTCGACATTCCCGCCTATCGGGCGATGCCCGCCACGGGTGGCCCTTTCCCGGTGATGCTCGTTGTCCAGGAAATCTTTGGCGTCCATGAACACATCAAGGACGTGTGCCGGCGTTTCGCCAAGCTCGGCTATTACGCGATCGCGCCCGAGCTTTATGCCCGCCAGGGCGACCCGGGCAGCGCCGACATCCAGACCATCGTCAAGACCATCGTCCCCAAGGTGCCGGACGCTCAGGTGATGGCGGACCTCGACGCCAGCGTCGCCTTCGCCAAGGCGAGCGGCCACGCCGATACGACGCGCCTCGGCGCGACGGGCTTCTGCTGGGGCGGTCGCATCATCTGGCTTTACGCCGCCCACAACAGGGACCTGAAGGCTGCGGTGGCCTTCTACGGCATCCTGGGCGGCCCGGCCTCCCCGACATCGGACATCAAGCCGACAAACCCCGTCGATATCGGCAAGACCATCACAACGCCGGTTCTGGGACTCTATGGCGGCAAAGACGACAACATCCCGCCGGCCCTCGTCGAGGACATGCGGGCCGAACTGAAGCAGGCCAATAGTCCCTCCACCATCGTGGTCTACCCCGACACGCCGCACGGCTTTTTCGCCGACTACCGGCCGAGCTACCGCAAGCCGGCAGCCGAGGACGCCTGGGCTCGGACGCAAGCCTGGTTCAAGACCTACGGCGTGGTGTAGACGGCGCGGCGCTCAACCGGACTGCGGCAGGAACGGCAGTGAGATGCCGAACACCTGCAGCAGCAGGATGGTGTTGAGCGCCACGATGGCGACGGTCGCCAGCGTCGCCAGGGCGGCGAGCTTGGGGCCGCTCGCAAACCGGCCCATGATGTCCGATCGGCGTGAGAAGATGACCAGCGCGATCATCGGGATCGGGAGCGCGAAGCTCAGGACCACTTGGCTGGCCACCAAGGCATCGGTGACGTTGACCCCGAGCGCCACGATAACAAAGGCCGGCAGCATGGTCAGCAGGCGCCGGAACCATACCGGGATCCGGAACCCGACGAAGCCTTGCATGATCAGCTGGCCCGCCATCGTGCCCACCACCGAGCTGGAAATCCCCGACGCGATGAGGGACACCAGGAAAAGCGTGGCGGCCGCGGCTCCGAGCAACGGTGTCAGGGTCCGATAGGCGGTCTCGATTTCGGCGATGTCGCTGTGCCCGGCATGGAAGGTGCTCGAGGCCATGATCACCATGCCCATGTTGACGAGGCCGGCCATCGCCAGGGCCACCACCACCTCGCGGTTGGAATAGCGCAGCAGCGACCGTCGATCCCCATCGTCCAGCGACACCGTGCGGTTCTGCGTCAACCCAGAATGCAGGTAGATGGCGTGTGGCATCACCGTCGCCCCGACGATGCCCACCGCGATGGCGGTGGCGCCGCCGTCGAGTTGCGGCACCACGGTGTGAAACAGCACGGAGCTCCAATCGACCGGCGCGATGAACATCTCGGCCAAATAACAAAGGCCGATGATCGACACCAAGGCCCCGATACACAGTTCCAGCGGCCTGAAACCACGGCTTTCCATTGATAGAAGCAGGTAGGTGACGATCCCGGTGATCACCATCCCGATAAGCAGCGGGATTTGGAAGAGCAGCGACAGCCCGATGGCGCCGCCGATGAACTCGGCAAGATCCGTCGCCATCGCGGCGACCTCGCTGATGGCCCACATGACCCATATGGTGCGGGTTGAGAAATGGTCCCGGCAGAGTTCGGCGAGGCTGCGGCCAGTCACGATGCCGAGCTTGGCCGATAGCGACTGGAACAGCATCGCCACGGCATTGGCCAGCACGACCACCCACAGCAGCTGATAGCCGTATTTCGATCCGGCCTGGATATTGGTGGCAAAATTCCCCGGGTCCACATAGGCGATCGACGCGATGACGGCCGGCCCGATGAACGGCGTGATCGCGCGAAGGCCAACGCGCTTTCCATCCAGGACGTCGCGCACCGCCGCCTGCGTCCGTTCCGTCATCGTCGATCGAAGGCGGGCCGTGGCCGCTGCCTGGGGCAAAGATGTCACCTTGAAATGTTAGCTATGGCTAAGTCGAAGATCGAGGGGCGATGTGGTAATGTCAAGCGGGGAAACCGACGGGGTTGAGATTTGGACGGTTCAGGCAAAAAAGCCGTGGCCGAGCAGGCCGAGGGGTTTCGCCGCTCGCGGGAAGCGCGCCGCAACGCCCTCACGGACGATTACGTGGAAATGATCGCCGACCTGATCGCGACCGATGGAGAAGCCCGCTCGGTGGATATCGCTTGCCGGTTCGGCGTCACCCAAGCCACCGTGGCCAAGACGATCCTCCGGCTCAAGCGGGAGGGTCTCGTTGCGGCGGAGCGGTACGGCGCGCTCCACCTCACCGATTCCGGAAAGGCCAAAGCGGCGGACGCCCGGGCCCGCCACCAGGTCGTGGTTGCCTTCCTGAAAAGGATCGGCGTTTCACCCGACATCGCCGAACGCGACGCGGAGGGGATCGAACACCACGTCAGCGAGGAGACTCTCGCGGCTTTTGCCCGGTTGAGCGGCTGACGGAGGATCGCCGGCTCTAAAAAGCCAACCGCGCGCCATTCGTCGGCATGGGTCCGTGCTGGGATCCGGGTGGGACGAGGCGTTAAGCGGCGCGCTGGTCCTCGAGCGGTTGCAGGACATCCCGCGAAAAGTTGACCGTGACGGTTTCCCCCCGCCCCGGCGGCGGAAGGTGCGGCGAGTTGAAGGTGTCGAGCACCACGAAATTTTGGCCGAAGCGCACTCGGATGCGGACCACGGCGCCGAGGAAACTGACGTCCTCGATCCGTCCCGTCAGGTGATTGGCGTCCTGCCCCGCGCGCCCGATGCTGATCGCTTCGGGCCGCAGCGCCAGCGTGCAAGGCGACCCAGCCCCTGCCTTGATGACCTCGGCGAGGCGAACCTCCTGGTCATCGATCGAGACCCGGGCGCCGGATCCGTCCAGCACCGTCCCGGAAAGGACGTTCAGCGTCCCCACGAAGGAGGCGACGAACCGGGTTTGCGGGTGGTTGTAGATTTCGAAGGGCGTGCCGAGCTGCTCGATGCGACCTTCGCTCATCACCACGATCCGGTCCGACATCGACAAGGCCTCTTCCTGGTCGTGCGTCACGAAGATGGTGGTGATGCCGAGCTTGCGCTGCAGGGACCGGATTTCCTCACGCAGCGAGACCCGGATCTTGGCGTCGAGGGCGGACAGCGGCTCGTCGAGCAGCAGCAGTTGCGGCTTGGTGGCGATGGCGCTCGCGAGGGCGACACGCTGCTGCTGGCCGCCCGACAACTGGTAGGGGAAACGGTCGGCCAGATGCGGAAGCCGGATCAGGTCCAGCATTTCGCCCGTGCGGGCCTTGATCTCGGCCGCGGGCTTTCGAGCGACCTTGAGCCCGAAGGCGACGTTCTGCGCCACCGTCATATTGGGAAACAGCGCGTAGGATTGGAACACCATCCCGATGTCACGCTGGTTAGGCGACAGGTGCGTGACTTCCCGCCCGTTGATGCGGATCGTGCCCGTGGTCGGCGTCTCGAATCCCGCGATCATCCGCAGGTTCGTGGTCTTGCCGCAGCCGCTCGGGCCCAGGAACGACACGAACTCCCCCCTGTCGACCGCGATGTCGAACTGCTTGACGACCTGATTGGCGCCGTAGGATTTCCGCAAGTCCTGGATTTCAAGAAATTTCATGGTAGTGGCCCGGGCTCGGCGGTCAATGCGAGGCGACCGAGTGGTTTCGGCCGAACAGGTTGATCAAGCCCATGCAGGCCCATGTCACCACGAGGGCGATGATGGCCAGCGCCGACGGCTCATAGGCCCGGTTCGCGCCCACGAGTTGCAGGTAGGGGCCAAAGGCCGGC
>CALMOK010000318.1:0-247 GCA_937871825.1 uncultured Alphaproteobacteria bacterium
ATGTCACTCCGGGTCGCCCTCCCAGGATCAGCTTCATGCGTGATTTCGACGCTTCGTCTCCCGCCGCGAGCAGTCGCCCTTTGGATGAGGAGGATTTAGACCTTGACGCCGACCGCTTGAGGGAAGAATGCGGCGTTTTCGGCATTTTCGGGCATGACGACGCGGCCGCCATCACGGCGCTGGGCCTGCACGCGCTGCAGCACCGTGGGCAGGAAGCGGCCGGCATCGTGGCTTGCGACGGCAACCG
>CALMOK010000318.1:291-2454 GCA_937871825.1 uncultured Alphaproteobacteria bacterium
TCGCCCGACTGCCCGGACGCAGCGCGATCGGCCATGTCCGCTACGCCACCACCGGCGCCACCATCTTCCGCAACGTCCAGCCACTGTTCGCCGAACTCGACGCGGGCGGTTTCGCGGTCGCCCACAACGGCAACCTGACCAACGGCCTGACGGTTCGCAAGGCGCTGATCCGGGATGGCGCCATCTGCCAATCCACCTCGGACACGGAGGTCATCCTCCACCTCGTCGCCCGCTCCCGCAAGCCGCGCTTCGTGGAGAAGTTCATCGACGCGTTGCGGCAGATCGAAGGCGCTTACTCCTTTGTGGGCCTCACCAACACGCTGATGATCGGCGCGCGCGATCCGCTCGGCATCCGCCCCCTCGTGCTGGGCGAACTCGATGGGCATTACATCCTGGCGTCCGAAACCTGCGCGCTCGACATCATCGGCGCGCGTTTCGTGCGGGACGTCGAAAATGGCGAGATCGTGGTCATCTCGGCCGACGGCGTGCAGAGCTTGAAGCCCTTTCCAGCCCAGCCCATGCGGCCTTGCATCTTCGAATACATCTACTTCTCCCGGCCCGACTCCGTGGTGCACGGCCGCTCGGTCTACGCCGTCCGCAAGAACATGGGGGCGGAACTCGCGCGCGAAAGTCCGGCGGTCGCCGACGTGGTGGTGCCGGTACCCGATAGCGGCGTGCCGGCGGCTCTCGGTTTCGCCCAGGCGGCGGGTATTCCGTTCGAGCTCGGCATCGTCCGCAACCATTATGTCGGTCGCACCTTCATCCAACCCAGCCAGTCGGTGCGCGAGATCGGCGTGCGGTTGAAGCATAGCGCCAACCGCGGGGTGATTGCCGGCAAGCGCATTGTTCTCCTGGACGACTCGATCGTTCGCGGCACGACGTCGATCAAGATCGTGCAGATGATGCGCGACGCAGGTGCCAGGGAGGTGCATTTCCGCATCTCGTCGCCGCCCATCACCCATCCGGATTATTATGGGATCGATACGCCCGACCGGGACAAGTTGCTGGCCGCCAACATGGATCTCGAAGCCATGCGGCAGTACATTGGCGCCGACTCGCTGGCCTTCCTGTCGGTCGATGGTATCTACAGGGCCATGGGCTATGCCAAGCGCGACCCCGTGCGGCCGCAGTTTTCGGATCACTGCTTCACAGGCGATTATCCGACCCGCCTCGCCGACGTGAACGGCGAGTCCAACGTGCGGCAACTGTCCATGCTGGCAGAAGCGAGCTGAGCGGTCGGGTATGGGCGGCCGATTGCGGGCATCGACATTGCTCGTCATCACCCATCGTTGACGGCCCATGATCGAGCCGCATGAGGGCGGGACGTCGGCCGCCCCTTGCTGCGGCGCGTCGATCGAGACAAAGGATCAGGATATGGACAAGCCGCTCGCCGGACGGGTCGCCCTTGTGACCGGCGCGACGCGCGGAATCGGCCGGGCTGTCAGCCTGGATCTCGCCCGCGCCGGCGCGCATGTGGTGGCGTTGGGGCGCACGCAAGGCGGGCTGGAAGAACTCGACGACGCGATCCGAACCCTTGGAGGCGGATCGACTCTCACGCCCTGCGACGTCAAGGATTTCGAAGCGCTGGACCGGCTCGGGGCCGTTATTCACGAACGGTGGGGAAAGCTCGACATCCTCGTCGCCAACGCCGGGATTTTGGGACCGATCACGCCGCTTGGACACGTCGACCCCAAGCAGTGGGACGACGTGATCGCGGTAAACGTCACGGCCAACTGGCGGCTGATCCGCTCGCTCGACCCACTCCTGCGCGCCTCCGATGCCGGGCGCGCGGTGTTCATCTCCTCGGGTGCCGCGCACCGGGCCGATTATCGACCCTATTGGGGACCTTACGCCGTCTCGAAGGCAGCGGTTGACGCCTTGATGCGAACCTATGCGGCCGAAACCGCGACGACGTCTCCCGTCAGGGTCATGAGCGTCAACCCCGGACCGTTGCGCACGAAGAGGCGCGCCCAGGCCATGCCGGGCTAAGATCCCGAGTCGCTGCGAACACCCGAGGATCTCAGCCCGAAACTGATCGCGCTATGCCTGCCGAGTTGGACCGAGACCGGCGCCGTCTATGATTTCCCGACCGACAAAGTCTTGCGCTATCAAGCACTGGCCTGATCTGGCGCAATCCTCATCGCGAGCGCAGCGAAGCAGCCC
>CALMOK010000318.1:2464-13098 GCA_937871825.1 uncultured Alphaproteobacteria bacterium
GGATGCGGGCGTTCGCCATGCCGGGCGAAGACCCACAGACCCTGAGAACGCCTGAAGAACTGAGCCCGCGCATCGTGGACCTGTGTGTCCCGGCCTGGACCCAAACCGGTAAGCTGTACGATTTCCCGACCAACCGCGTCCTGAGCTTCTCCGCCCCAACCTGACGTCACTCAACAACATCACATCGATGTGTGCTCAATATTTCTTGCGCTTGTCGTAGGGATTTTCGCCCTGCCGCAACCCGAGCCTGATGGGAACGCCCGGCAGGTCGAAGCTTTCGCGAAGGCCGTTCATCAGGAAGCGCTGATAGGAGGTGGGCAGGTCCCTCAACTGGTTGCCGAACAGCAGAAAGCTTGGCGGTCGGGCCTTGGCCTGGGTCATGTAGCGCAGCTTGATGCGGCGGCCGCTCACGGCCGGCGGCGGCGTCATGTCCACCGTCGCGGTCAACCAGCGATTGAGCTTGCCGGTCGAGATCCGCTTGTTCCAAACCTCGTGCACCCGCACGACGGCCTCCACCAGTTTGTCGGTCCCCTGCCCGGTGAGGCCTGACAATGGAATGACGGGCGTACCCTTGACCTGGGGCAGCAGGCGATCGGCCTCCTCCCGCAAGGCCGAGAGCCTTGCCCCGCGCGCTTCGATCAGGTCCCACTTGTTGAGCCCGATCACCAGCCCGCGCCCTTCGCGCTCGATCAGGTCGACGATCGTCAGGTCCTGCTTTTCGAACGGGATGGTGGCGTCGAGCAGCACGATCACGATTTCGGCGAAGCGGGCGGCGCGCAGCGCGTCGGACGCGGCGAGCTTTTCCAATTTGTCGTCGATGCGGGCGCGCTTGCGCAGCCCCGCCGTGTCGAAGATCTTGAGTTGCCGGCCGCGCCATTCGAGGTCAAGGCCGATCGCGTCGCGGGTGATGCCCGGCTCGGGCCCGGTCAACAGCCGATCCTCGCCAAGCAGGCGGTTGAGCAACGTCGATTTTCCGGCATTGGGCCGGCCCAGGATGGCGATGTTGAGTGGCTTGGTAAGGTCGAGCTCGGTGCCGTCCTCCTCGTCGTCGAGTTCAAGCTTTGGCCGTCCTCGATCGTCCGGCTCGACGTCCGGGGCGGTCGCTTCCGGCAAGGCGGCGAGCAGACGCTCGTAGAGTTCGGCGAAGCCGTCGCCGTGCTCGGCCGACAGCGCCACCGGGTCCCCAAGGCCAAGGCCGAAAGCCTCGAACGCGCCGGCGGTTCCGGCGCGCCCTTCGGCCTTGTTGGCAATCAGGATGATGGGCTTGTCGGCCCTTCGGACCAGCGCGGCGAAATGCTCGTCGACCGGCGTCAGCCCCGTCCGGGCGTCGATCATGAAGAAGATCGCGTCGGCGCCGACGACCGCCGCCTCGGTCTGGGCTCGCATGCGGCCCGTCAGCGTCGCACTGTCGCTTTCCTCGAGCCCCGCCGTGTCGACGATGGTGAACCGCAGGTCGCCGAGCTTGGCCTCGCCTTCGCGACGGTCGCGCGTGACGCCGGGCTGATCGTCAACCAGCGCGAGCTTCTTGCCGACGAGGCGGTTGAACAGCGTCGACTTGCCGACGTTGGGGCGCCCGATGATGGCAACCGAAAAGCGGCTCATGGTGCGGGAGCGCCGCTCGGCGCAGGTTCGGCTGGCTTGTCGGGCTCGGGCGCCGGCGTCGTCACGGCAGGCGGAGCTTCCGGAGCCGAGATCGCCGCGGCGGGTGGAACCGTGGGCACCGGCGTCGTCTCACCAGCGGCCGATGGTGCGGCTGGAATTTGTTCGAGCGGAAACTCCGTTGGCGGAGCCGGCGCGGCCGGAGGGACAGCGGTGGCGGGCGCGTCCACTGTCTGGTCGGGGTTCCCGGCCCGGACCAACCCCATCAGGGCATCGGCCCGCTGGCGCAGCGCCGCCGGGGCGGCGGCGTCGGCCTCGATGGCCCCGAGCGCCCGTTCGGCATCAGCACCCTGGTTGGCCTTCAACGCCGCGAGGGCGAGCAGTTCGCGCGCGGAATTGCGCAGGCCGTTGTTGGCATCGGCCAACGGATCGAGCCGCTGCTTGATGTCCGGATAGGGTGCGGTGTCGACAAGCAGCAAGGCGGCGCGGAGCCTTGCGAGGTTTTGCAGCATGGGCTCGACTGCAGCATCCTGGGCGAGCGCGTCGAACAGCTTGGCGCCAGCAGCCGCGTCGGTCAGCCCCGCATTATCGGCCAGGCGGAAGCGCGACAGCATGCCGTATCCGGGCGGCCCGTTGGCCACGAGCGTTTTGAGCGCCGTGTTGGACTCCGCGATCTTGCCGGCCCTGGCGAGGTCGAGGGCGTCGAGATATTGCCCGCTGGCCACCTGAGCTTTTTCCGTAGCCCAGTAGGACGTGACGCGCCAAGCGCCCACGGCGGCCAGAACCAGCAGCACGAGCCCAAGCAGATAGGCCCAATAGCGGTTGAGGAATTGACGAAACCGGTCCTGACGAACCTCTTCGTCGACCTCGCGAACAAAATCGGACATGGTTTACTCTGGAGCCGGCCAACGCTCGCCGACGAAGGCTGCCGTGGCAAGTCGGTTCGGCGTGTTCCGCCCCCATATCACGGGTTAAGCGTGCGGCGCTAGGGCGGGACAGCGTTAAGTTGACGCCGAGACTTCAACTTAACGCCATGAAGAGCTTAGCTTATTGTCGACCGCCGATCAGTAAAGCCCACCGGTCCCGGAGCCGACCGCCTGGTCGGCGTCCGGCATCGCGGCGGCCGGGACCTTGGAAGAGGCATCCCCGATAACCGAATAACTGTCAGGCGGCGCGGTTCCGGGCTTGAAGGCCTCCAGGATCGAACCCTGCCCCGAACCCCGCATACCCGACCGGTAATCCACCGAGATCAGCTTGATGCCTGGCGGCACCCGGAACGGCACGTCCGGCTTGTCCTTCAAGGCAGCCCGCATGAAATCGCGGAACACTGGCGCGGCATACTGGGCCGCGTAGGCGGTCGCGCCGAGCGACTTCGGCTGATCGTAGCCGAGGTAGAGCCCGACCGTGAGGTCGGTGGAATAGCCGACGAACCACACGTCCTTGGCGTCGTTGGTGGTACCGGTCTTGCCGGCGAGGTGGCGGCCGAGTTCCTTGACTGAAACGCCGGTGCCCCGCGTGATCACGCCTTCGAGGATCGAGGTGATCTGGTAGGCCGTCAGCGGGTCGAGCACCTGCTCGCGCTTGTCGACCAGCCGCGGCTCGGTCTGATCGGACCATTTCTCGGCGTCGCACCCGTCGCAGACGCGCTCGTCGTGGCGATAGATCGTATGGCCCCAGCGGTCCTGGATGCGGTCGACCAGCGTCGGCTTGATGCGCTTGCCGCCGTTGGCCAGCATCGAATAGGCGGTGACCATGCGAAGCACGGTGGTTTCACCCGCCCCGAGCGACATGGACAGCACGGGCAACATTTCATCGTAGATGCCGAACCGCTTGGCATATTCCACGATCAGGGGCATGCCGATGTCCTTGGCGAGGCGCACCGTCATCAGGTTGCGGGAATGCTCGACGCCATAGCGCAGGGTGTGCGGGCCCGATCCCATGTCGTCGTCGTTGGCGGGACGCCACATCCCGAGCCCCGGCCCCTGGTCGACTTCGATCGGCCCGTCGAGCACAACCGAAGAAGGCGTGTAGCCGTTGTCGAGCGCCGTCGCGTAAACGAAGGGCTTGAAGGAGGAACCGGGCTGCCGCAAGCCCTGCGTGGCCCGGTTGAACTCCGATTGGTCGAAGGAGAACCCTCCCACCATGGCGAAGACACGGCCCGTGTAGGGGTCCATGGCAACGATGGCGCCTGAAATCTCGGGAACCTGGCGCAAGCGGAATTGGCCGGGCTTGCCGTCCACCGACTCGACGTAAACGATGTCGCCGGTCGACAGGAGCGAGCGGATCGTCTTGCGGCCCGTCCAGCGAATGCCCTCCAACGGCAAGGTGCCGGTGTCCCGGTCGGCGCCGACCTCGCCGGCCTTGTCGCGCGGCGGCTGCAGCCCGACGCGGGCCGACGTGTCGTTCACGTCGAGCACGATGCCCAAGCGCCAGGGCTGGACATCGCCGAGCGGCGGGACGCTCGACACCGTCACCCCCCAGTCGCTGCCGAGGTCGACATGCCGGATGGCGCCGCGCCACCCGCGCGACTCGTCGTAGCGCACGAGGCCATCGACCAGCGCCTTGCGGGCGTAAACCTGCATCTTCGGATCGAGGGTGGTGCGAACCGACAGGCCTCCCTCATAGAGCTTCTTTTCCCCATAGCGCTCGCTCAACTCGCGGCGGACCTCCTCGGCGAAATAGCCGGCCGCGTAGGTGTTGGGCGATAGGACACGGGGATTGACACCGAGCGACTCCAGCTTGGCCTTGTCACCGTCCTGCCGCGAGATGTAGCCGTTCGACACCATGTTATCGATGACGTAGTTGCGCCGATCGACGGCGGCGTCCCGATGGGTGAAGGGCTGGTAGTTGTTGGGTCCCTTGGGCAGGGCCGCCAGATAGGCGACCTCGGAGATCGACAGTTCGTGAACCGACTTGTCGAAATAGTTCAGGGCGGCGGCGGCCACCCCGTAGTTGCCGAGGCCAAGGTAGATCTCGTTGAGGTAGAGTTCGAGGATCTTTTCCTTCGAATAAGCTGACTCGATGCGGAAGGAGAGCAGCGCTTCCTTGATCTTGCGATCGAAGCTTCGCTCGTTGGTGAGCAGGAAGTTCTTGGCCACCTGCTGGGTGATGGTCGAGGCGCCCTGGACGCGCTTGTTGCCGCGAACCAGCACCAGGAGGGCACGGCCGATCCCCTCCGGGTCGACGCCGTTGTGAGTGTAGAAGTTCTTGTCCTCTGCCGAGATGAAGGCCTGCTTGACCAGGGGCGGGATCGCCGCCGAAGGGAGGTAGAGCCGCCGCTCCCGCGCGTATTCGGCCAGCAGGCTGCCGTCGTTGGCATGCACGCGAGTCATCACGGGCGGCTCGTAATTCTTCAGCTGCGTATAGTCGGGCAAATCCTGCTGATATTTCCAGATCAGGATGCCGGCCGCGCAAGCACCGATGACGAACACCAAAGCGCCGGTCGCGAACAGGAATCCCAGAAATCGGGCGATAAGCCGCATGAAATGGCCTTCAAACGAGATTGCGGGGCCGCCGGTTCGTCACGCGGCCTCTCGGGGGCGCCCGCAAGCGACGCCGGTCGATCGGCCGGTGGATGGCCATAAGCTGCGGCGGTTTTGTGGTGTCAATGCGGCTGACGCCGACCGGGTGGGCCGGCCCACGGCGGCCGCCATCCTAAGCCCTCCGTTGTGGCAGCATGGCAACAGTTTGCGAGCCGCCGCAGGTCTAAGAATGGCATTGGCCCGCGTGGCGGAACATGCGATGCCGACGCGCGACGGAAAACGGTCGTCGCCTTTGGCCGGCATCGCTCAAGGCACGGCCCTGCGGGCTCGCGACGAGACCTCGCTTCATCTCGGGGCAGCTTGGTCGAGGAGAAGACCCCAACGATGAACGCCTATATCCCGCCGTTCCCGATCCGCCCACGGCAGGCCTTGCCGCCCCTCGCCCTGCTTCGGCTCGCCCGGCGGAACCTGCTGGCAATCTGGCCGGAGGAAACGTTCTCGAAGCCGGTCTTCGGCCATCGGCTGTTCCGCAAAAGCGTCATCGTGGTGAACAGCCCCGAAACCGTGAAACAGACATTTGTTGACGGCGCGGCCCTGTTCGAGAAGAAATCGTCCCAGCAACGCAGCGCGCTGAAGCCGCTGATCGGCGACGGGTTGTTCATCAGCGACGGGGAAACCTGGCGCCAGCGCCGCAAGGTCGTGGCTCCCATCACCCATATTTCGCGGCTTCCCGAACTGACCGGCGGCATCAGCGCGGGAGCCGGCGCGCAACTCGCGGCCTGGCGCGCCCTGCACGACGGCGCGACGGTGGACGCGCTGGCCGAGATGGCCCACCTCACGGCGGGCATCATCTGTAGCACGATCTTCGGGCGCAACCTCGGGGCGGAGGCGGCCCGGACGATCGTGTCGGCGTTCGGCGTCTACCAGAAGCTGATCAACCAGATGGATGTTCTATCCTTGATCGGCGTGCCGGATTTCATGCCGCGCTTTCAAGGGTTCCGGATCCGGGCGGCGGCGCGGCGCATCCACAAGGCGCTCGACAAGCTGATCGGCACGGCGCTCGTCGACGACGCGACGGAAACTTCGCTGGTCCGCTCCATGTCGCAGGCCAAGCTCGGCAGCACCGACGCGACGATGGACCGGACCGCGTTCCGCGACGAGGCCGCCGTTCTTTTCATGGCCGGGCACGAAACCACCGCCAACACCCTCGCCTGGGCGTGGTTCCTCCTGTCTCAGGATCCGGAAACCGAGCGGCGCCTTCACGTCGAAGTCGATGCCGTGCTGGGGGAGGAACCCGCGAAGTTCGAGGACCTGCGACAGTTGCCGTTCACCCGCGCGGTGATCGAGGAAACCCTGCGGCTCTACCCGCCGGTGCCGCTGCAGGCGCGCGAAGCGACCGGCGAGGCCAATGTGGGCGGGCGGGCGGTTCGCAAGGGTGACCTCGTCATCCTGAATGCCTGGCTGCTGCACCGTCACCAGCGCCTTTGGGACCAGCCCGACACCTTCCTGCCTGACCGGTTCATGCCGGGCGGCTCGGGCATCCCGTCGCGCTACGCCTATGTGCCGTTCAGCATCGGCCCGCGCGTCTGCACCGGGGCTGCCTTCGGGTTGACCGAGGCTGTCCTTTGCCTCGCCACGCTGGCGCGCCACGTGCGCCTGCGCCTGCAGCCCGGCTGGGTCGTCGAGCCCGTCTGCCGGCTCAGCTTGCGGCCTGGCGAACGCCTGCCCATGCTGGTCGAGCACCGGCGGTGAACAAGGCCGACCTCATCGACTGGGGCCTGCACCTCGCGATGAGCCGCATGCCGACGAGGGTATGCTCCGACCTCGGCGCACGGCTGAGCGGGGTGATGGGAAAGCGACCCCACCCCGAGCAGCATCGCAGGGCCATGGCGCTGTTCGCGCGGTTAAGGCCGGAACTGGCCGACGACCCGCTCGCCTGCGAGGCGGCGGTCGACCGGCTTTGGGCCAATATGGGCCGCACGTTTGCGGAATTCGCCGTCAGCCATCGCATCCTGCGCGCGGGCGGCGTCAAGATGATCGGCCAGCATCACCTCGACGCCGCGCTCGCGTCCGGTCGCCCGGTTCTGATGATCTTTCCACACCTCGGCAACTGGGAACTATCCGAGATGCAGGTCGGCTTCCACGCGCCGAATCGCGGAGCCGTCATCGTCGCGCCGCCGGCCAGCAAGGCCCGGGCCGACATCGCCCATCGGGTTCGCAGCGCCGCTCCCGCCACGCTTCTTCCCGTTTCGAAAATGGTGTGGCGGCGGTCGCTCGAACAATTGAAGCGGCCCGGCGGTGTCCTGATGCTGGCGGTTGACGAGCATGCGAATGGACGGATCGGCGCACCTGCCTTCGGCCGCCCCTACCGCCTAGATGGCAACCTCGGCAAGGGCGCGCGCCTCGCGCTTCAAACCAAAGCCATGATCCTGCCGTTCCACAACGAGCGCCTGGAGGGAGCTCGTTTCGTGACCCACTTTCTGCAGCCCTTCGACCTCGAAGGCGCCGCTACCGACGAGGCGGCCATTCAAGCCGCAGTCCGGCGCATGGACGCCGCTTTGGAGGATCCCATCAAAAGACTGTTGGAACAATGGTATATGGCACTGTTCTTCACCGATTGATGGCAGGCCCGGGTTGATCCCGGGACGTCATCGCCGGCCCCTCACCGGCACTGGTTCGGGCCTGCGCACCTGGTCCGGGCGCTGTGCCGTCATGCTGCGGGGGGGCGGGCGGAATACTGCCGGTGGACTGGCGCGGCGCGAAGAACATGTCGACGGCGTTGACGATGGACGCGGTGGCGCCGTCCCGCCACTCGGGGGAGGTCAGTGTCTTGGCGTCCTTCTCGCTCGACAGATAGCCGAGTTCCAGGAGCACGGAAGGAACGTCGGGCGCCTGCAACACCCTGAAACCGGCCGCTCGCTCGGGGTTCTTGTTCAACCGCGCGATCTTCTGCCAATAGCCGACAAGGGTTCGTTGGAACAGGTGCGAGTACGTCCGGGTTTCCCGCCGGGTCAGGTCGAAGAGGATATCGGACACGTCCGGAACGACTGGCGCGCTTTCGACGCCGGCCACAGAATCGGCCCTGTTTTCCGCTTCGGCGACGCGGGCGGCCTCGGCGTCGGAGGCCTTGTCGGACGAGGTGTACACGGTGGCGCCGGTTACAGTTGCGGCGCCCGCCAGTGCGTCGGCATGGATCGACACGAAAAGGGCGGCGTTGGCGTCGCGGGCGACTTTGACCCGATTGTTCAAGCTCACGAAGGTGTCGTCGGCCCGGGTCATCACCACCGTGTAGCGGCCCGAAGCTTGCAGTTTTTCGGCGAGCTTGGAGGCGAAGTCGAACACCACATCCTTTTCAAGGACACCGTTGAGCCCGCTTGCACCCGGGTCGACCCCGCCGTGCCCCGGATCGATCACGATCACGGGAGTGGAGGACCCGGTGGTCGCGCTTTGCGAGCCGGCCGGCGCGACGGCCGCGGCAAGCGGCGGTTCCGGCGCAGCGGCGAGAACCGCCTTGTGGAAGGCGGCCCGGTCGGTCTTGGTCAGTTCGACGGCGAGGCGCGACGGATCCCCGTCCGCGATGGGGTCGCACGACAGTCTGGCGACCGTGGCCGGCGCCGCGAGGTCGATCACGATGCGCGACCGCCCCGGCGCGAAAAGCCCGAAGCGGAACGACCTGATCAGCGTGTCTCCGGCCGGCACCCGGCCGGCGCCCGGATCGAGCTGAAAGTTGACCTCCGGCAGATCGATGATCACGCGGTCGGTCGCTTCCAGAACATAGGCCTTGGCGACGAGGGCCGACGACAGGTCGAGGCTCAATCGCGTGCCGGCCCGCCCATGGTCGAGCTTCGCGCCAACCGCCATGGGGACGGCCTGCTCGGCGGCGGGGGGCAACACCGGGCCTTCCGCGTGAGCCGGCAAGAGGGTACCGAGCCACAGCAAACTCGCGGTCGATGCGACCACGAGCGATCCCGCCCCTGACGACAAACGTGAAATTGGCAGCGGCAAAGGTGATCCTTCGGCAGCCGGCCTCGTCATCGACCCTGGTTCGACCGGCCTGTTGAGGAAGGCTTATAAGGGTTAGGCGCAACATCGTTAACGAAGTGTAAGCTTCGTCATCCCGGTCTCGGCGGCACGTGGCGAAAATGCGACAGAACAAATCTTGCCAACCGGCTCTCCAGCACCTAAAGCAATGATGTCTTTGTCCGGCGGCCCCTGGCCCTGCACGAACTGGCAAACCGTCCCATCGGCATGATCCGCGGCTGGTTTCCCTTTCGTCGTGCGGGTTTGGCGCACAGCTCGCAAACAAGCGCTGCGCTGACCTCAGTCCCGCCCAGCCCCTGGATGAGGATAACGCGACCCACGGTTTGTTGGTCGTGATCCAATAGGTTGCGACAATGGTTTGCCCAGTCCTGGGTCATCATGTCCGTGCGACGACATTCGCGGGCGTGACATCAAAGATGCCGCACGACGGTCCATCCGATCGATTGCGCCTGCTGCCTGAACCTGATCCGGCCACCGACTCCCGTTTGCGGAACGCGATTTTCGCCAAACCGGCCTCGCCTGTCCGGTGCGTATCCTCAGATCCCGATTGTCGACCTGACCTGAAGCGTCTTTCGACACAACCCCTATCCGAGCGGATCGTCGATCCGCCATTCGCCTTGCGGCTTGGCATCGCGCCATCAGCCGCGAGCGGGCGATTGGCCGGTCCGCCAAACGACAGAGATCCCCATGGCCAATAAAATGATCATCGACGCTGCCCATCCGGAGGAAACCCGGGTGGTTGTTTTGCGGGGCAACCGCGTCGAGGAGTTCGACTTCGAAGCCGCCAGCAAGAAGCAGCTTCGCGGCAACATCTACCTCGCCAAGGTGACCCGGGTCGAGCCGTCACTGCAGGCCGCCTTCATCGAATACGGCGGCAACCGGCACGGCTTTCTGGCCTTCGCCGAAATCCATCCCGATTATTACCAGATCCCGGTCGCTGACCGTCAGGCCCTGCTTGAGGAAGAGGCCGACGCGGAGGACGATGACGAAGACGAGAACCGTTCCAACGGTCACCGTCGCAGCCGCCGTCACCGCCGGGGCGGCAATGGATCGGCCGAGAAGCGCAGTTCCAGCGCCGACGACACCATTTCCGCGCCGTTCGACGAGGAGGCGGCGCCCCAGGCCGAGCCCGGCGACGCGCTGGAGCCGGGCGACACCGCGGCGGTCGACGTCGAAGCGGCGATCCAGGACGCCGAACCGCAGGACTTGGACGAGCCCGCGCCCGACGGGTTCGAGGCCGATGAAATCGTCCCGGTCGAGGATGCCGTCTTTGCCGACGCAAGCCTCGACGAGGCCGTCGAGACCGTGTTCGTTGAAGACCTCGGAACGTCGGAAGCGGCAGGTGCCGACGCGGCGGACTTGATGGCCGGGGATGAGCCCGAGGCGGTCACCACGCTTGAAGGCGGCATGGAAACGGCACTCACGACCGACGACGGCGCCGTCGCCCCGATGTCGGATGCCAATGCGGGCGAGGCCGAGGCGTTGCGCCTGGCGCGGATCATGACGCCGCTG
>CALMOK010000318.1:13108-23275 GCA_937871825.1 uncultured Alphaproteobacteria bacterium
GAGGACCGGGTCGAGCAGCTTGGCGGCGACGCCCTGGAGGACGTGCCGCGACGTGTGTCCCGGCCGCGTCGCAACTACAAGATCCAGGAAGTCATCAAGCGGCGGCAGGTCCTGCTGGTTCAGGTCGTCAAGGAGGAGCGCGGCAACAAGGGTGCGGCGCTGACCACCTATCTGTCGCTGGCCGGCCGGTACTCGGTGCTGATGCCCAACACGGCTCGCGGCGGAGGCATCTCGCGCAAGATCACGGATTCCGACGACCGCAAGCGCCTCAAGGCGATCGCGCAGGAACTCGAAGTTCCCGAAGGCATGGGCATCATCCTGCGAACGGCCGGCGCGGCGCGGGGCATGCCGGAGGTCAAGCGCGATTTTGAATCCCTGCTGAGGATGTGGGAAACCGTTCGCGAAACCACGCTGCAGTCGTCGGCCCCGACCCTCGTCTACGAGGAAGGATCGCTCATCAAGCGGTCGATCCGCGACCTATACGGCAAGGAAGTGGACGAAGTCCTCGTTGCGGGCGAACAGGGCTACAAGGAAGCGCGCGACTTCATGCGCCTCCTGATGCCCACCCACACCAAGAACGTGATCGCTTATCGCGATCCGCAACCCATCTTCGCGAAGTCGGGCGTGGAAGCGCAACTCGACGCCATGTTCTCCAACCAGGTCACGCTGAAGTCGGGCGGCTACCTGGTCATCAACCAGACCGAAGCGCTGGTGGCGATCGACGTGAACTCGGGTCGTTCGACCCGCGAGCACAACATCGAGGACACGGCCCTTCGCACCAACCTTGAAGCGGCCGACGAGATCGCCCGGCAATTGCGGCTCCGCGATCTCGCGGGGCTGATCGTGGTCGACTTCATCGACATGGAAGAGGGCCGCAACGACCGGGCGGTGGAACGGCGCATCAAGGATGCCCTCAAGGACGACCGCGCCCGCATCCAGATCGGCCGCATCTCGCATTTCGGCCTGCTCGAAATGTCCCGTCAGCGCATGCGCACCGGCGTGCTGGAGGGCTCGACGATCATGTGCCCGCACTGCGCGGGCTCCGGCACGGTGCGGTCGGTATCGTCCATCGCCCTGCACGTGCTCCGCCTGCTCGAGGACGCGCTGATCAAATCCTCCGAGTACAACCTGTTGCTTCGCACCAGGGCGGACGTGGCTTTCTACATCCTCAACCAGAAGCGCTCGAACCTGCTCGACCTCGAAGTCCGGTTCGGTGTCGGCATCAACGTGATGTCGGATCCGCTGATGACGGGCTCGATTTATCACGCGGTTGAGCGCGGCGGCGAAGCGACCCCGCCGCAGGTCCTGCCCTTCCGGCTCGCGGGCGGCAAGGCCGAGGTGGCGCCCCTTGAGGACGAGATCGTCGATGACGACCTCGAGTTGGCCGAGCAGGAAAGCGGCGACGACCTCGACATCGGCGAACCCGCGTCGATGCAGGGCCACGATGGCCAGGCTCGCGGCGAGCAGAACGGCCAGCGCGAGCGAACCGAGGGTGAGGGCGAAGGATCGCGACGACGCAAGCGGCGTCGGCGGCGGCGCGGGCGGGACAATCCGGGCCAAGTTTCAGCCGAAGGCCAGACCGCCGACGCCGATTCGGACGATGTCGGGCCGGGCGACGATGAACCAGCCGATCAGGGTTTGCTCACCGCGGACCAGAGCGAGGCAACGGCTTTCGCGAACGAAATCCCCGACCAGTTGGTCGGCGATCTTGGAAGCGAGGCGGATGGTGACGGCGACGCGCCGTTCCAGGGCGATGAGGCCGGCTTGGCGGGCCCTGTTCCCATGTCCGAAAGCACGGCCGAGCCGGAACTGGCCTTGTCGCGAGACGCGGAAGCGGACGCGGTGTCGCCATCCGAAGCGGAAGCCGGAACACCGCGCCGGCGGCGGGTGCGCCGCCCCGCGCGCGGCACGGCACCCGCCGAGCCCTTGGCCGATGGGGGAAGCGAGACGGCCGAGGCCGGCATCGAAGCGAGCGCGCCGGCGCGGCGGCCACGCCGATCCCGCGCCAAGGCCGTCGAGGCGAGCGTCGACACCACCGACAGGGTGGCCGAGAATCCCGTCGTTGACGCTGGGGAGATGCCGGGCGTCGTCTCCGCAAGTGAACCGGAACTGCCGCTGCGGGACGATGTGGTGGCATCGCAGCCCAATCCGGCTTTCAACGAACCGGAGCCGGTGGCTCCCACCGAAAATGATACCGAGGTCGAGGTCGCGCCGCCCGTGTCGAAGATTGCTCCCGAACCCGATCCCAATCGTCCGAAACGCTCGGGCTGGTGGCAGCGCGCGAAAGCCAGCTTCACCTGACGACGCCACGGCCGGTGGCACCAACTTCAGGGTGCCATCGGCGAAACGAAGTCCCTACCGCTTCAGCCAGGCCCCGAGCCGCTCGACCGCCGCCTCCACGGTGTGGAGTGAACCCGTAAAGGACAGCCGCATGGTCCGGTGGCCGCGCCACCGGTCGAAGTCCACCCCCGGCGTTGCGGCAACGCCGGTATCGGCCAGCAGGTCTCGGCAGAAAGCAACCGAATCGTTGGTGAAGCGGCCTACGTCGACGTAGACGTAGAACGCCCCGTCGACAGGCTGGAAGTCATCGAGGCCCATGGCGGTAAGCCCCTGTAGCAAACAGGCGCGGTTGGTCGCGTAGCCGTTTTTGATGGTCTCCAATTCGCTGCGTGACTCGAAGGCCTCGATTGCGGCGATCTGGCTCAAGGTCGGGACCGAGATGGACAGGTTCTGCTGCAAGCGTTCGATGACGCGGATCATCTGCTCCGGCACGATCAGCCAGCCGACGCGCCATCCCGTCATACAGTAGTATTTCGAGAACGAGTTGACGATCACAGCCTGTTTCGAAAAGGCGAGCGCGGTCTCGGCACGCGGCCCATAGGTCAGGCCGTGGTAGATCTCGTCCGAAATGAAGGCGATCCCCTGGGCGTCGCAGAAGGCAGCGACGCCGCGAAGGTCGTCGGCGCTCATCATCGTCCCCGTCGGATTGCCTGGGCTCATCAGCAGAACGCCGTCAAGGGAGCGCTCGGCATGGGCGGTCGCGATCGCCTCCGCGGTCACCACGTGCCGGGTGCGCGCGGTGGTTTCAATGCTGACGACCTCGATCCCCAGCGCTTCCAGGATGTTGCGATAGGCCGGGTAGCCGGGCGCCGCGATGGCGACCCGCGCACCCACGTCGAACAGGGCCAGGAACGCCAGGGTGAAGCCGCCCGACGAACCCGTGGTGACGGCCACCCGCCCGGGCTCGACCTCGACCCCGTAGGTTTCGCCATAATGACGCGCGATCCGGGCCCGCAACGCCGGCATCCCCAAGGCTTCCGTGTAGCCGATGCGACCGGCCTGAAGCGCCCGGATGGCAGCCTCGCGCACACGGGCCGGCGCCGGCAAGCCAGGCTCGCCGACCTCGAGGTGAAGGATGCTGGCACCGGCCTGCTCGCGCACGGCCGCCTCGCGCAGGACGTCCATCGCCAGGAAGGACGCGATCCCGCTGCGGCGGGACGGCTGGAGGCGGTGCGGTCGAATGTGGTCGGTCATGGGAACGCGCCTTACCGCAGTCTTCCGCGGGACGGAACCAGCCTGGTAATGTTGCCGTCGTCAAGCATGGGCCTACCCTTTTGACGGACATGCCCCGGAGGTCCTATGAGAGGCCCGTGATTTGATCGCGTGACGACAACCGCGTGACGGTGTCGTCCCCTGCTGTGAAAGTTCGCCATGTCCACTCATCGTTCCGCGTTTCCGCTTAGGGGATTGCGGCCCGCCGTCTTGGCGCTCGCGATCCTGTCCGGACTTGGAACGGCACCAAGCCGGGCGGCCGAATTCAGCGACGCCCAGAAGGCTGCCCTTGGACCCATCATCAAGGACTACCTGCTGCAAAACCCCGAGGTCATGCGCGACGCCATGGTGGCCTTGGAGAAGAAGCAGAAGGACGAGGAACAGGCGCGGCGCCTGGAGGTCGTCAACAAGGCGAGCACGGACCTGTTCGATTCATCCTTCCAGGCCACGCTCGGCAACCCGCGCGGCAAGGTCTCGCTGGTCGAATTCTTCGATTACAATTGCGGCTATTGCAAACGGGCGCTCGACGACACCGCGAAGCTGCTCAAGAGCGAGCCCGACCTCAAGGTCGTTCTCAAGGACTTCCCGGTTCTTGGCCCCGGTTCGGTCGAGGCCGCCCAGGTGGCGAGCGCGGTGCGCAACCAGTTCAAAGGCGACAGATTTTGGCAATACCACTACAAGCTGCTGTCGACCCACGGTCCCATCGCCAAGGCGCAGGCCCTCGCCGTCGCCAAGGACCTCGGCGCCGACATGGACCAGCTTGCCCGTGACATGGACAAGCCCGACATCAAGGCGGGGCTGGAAGCTAACATGCGGCTGGCCGACTCGCTCAGCCTGACAGGAACCCCGTCCTACATCGTGGGACGGGACGTCGTGGTCGGGGCCGTCGGCTATGACGAACTTAAAGGCCGGGTCGACAATTACATGCTTTGCGGCAAGGCCGAATGCTCGTGACCATTCAGGGCAGTTGAATCGCTTGATGACAACAATTCACGTCCTCAACGGTCCGAACCTGAACCTTTTGGGAACGCGCGAGCCGTCGATCTACGGACAAGACACCCTCGCCGACATCGAGCGATCCCTCCAGGCCAAGGCCTCCGCCCAAAATTTCGGCCTCGTGTTCCGACAATCCAATCACGAGGGTGATCTCATAGGGTGGATCCATGAAGCCGGGTTGAGCGGGTCGCCCGTCATCCTCAACGCTGGGGCATTCACCCATACGTCGGTCGCCCTGCACGACGCCATCAAGGCCGCCGCCGCGGTGGTGATCGAGGTCCACCTGTCGAACACCCACACCCGCGAGCCGTTCCGCCATGGTTCCTTCGTGTCCCCCGTTGCCAGGGGCGTGATCATGGGGTTCGGCGCCCATTCCTACACCTTGGCGTTTGACGCCCTGGTTCAAACCGGCCTGAAGAGCATGTCCTCATGATAAGAAACGGCGTGCGAGCGCGCAGCAAGGTGGCCGGGCTTGCCGATGCCGCCAAGGATCCCACCCGGGAGATGGCCAATCCGGCCGTTGGCGGCGAGGTGGGCGGGAGCGGCATCGACGCGGGGCTGATGCGCCAGCTTGCCGACCTCATCAGCGAAAGCGACCTTGCCGAACTCGAGGTTGAAAAGGGCGATCTCCGCATCCGCCTCGTTCGTTACTCGCCCCAGCCGGCGAGCGCCCAGCAATTCCACCACCAGCCGCCCGCCCCCGTTCTGGTCGCGGCACCCGCGCCCGTGGCGGCGATGCTGGCGGTGTCGGACGCCGATCATCCCGGGGCCGTGAAGTCCCCCATGGTTGGGACGGCCTATCGTCGCCCAAGCCCCGACAGCAAGGCGTTTGTGGATATCGGGTCGGTGGTCAAGGCGGGCGAGCGGGTGCTGCTCGTCGAGGCCATGAAGACCTTCAACGAAATCGTCGCCCCCAAGGCCGGAATCGTCACGGCCATCTTCGTCGACGACGGCCAGCCGGTAGAATATGGCGAGCCGCTCCTCGTGATCGAGTGACGGCCGCCTCACAACAACGGGCCGAGGAGCTGGCGCGCGGCGCAAGCCGATCGGACAACCCGATCGGCTGCTAGTCTGTTTGGACGTCGGGCATCCACCTACCTGATCGGTCGACCGCCCTGCCCCCGCACGCGAGGACAACCATGTTCGGAAAAATCCTCATCGCCAACCGGGGCGAGATCGCCCTGCGGATCCTGCGTGCCGCCAAGGAGCTTGGGATCGCCACCGTGGCGGTTCACTCGACGGCGGACGCCGAGGCCATGCACGTGAAGCTGGCCGACGAAAGCGTGTGCATCGGGCCGCCGGCGGCGCGAGACTCCTACCTCAACATCCCTGCGCTCCTGACTGCCTGCGAGATCACGGGGGCGGACGCCATCCATCCCGGTTATGGCTTCCTGTCGGAAAACGCCCGGTTCGCCGACATCCTGGCCGAGCACAACATCGGGTTCATCGGACCCAAGGCCGACCATATCCGGATCATGGGCGACAAGATCGAGGCCAAGCGCACGGCCCGGAGCCTGGGCATTCCCTGCGTGCCGGGATCCGACGGCGGGATCACCGACGATGACGAGGCCCACCGGGTCGCGAGCGACATCGGTTTTCCAGTTCTCGTCAAGGCGGCTGCGGGCGGGGGCGGGCGCGGCATGAAGGTCGCCCGCACGGCGGACGAGTTGAGCGACGCCCTGTCGACGGCCCGCATGGAAGCCAAGGCGGCCTTCGGCGACGACGCGGTCTACCTCGAGAAATACCTCGAGAAGCCGCGCCACATCGAGATCCAAGTGCTGGGCGACGGCAAAGGTCAGGCCATCCACCTCGGGGAACGGGACTGCTCGATCCAGCGCCGGCACCAGAAGCTGTGGGAGGAAGGCCCCTCGCCGGCCCTCGACAACCGGCAGCGCGGCGAGATCGGCGACATCGTCGCCCGGGCCATGCAGAAGCTCGGCTACATGGGCGTCGGCACGATCGAGTTCCTGTACGAAAACGGCGAGTTCTTCTTCATCGAGATGAACACCCGCATCCAGGTCGAGCATCCGGTGACCGAAATGATCACCGGGATCGACCTCATCAACGAGCAGATCAAGATCGCGGCGGGAATGCCGTTGACCATCCAGCAATCCGACGTTCGCCTG
The DNA here is from genome assembly GCA_937871825.1 of uncultured Alphaproteobacteria bacterium. Taxonomy (GTDB): domain Bacteria; phylum Pseudomonadota; class Alphaproteobacteria; order Rhizobiales; family Beijerinckiaceae; genus Lichenihabitans. The sequence continues at coordinate 19,783 of CALMOK010000318.1, forward strand.
TCGGGCCACGCCATCGAGTGCCGCGTCAATGCCGAAAACCCGGCAACCTTCCGGCCCTCACCCGGACGCATCAGCTACTACCACCCGCCCGGCGGCCTGGGGGTGCGCGTCGACAGCGCGGTCTACCAAGGGTACGCCATTCCGCCCAATTACGATTCGCTCGTCGGCAAGCTCGTGGTTCACGGGCGCACCCGCAGCGAGGCGCTCATGCGCCTCAGGCGCGCCCTCGACGAATTCGTGATCGACGGGATCGAGACGACCTTGCCGCTCTTCCGCACCCTGGTCCGCAACGCCGACATGCAGGACGGGGCCTACAACATCCACTGGCTCGAACACTTCCTCGCCGACGGCGGCATGGCCGTGAGCTGATGGGAGCGTCGGCGCGACCTGTATCGCGGCGCCCGACGTGCCGAACGAGCCCGCCCAGGCCGGTGCCTCAGCCCTTGCGCAAAGCCGCGACGTAAAATCCATCCGTCCCGGTCTGGCGCGGGGTGAGCCGCAGGCCGGGGCCAAAAGGTGACGCCTGCTCGGCCAACTGGGGCAGGTCGGCACCTTGGGCGAGTTCACCCACCCCGATCGGGGCAAGATCGGCGTGCTCGGCCGTCAATCGGTCAATCCGGTCCTCGTTCTCTTCCCGAAGCACCGAACAGGTGACGTAAACGAGCCGTCCACCCGGCTTCAAGAACCGCACGGCGTTGGCCAGGATCGAATCCTGGTCCTTGCAGCGCTCCGTCAGGGCGCCCGGCCGCATTCGCCATTTGGCGTCGGGGTGACGCCGCCATGTTCCCGTGCCGCTGCAGGGCGCGTCGACCAGCACGAGGTCGCAGCGACCTTGGAGGTCGGCGATCACGTCCTGCTCGCGTTTGGGAGCCCGAACCTGGATGTTGCGGGCGTCGGCGCGGGCGATCCGATCGTAGATCGGTGCGAGCCGTCTCCCATCGTCGTCCGTCGCGTAGATCTGTCCCTTGTTGTTCATCTGCGCGGCGAGCGCCAGGGTTTTGCCGCCGCCTCCCGCGCACAGGTCGAGCACCTGCTCGCCCGGCTTGGCGCCGCTGAGCAGGGACGCGACCTGCGAACCCTCATCCTGGACTTCCACATGCCCCTTGATGTGGGACGGCTCACCCGTCAGCGAAGGCGCGCGGCCGTCCGGCCCGGCGGGAACACGGACCCCAAGAGGCGACAAGGGCGTCGGCTGCGCGCCGAGATGGGCCAGCGCCCGCAGAACCTTCTCACGCGGCGCCTTCAACAAGTTGGCCCGAAGGTCGAGCGGGGCGCGGGTGGCGAGCGCCCTGCCCTCGTCCACGGCGCCATCGCCGAACACGGCCGAAAAGGCGCCCGCGAGCCATTCGGGGTAGTTGCCGCGCACATGGTCCGGCGCGCCTTCAAACGTGCCCTGTTCCAGCCGCGAGCGCTCGTTCTCCGTCAGGCTCGCCGGGGCGTGGCCTTCCCCGCTCGCCAGCCCAGCCACCTCGTCGGCGTCGAGCCCGCGCAGGTCGCGCAGCATGCCAAACAGAACGGCGCGCGGCGAGTCGTCGTCCATCAGCCACGAGGCCGAGGCCCTGACCCGCAGGCAATCGTACAAGAGGCCGGCGATCGCCGACCGATCCTTGGAACCGGCGAACCGGTGGGCGATCCCCCATTCCTTGAGGCAGTCGGCTGCCGGGCGTCGTTGCGCGTCCATCACGGCGAGGATGTCGATCGTGGCGGACAGGCGGGCTGCGGGGGTCATCGCGGATCAGCTTTCATGGCAAGTCGGTCCGGCGGCCGTCGCGGCCGGCCGGAGTGGTCGGGAAGGGCAGGCTCCCGGTACGCTTCAGATGCCCATGGGATAGTTGGGGCTTTCGCGGGTGATGCCGACGTCGTGGACGTGGCTTTCCCGCAAACCCGCTCCCGTGATGCGAACGAACTGCGCCTTGGCCTGGAAGGCCGCCACGTCCGCCGCACCGACGTAGCCCATGGCGGCCCGGAGGCCCCCGGCCAGTTGGTGCAGGATCGCCGAGGCAGGCCCCCGGTAGGGCACCTGCCCCTCGATCCCCTCCGGCACGAGTTTCACGGCGTCCTTGATCTCCTGTTGGAAATACCGATCGGCCGAGCCGCGCGCCATGGCGCCGACCGAGCCCATGCCGCGATAAGCCTTGAACGAGCGGCCCTGGTAGAGGAACACCTCGCCGGGGCTTTCGTCCGTGCCGGCCAGCAGCGAACCGATCATCACCGAGTCGGCGCCCGCCGCCATCGCTTTGGCGAAATCGCCCGAATATTTGATGCCGCCATCGGCGATGACCGGCGTTCCGCTGCGCCGGGCGACCTCGGCGACCTGCAGGATGGCGGTGAGCTGTGGCACCCCGACGCCGGCCACGATCCGCGTGGTGCAGATCGACCCCGGGCCGATCCCGACCTTGATGGCGTCCGCGCCGGCGTCGATCAGCGCCTTGGCGCCCTCGCCCGTAGCGACGTTGCCGGCGATCACCGCGACCTTGTTGGAATGACGCTTCAGCCGGCCAACCTGGTCGAGCACCTGCTGGGAATGGCCGTGCGCCGTGTCGACGATGAGGCAATCCACGCCGGCCTCGATGAGCAGCACCGAGCGGTCGAACCCCTTGTCGCCGACCGTGGACGCGGCGGCGACCCGCAGGCGGCCTTCCGCGTCCTTGCAGGCGTTGGGGAAGAGGGTCGCCTTCTCCATGTCCTTGACGGTGAGGAGGCCGACGCAGCGCGAGTTATCGTCGATCACGATGAGCTTCTCGATCCGATGGCTGTGCAGGAGCCGGCGCGCCTCGTCGGGCTTGACGCCTTCGCGCACCGTGATGACGTTCTTGGTCATCAGGTCGGACACGGGTTGGGTCGGATCGTCGGCGAAGCGGACATCCCGGTTGGTGAGGATGCCGACGATGCGCCCCGGCTTGCCGGCCGTGGTCCGCTCAACGACCGGAATGCCCGAGATGTTGTGGTGCCGCATCAGCGCCAAGGCGTCCGCCAGGGTGGCGTTGGCCTCGATGGTGATCGGGTCCACCACCATCCCGCTTTCATAGCGTTTGACCTTGCGGACCTCCTCGGCCTGCGCGTCCGGTTCCAGATTGCGGTGGATAACGCCGATGCCGCCCGCCTGTGCCATGGCGATGGCGAGGCGGGCCTCCGTGACGGTGTCCATCGCCGACGAGATTAGCGGCAGGTTGAGATCGATGCTTCGCGTCAACTTCGTCCGCAAGTCGACCTGCCCCGGCACCACCACCGAGTGATCCGGCACCAGCAACACGTCGTCGAAGGTCAACGCTTCGGGAAATTGCGGATGGGCGACCGGTATCATGAGCCAACTCCATGTGTCCGGCCCGCCGCAAAGGCATGGGCAGGCCCGAGTTCGGGATCGGCCTCCCGCCTGGACTGCCAGAGGCGCGGCGTGGTGGACCCGAGTTGGCAGATGCCCCTAGCATGGGCGGCACCAACAGGGAAGCGTTTGCGAGCCGCGCGCATGGGCGCGCGCGGGAAGGCGACATAA
>CALMOK010000319.1:0-3104 GCA_937871825.1 uncultured Alphaproteobacteria bacterium
CGGCTATATTTCGCCCGTGTCGACGCTGGTCAAATGGTTCCCCGACCGGCGCGGCATGGCGACCGGCATGGCCATCATGGGTTTCGGGGGCGGCGCAATGATCGGCTCGCCCCTCGCCGCCAAGCTGATGGCCTATTTCGGCACCCCGGGCCAGCCGGGCGTGTGGCAGACCTTCGTGGCGCTGGGCGTCGGCTACCTGATCGTCATGATGGCCGGCGCCTTCGGGTATCGGGTGCCGCCGAATGGCTGGGCCCGCCGGGTTGGACGCCACAGGCCGCCGGTGGCCGCATGATCACCGCCGGCAACATCCGGCTCGCCGACGCCCATCGGACCCCGCAGTTCTGGCTGGTCTGGGTCGTGCTTTGCATGAACGTGTCGGCCGGCATCGGGGTCCTGTCCATGGCCTCGCCCATGCTGCAGGAAATCTTCGCCGGTTCGCTGGTGCATCAGCCGGGCGTTTTCCTGGCCTCCCTCGACGCGTCGGCGAAGACCGCCCTGGCGGGGATGGCCGCCGGGTTCGTGGGCCTCCTGTCCCTGTTCAACATTGGCGGCCGGTTCTTCTGGGCGTCGATGTCGGACCGGATCGGGCGCAAGACCACCTACATGATCTTCTTCGCGCTCGGCATCCTGCTCTATGCCGCGACGCCGAGCCTCGCCCACATGGGGCTGCGCTCGCTGTTCGTGCTCTCCTTCTGCATCATCCTTTCCATGTACGGCGGTGGCTTCGCGACTGTTCCGGCCTATCTGGCCGACCTGTTCGGAACCCAGTTCGTCGGCGCCATCCACGGGCGCCTGCTCACCGCATGGTCGGTGGCCGGCGTGGTGGGGCCGCAGATCGTCGGTTTCTTGCGGGACAGCCAGATTCGGGCAGGCGTCAACCAGTCGCTGGTCTACGACCGGACGATGTACTTCTTGGCCGGCCTGCTGGTCGTCGGCCTCCTCTGCAACGCCCTGGTCCGGCCCGTCGCGGCGCGCTGGTTCGCCGCCGGGTCGACCGGCACACCTTCCGCGTCGGCACAGAAGCAATCCCGGCAGGACGACGGGCCTGGGGTGAACGCGCTGACCCCGACGGTGGTGCTTGCCTGGGCGATGGTGGCCCTGCCGATCCTGTGGGGCGCCTACCAGACGCTTCTCAGCGCCACGGCGATCTTCGGTTCCTGAAACGGATGGTACAGAACGCTGGACGCGGGCCCGCGATCCATTGACTTCGGATGCACATGAACCGCAAATGTCTCATACGCACCGCGAAAAGGTGCGACGGGCGGAAGCGTGAAGGGGCATGGCATGAACCCTGGTGGAACCGGCGTTCCGGAAGCGGCCAGTCCCGCTCCCATCCTGGAAATGCGCGGCATTTCCAAGACCTTTCCGGGCGTCAAAGCCCTCTCGAACGTTCAGCTCACCGTTTACGCGGGTGAGGTTCACGCCCTGATGGGCGAGAACGGGGCCGGTAAATCCACCCTTATGAAGACGCTGTCGGGGGCCTATCAAGCCGATCCGGGCGGCGAGATCCGTGTCGCCGGCAAGCCGATCCGGGTCAATGGACCGATCGAGGCCCGCGATGCGGGCATCTCGATCATCTATCAGGAACTGGCACTGTCGCCGAACCTGACCGTGGCCGAGAACATCTATCTCAACCGCGAGCCAAGAAAAGCGGGGCTCATCGATCGCGCCGCGATGGTTGACGGTTCGAAGGACGTCCTCCAGCGGCTCGGCGCCGGGTTCAACGCGCAAACGCTTGTCGGGTCGCTGTCGATCGCCGAACGACAGATGGTCGAGATCGCCCGCGCGGTTCACGCTAATTCGCGCATCCTGGTCATGGACGAGCCCACCACGGCGCTGTCATCGCGCGAGTCCGATAAATTGTTCGCCATCGTGCGCCAACTGCGCAGCGACGGCCTCGCCATCATCTATATCTCCCACCGGATGGCGGAAGTTTACGAACTGTCCGACCGGGTGTCAGTGCTGCGCGACGGCACCTACGTCGGCACGATCTTGCGGAACGAAATGACGCCCGAGGTCGTGGTCCGGATGATGGTCGGACGCGACCTTTCCTCGTTCTACAAGAAAAGCCATCGCTTCAAGCCGAATGCCGCTCCGGTGCTGGAGGTCCGCGGCATCGGCGACGGCAAGCGGGTTCACGACGTGTCGTTCGACCTGCACGCCGGCGAGGTCCTGGGGCTGGCGGGTCTGGTCGGCGCGGGCCGGACCGAGATGGCCCGCATGCTGTTCGGAGCCGATCCGCACAATGGGGGCGAGATCAAGTTGGCGGGCAAGACTGTCAGGATCCGCTCACCCCAGGACGCGATCGACTCCGGCCTGGTTTACCTGACGGAGGATCGCAAGGCCGAAGGCGTCCTGCTCGACATGTCGGCCAAGGACAACATCAACCTGATGATCTGCCAGAAGGACGCCAAGGGCGGCGTCCTCGACCTTGGCAAGATGCTGCGACGCTGTCAGGACGCCATCGCGGCGATGAAAATCCGCGTCGCCGGTCCTGACATAACGGTCGGCTCCCTGTCGGGTGGCAACCAACAGAAATGCCTGCTGTCCCGGCTCCTTGAAACGCGCCCGGCCGTGCTCATCCTGGACGAGCCCACCCGCGGCGTCGACGTGGGGGCGAAATCGGAAATCTACCGCATCATCGACGATCTGGCGAAGAACGGGGCTGGCGTCCTGGTGATCTCGTCCGAACTGGCCGAGGTGGTCGGCATCGCGGATCGGGTCATCGTCATGCGTGAAGGTCACCTCGAGGGCGAAGTGACGGGCGACGACATCGACCAGGAAAACATCATCGCGCTCGCGACTGCCGCCAAGCGTCAGGTGTCGTCCGGCGAGGGGGCCGGCAACATCGACCTCGGCGACGCGGCGCCGGCCGGCCAGGTCGCCATCGGGCACAATCCCGGGACCTCGCCTCCGACCTCGCACTAGCCCATTCGTGTTTAACGCGCGACAGAACAGGGATCAGGATCCGTGAGCACCGCCACTCCCGCCACCTCCTCGTCGAGTACCTCGCTGGTCGCCAAGCAGCGCATGCGGTCGTTCATGCAAACGGCCGGCATGCTGCCCGTCCTGGTACTGCTGGCGATCCTGTTCCAGTTCCTCAG
>CALMOK010000319.1:3114-3803 GCA_937871825.1 uncultured Alphaproteobacteria bacterium
ATGGCGACACGGGAACCTTCGATTTCTCGGCCGGCCGTTTTCTGACCCAGCAAAACCTGCCGGTCGTGGCCCAGCTCGCCTCCATCAACACGGTTCTGGCGGCCGGGATGACCTTTGTGATCCTGACCGGCGGCATCGACCTGTCGGTGGGCTCGATCCTGGCCGTGTCGGCCATGGTGGCACTGATCGCTTCGCTGGCCGCGCCGAGCCTCGGCATCCTGGCGCTGGTGGTGGGCCTGCTGGTCGGCACCGCGTTCGGTCTGGTCAACGGCGCCTTGATCTCGGGATTGAAGCTCCCGCCCTTTATCGTGACGCTCGGCTCGCTGACGGCGGTGCGCGGCATCGCGCGCCTGTTCGGCAACGACACCACCGTGTTCAACGCGGACCTGCCTTTCGCCGGCATCGCGGGCAATTTCAACGTGCCGGGCATCGGAGCCGTCTCGTGGCTCACCGTGATTGCCATCGTGGTGGTCGCGATATCGTGGTTCATCCTGCGCCGTACGGTGCTGGGCGTGCACATCTATTCGGTCGGCGGCAACCCGGCGGCGGCCCGCCTGAGCGGCATCAAGGTGCCGTTCGTACTGCTGTTCGTTTACGGCACGTCGGGCTTCCTGTCGGGACTCGCCGGCCTCATGCAGGCGGCCCAGTTGCAATCCGCCAACGGGCTCCAGCTCGGCACCGGCTATGAG
>CALMOK010000319.1:3813-10641 GCA_937871825.1 uncultured Alphaproteobacteria bacterium
CGGCCTGCAACTGGGCCAGTCCTACGAGCTGGACGCCATCGCGGCGGTGATCCTGGGTGGCACCAGCTTCGTGGGCGGCGTGGGCTCGGTGATCGGCACTTTGATCGGCGCGCTCATTATCGCGGTGCTGGCCAACGGCCTCATCCTGGCCGGCGTGTCGGACGTTTGGCAATACATCATCAAGGGTCTGGTCATCATCGGCGCCGTGGCGCTGGATCGGCTACGCAACCAGGGCGGCGCCCGGACCTGATCGCGAACGAGATCCGGGCTTTGATGCTCCGGTCACGACCGTCCCTCACAAGAGGGGCGATCACCTTCCAAAGGGAGTGAACAACAATGCTGAAGACGATCTTGCTCGCGAGCGCCGCCGCTCTGATGGTGACCGGCGCGGCCCAGGCCAAGGAACTCAAATCCATCGGCGTATCACTTGGCTCACTCGGCAACCCATTCTTTATCGCACTCAGCAAGGGCGCCGAGTTCGAGGCCAAGAAAACCAATCCCAACGTCAAGCTGCTGACGTTCGGTTACGATTACGATCTCGGCAAGCAGGTCAACCAGATCGACAACTTCATCGCCGCTGGCGTGGACCTGATCCTGCTGAACCCCGGCGACGTGAAGGCGCTCCGGCCCGCGATCGAGAAGGCTCAGAAAGCCGGCATCAAGGTCGTGGCCGTGGACACCAACGCCGAGGGAGCCGACGCGGCGGTGACGACCGACAACGTCCAGGCCGGGCAGATCGCCTGCCAATACTTCATCGACAAGCTCGGCAAGAAGGGCAACGTGATCATCGAGAACGGTCCGCAGGTGTCGTCCGTCGTGGATCGCGTCACCGGCTGCAAGAAGGCGCTCGCCGATGCGCCCGACGTCAAGCTTCTGTCGAGCGACCAGGACGGCAAGGGCCAGCGCGACGCAGGGCTCACGGTCATGAAGAGCTTGCTGACGCGCTTCGCCAAGGTGGACGCAATCTTCGCCATCAATGACCCGCAGGCGCTCGGCTCCAACCTCGCCGCCAAGCAGCTCAACCGCAACGACATCATCATCACGTCGGTCGATGGCGCGCCTGATATCGAGGCCGCCCTCAAGGACCCGAACACACCCATGGTCCAGGCCTCCGCCAGCCAGGACCCTTATGCCATGGCCCGCAAGGCCGTGCAGATCGGTGTCGATCTGCTCAACGACAAGAAGCCCACCGAGGTGGTCACCCTGCTGCCCTCGAAGCTCGTGACGCGCGACAACGCCACAGCCTACCAGGGTTGGCAGGCCAACCGCACCGACTGATCGGCGGAGCGCCACAGGGAAGCGGGCCGTTCAGGCCGGTTTCCCCCGGCCCCGACCGATTAGAGTGTCGTGCCGGCGCGAATATCGCGCCGGCGAACCATCAGACGTGAAAGCCGTAACGCCGCGCCGCGCCCAGCCCCCGCCTTGCTTCAACGAGATCGACGGGATGTCCCGAAGCCTCACGGGCCGTCGCGAGGACCCGACGAAACAAACCACGACCATCATCGGCGTTTTCGTCAGGACGGTCGTGCGCCCATTCGGCTGGATCGACGGAAAAGCCGTGGCCATCGAGCGCTAATCCGAGCGCCAGCGCAGTGAAGGCCGCAGGAGCGGCATCCGCGAGGTCAGGATCGGCACGGGCGATCCGGTAAACGTTGACGAAGCGCTTGACCGCGCGCGGGCCGTCGCCAGCGAAGGGCGCCAGGGCCGTCACGGTGCGGATCTCGTCGGCTTGCCAGGGCTGTGCGAGGTCGGGCGCAGGGGACCTGTCGGCGCCCTCGCTGGAATGGGTCGGCGACCCGCCCTCGATCAAGCGGAGCGCATAGGCCGAGCGGTCGCGGGACGAGGCCTGCGGCAGGCCGACATTGTAGCAAAGATCGACGCAACGGCCGAGGTGGGCGCTCGCCATCGCCGGGTCGGTCTCGGTGAAGCCGTCCGCCAGATGGGCCCGATCGGCCGCCACCAGCGTCACGAAGCCCGGGCCGAGCAGGCGTCGTGCCGTTTGCAGGAATCGCGCCGCCGCCTTCGCGTCGAGGTGGTCCAGCCCATCGATCGCCACCACGATGCGGCGCGGCACGGCGGCGTCAGGAGACGCGTCCCCATCGCGCGACAGGGCGGCGCACAGGCTGTCGAAATAGCTTCGCGCGGGATCCCGGCGTGGCGCGGCCAAAGGCTCGTGCCGCCCAGGAACCGACCCTTCGCGCAAGCCGGCCGCGCGATGGACCGTGGCGCGTCGCTCGGCCTCGTCGGTCTGGGCCGCCAGCGCGTCGGCTTCGGCCGTCAAACCATCGACGCGGCGCGTCTGGTGGGCGAGTTGGCCGTTGATGTCGCGGCGACGCGTGTCGACGTCGTGACCCAGAAGCGAAACGCCCTTGAAGATCGGCTGCAGGAACCGCGCGGCGCGAACGAGGTTCCACACCAGCGCCAAGGCCGCCAGGGTCAGGGCCGCCGCGCGGATCGGTTGAAGCCAGGCGGCGTGGGCCTGCGCCCAATCGGCGACGGGCACCCCCCGGTCGCCGAAACCGCGCATCCAGCCGATCCACCCGCCCTGGTCGCCATGCAGCAGCGCGGCACCCCAGGCCACCAATGCCAGGATGACCGCGATAACGAGCAGGCGGGCCTGCCCCTGGTAGGACCAGAGGGCACGCAGGGCGATCCCACCCTTGGACACCGGGCCACCCGCCTCGGCGGCTTCGCGCACCAGGTCCTTGTAGGCGTTGATGGGATCGGCGCTGTTGAACCCGAAGCCCCGCAGGCCGCGCTCGATGCGCGAGCGGTTTCGGCGCGCATAAGCATCGATCCGCGAGCCCCCGGCCTCGAAAAGCGCGGTATCGAACAGCCTGGCCTGGCGGGTCTCGAGGTCTTCCAGAACCTGCCGCTCCGCGTTGAGGCGGCCGCGTGCCTCGTTCAGCGCTTCCTGGCTGTCCTTGGCGGCCCTGACGGGGTCGCTTCCGGCGTGCAGCGTTTCGGTGGCGAGCTTGGGATAGGCGCCGGCCAGGGCCTGCCCGACCCCCGCCACCAGCATCTCGCCGGGGTCGTCCGCCGCCGCTTCGATGCGAACCGCGAGCACACGATCCAGCAAGGCCCCGTCCGGGACGGGTCGGGACGTGTTGGCAAGGGCCTTCATCACGGCGTTGAGGAAGAAGCTCTTGCCCGCGCCGGCGCCGCCGTAGAATGCGACGCAGAAGGGCGTGCCGGTTTGCTTGTGGGCCGCGAGGTCGGCCAGGAAGGCCGCTTGGCCGGTTCGACCGAGCTCGTCCGTGCCCCGGTCGACGTCAGGGGTGAAAAGGGGGGAGCCGACGATCCGGTCGGCAGGCTCGCCACCCGTCGCCGGCAAGGGAAAAAGATGCGGGTCGGCGGAAACGGGCGAATCTTGGGCCGTGATCGCTGCTTCACCTGGGTTCACCGCGGGCTCCTTGATGGATGGGGGAACGGGGCGACGAGGCCAAGAAACCGTCCCTGAGGCTGAAGGGATTGATCCCGCTTAATCCGAACGAAAACTGACCAAGGCGGACGTCGTGGCAGGTCCACGCGGCCAAGATGTGGCCGCGTCGGCCCAAGGTTGATGGAGCGATCAATCGGCCAGCGCTCCGTCGCCCCGCAGGTCCTCAAGGGCCGGCTTGTGCGGCTTTCCGTCGCCTGCTACCTCTCGGGCCCCACGATGTACACCCCCGGCAGCGAAATCGGACGGGATGGCGCGCCGTCGCCGCCTTTCCCGTGGACCGGCCCTGCCGATGCGGGATGGCGCCGCACGATGGTGCGGGACGCCTGCGCCCCGGGCGGAACAACGAACAGAAGCGAAACCGTTATGGCCAGACAATACATCTACCACATGCAGGGCCTGACCAAGACCTACCCGACCGGCAAGAAGGTTTTGGACAACGTCCACCTGTCCTTCTACCCGGATGCCAAGATCGGGGTTCTCGGCATCAACGGCTCGGGCAAATCGACCCTGCTCAAGATCATGGCCGGGCTCGACACCGAATATCAGGGCGAGGGCTTCGTCGCCGAAGGCGCCAAGGTCGGCTACCTGCAGCAGGAGCCCCCCCTCGACGAGAGCCTCGACGTGCGCGGCAACGTGATGCTCGGCGTCGCCGAGAAGCAGGCCATCCTCGACCGCTACAACGACCTCGCGATGAACTACTCGGACGAAACGGCCGACGAGATGACCCGCCTGCAGGACGAGATCGAGGCGCAGAACCTGTGGGACCTCGACAGTCAGGTCGAGCAGGCGATGGACGCCCTCGGCTGCCCGCCGGACGATTGGGCCGTCGACAAGCTGTCGGGAGGCGAGCGCCGCCGGGTCGCGCTGTGCAAGCTGCTCCTCGAGAAGCCAGACCTTTTGCTGCTGGACGAGCCGACCAACCATCTCGACGCCGAAACCGTCAACTGGCTCGAAGGCCACCTGCGCAACTACGAGGGCGCGATCCTGATCGTGACCCACGATCGCTATTTCCTCGACAACGTCACGGGCTGGATTTTGGAGCTCGACCGCGGCCGCGGCATCCCGCACGAGGGCAACTACACCTCCTACCTCAAGCAGAAGGCCCGGCGCTTGTCGCTGGAAAAGAGCGAGGACGCGTCCCGGCAGCGTCAGATCGAGCAGGAAGCCGAGTGGATGGGGGCTTCCCCCAAGGCCCGGCAAGCCAAGTCAAAGGCCCGCATCCAGCGCTACGAGGACCTCGTCAACAAGCAGGCGGACCGCATCCCTTCCGTCACCCAGATCGTCATCCCGGTGGCGGAACGGCTCGGCAACAACGTGGTGGAGTTCACCGGCCTGTCCAAGGCCTTCGGCGACAAGCTGCTGATCGACGACCTCACCTTCAAGCTGCCTCCGGGGGGCATCGTCGGCGTGATCGGCCCGAACGGCGCCGGCAAGACGACGCTGTTCAAGATGATCACCGGCCAGGAAAAGCCCGACACGGGCGACATCAAGGTCGGCGAAAGCGTCAAGCTCGGCTATGTCGACCAGTCGCGCGACGCCCTCGACGGCAAGAAGAACGTTTGGGAAGAAATCTCCAACGGCCAGGAAGTGATCTACCTCGGCAAGCGGGAGATCAATTCGCGCGCCTACACGGGATCGTTCAACTTCAAGGGGCCGGACCAGCAGAAGAAGGTCGGCCAATTGTCGGGCGGCGAGCGCAACCGCGTGCACCTTGCCAAGATGCTGAAGACGGGCGCCAACCTCCTGCTGCTCGACGAGCCGACCAACGATCTCGACGTGGAAACCCTGCGGGCGCTCGAAGACGCGTTGACCGATTACGCCGGTTGCGCCGTGATCATCAGCCATGATCGCTTCTTCCTCGACCGCATCGCAACCCACATGCTCGCCTTCGAGGGCGACAGCCATGTGGAATGGTTCGAGGGCAACTTCGCCGACTACGAGGAAGACAAGAAGCGCCGCCTCGGCGTCGACAGCCTCATCCCGCACCGGATGAAGTACAAGAAGTTCACGCGCTGAGGGTATGTGGGCGGCCGCCAGTTCGAGGTCGCCCCGCGATGCCTCCGAACGACGGGCCGCGATCCCGATGACTCGATGACGGGCGACATCCTCCCCATCGAAGCCGTCCTGCCAGAACTTCGATCCGCCCTGGCGGCTCGCCCCAATGCCGTACTGGTCGCCCCGCCCGGTGCCGGCAAGACGACGCGGGTGCCGCTCGCGCTTCTGGGCGAGGCCTGGGCGGCGGGCGGCAAGCTCGTCCTGCTGGAACCCCGCCGGCTCGCCGCGCGGGCGGCGGCCGAGCGGATGGCGGGGACGCTGGGCCAGCGCGTCGGCGAAACGGTAGGGTTGCGGGCGCGGTTCGACACGGTGGTCTCGGGCCGGACCCGCGTCGAGGTCGTGACCGAGGGTGTGTTCACCCGCATGATCCTGGACGACCCGAGCCTCGACGGGGTGGCGGGCGTCATCTTCGACGAATATCACGAGCGCTCGCTCGACGCCGACCTCGGGTTGGCGCTGGCGCTCGACGCGCAGGGCGGGTTGCGGGACGACCTTCGCGTTCTCGTGATGTCGGCGACCCTCGACGGGGCGCGGGTGGCCGGGCTGCTCGGGGATGCCCCGGTGATCGAAAGCCAGGGGCGCGCCTACCCGGTCGTCACCCATCACCTCGGCCGCGATCCGAACGAGCGGTTCGAGGACGCGATGGCCGGGGCGATCCTGAAGGCGCTGCGCGCCGAGGCCGGTTCGGTGCTGGCCTTTCTGCCCGGCCAGGGCGAAATCCTGCGCGTCTCCGAGCGGCTTGGGGAGCGGCTTGGCGGAGAGCCCGTCGACGTCGCGCCCTTGTTCGGCACCATGGATCGCGCCGCGCAGGACCAGGCGCTGGAGCCCGCCCCGCCGGGCCGGCGCAAGGTGGTGCTGGCCACCGCCGTCGCCGAAACCTCGCTCACCATCGAGGGCATCCGCGTGGTGGTCGACGGCGGCCTCGCGCGGGTGCCGCGCTTCGAGCCCGACATGGGACTGACCCGGCTCGAAACCGTGCGGGTGTCGCGCGCGGGGGCCGACCAGCGGCGCGGCCGCGCCGGGCGAACCGGGCCGGGCGTCTGCTACCGGCTGTGGGAGGAAGCCGCCACGGGCGCCTTGCCGGCCTTTGCCACGCCCGAAATCCGCAACGCCGATTTGTCCGGCCTGGTGCTCGACCTGGCACTGTGGGGCGCGCGAAACCCGATGACCCTCACATGGCTCGATCCGCCGCCCGCCCCGGCGCTGCGCGAAGCCAGATCGCTGCTCGTGGAACTCGGCGCGGTCGAGGCGGACGGAAGCATCACGGCCGCGGGCCGCGCCGTCGCGGCGCTGGCCGCCCCGCCCCGCATCGCCCGCATGGTGGTGGAGGC
>CALMOK010000320.1 GCA_937871825.1 uncultured Alphaproteobacteria bacterium
GGGCCGCCAAGGCGGGGCGCCGGGGCGGTGGGCGCCGCCGCCGCCGCCACCGCCGGGCCGCTGCCCTTCGATCTGGGTGCGCAACCGGCCTTGCAGCTCGATCCCATAATGTCGTCGCAGCGTTTCGTCCTTGATCTCCCGAACGAGGTCGGCCATGCGACGTTCGAGACCCGCGCGACGCTCGGGCGTGTCGAGCACCACCTGTTCGGTTTCGCGCATCCACAGCACGTCGACCAGCGGGCGCGCGGCGTCCAGCACCGCGTCGACGGCGGACGGCCCGCCGGACCGGGCAAGGTCGTCGGGGTCCTGCCCGTCGGGCAGGAAGGCGAAGCGCAAGCTCCGGCCCGGCGCGATAAGCGGCAAGCCCGTGTCGACCGCCTTGAAGGCGGCCCGCCGCCCCGCGCCGTCGCCGTCGAAACACAGGATCGGCTCGGGCGCCATGCGCCACAGGAGGTCCATCTGGTCGGGCGTCAACGCCGTGCCGAGGGGGGCCACCACGTTGGGATGGCCGGCGCCCGCCATCGCGATCGCGTCGACATAACCTTCCACCACCACGACGGTTCCCCGGTCGGAGGCGGCCTTGCGGGCGCGATGGTGGTTGTAGAGAAGTCCGCCCTTGTGGAAGAGCGGCGTTTCCGGCGAGTTCAGGTATTTGGCCGGCACGTCCTTGTCGAGGGCCCGGCCGCCGAAGGCGATCACCCCGCCGTTGCGGTCGTCGATCGGGAACATCACCCGGTCGCGGAACCGGTCGTAGGGCACCGCGATGCCTTCCCCATGCACCAGCAGCCCGGCCTCGACCATCACGTCGGCCCCGACCCCGCGCCCCGCGAGGTGGTCGCGCAGCGCGAACCTGTCCCGCAACGCGTAGCCAAGCCGGAATTCGGCCTGAACGGCGGGGCCGAGCCCGCGTTCGACGAGGTAGGATCGCGCGCGGGCGCCCTCGCGGCCCTGCAAGGCGGCCTCGAAATATTGCGCCGTCCATTCGCAGGCCTCGATCAGCCCGGCGCGTTTCTCGTCCCGCACGGCATCGTCGGCATCGCGCTTGGGAAGGTCGAGCCCGGCCTCGGCGGCGAGCCGCTCGACGGCCTCGGGGAAACTCAAGCCCTCGGTCGCCATCAGGAAATCGAAGATGTTGCCATTGCGGCCGGAGGAGAAATCGAACCAGGCCATCTTCTGGTCGTTCACGAAGAAGGATGGCGTCTTTTCGGCATTGAACGGAGATAGCCCGCGCCATTCCCGCCCCGCCTTCTTGAGCTTGATCCGTCGCCCGACGACATCGGACACCGGCAGCCTGGCGCGCACTTCTTCAAGGAATGTGGGTGTGAACCGCATGATTGCCATTATAGCAGCACGCGTGGTCCGCCGCGAGCGCCCGCGTGATCGTGTGGCCGCCCATCGCCGACCGCGCTTCCCTTACCGATCGAGCATGACATGATGGATGACCATCCCGGCGAGCCGGCCGACAATGCGGGAGCCCTGTTTCCCGGGCTGCCCCTCGTCGAGGCCGAAGCGGCACACCCTTCCCCCGACCGACCGATTGTTCCGCCGGCACGAAATGGCTCGCGCGTCCTCCTCGGCACCAGTCTCGTGCTGATCGCGCTAAACCTCCGGCCGGTGTTTTCCAGCCTTGCCGCCTTGCTGCCCGAGATCGAACGGTCAACGGGGCTGGAGCCGGGGGCCGCCAGCCTGATGACGACCCTGCCGGTGCTTTGCCTCGGGGTCTTCGCGCCTTTCGCGCCGCGGCTCGCCCGCCGCTTCGGTGACGAGCGGACCATCCTGGTTCTTCTGGCCGTACTCGGCCTCGGAACGGCACTTCGGGGCCTGGGCTCGATCCCCTTTCTGCTGGCCGGCGCCACCCTGGCGGGCGCCAGTATCGCCGTTGTCAACGTGCTGCTGCCCGGACTGGTGAAGCGGGATTTCCCAGACCGGATCGCTCCCATGACGGGCTTGTTCACCATGGCGCTGAGCGCCGGCGCGGCGGCGGCGGCGGGTTTCACGGTTCCGATCGCGCAAAGCCTCAAGGGCGATTGGGCGCTGGCGCTCGCGAGCTGGGCGGTGCCGGTTGTCCTGGTTTTCGTGCTCTGGGCGCCACAGGCCCTCCACGCCGTCAAGGTTCGGCCCGGGACGAGGGCGCAGGGGCCAGGGCTTTGGCGCAACAAGCTCGCCTGGCAGGTCACTTTCTTCATGGGGCTGCAATCGGCCCTGGCCTATTGCATCTTCGGTTATCTCGCCCCGATCCTGCGCGAAAGGGGCATGAGCGGAGCATCGGCCGGGCTCGTCGTGTCGGTGTCGGTGCTGGTGCAATGCGCGGCCTGCCTCCTCGCCCCCACGGTCGCGATGCGTCGACCCGACCAGCGGGTCGTCAACGCCGCCTTCTTCGCCCTGGCTTGTGGGGGTCTGCTCGCCTGCATGTTCGCGCCACTCAGCGGCATCTGGCTTTGGGCGATCCTGCAGGGTTTCGGGCAGGGCGGGCTGATCGCCCTCGCGATGACCGCCATCGTGCTCCGCTCGCCCGACGCCTTCGTTACGGCGCGGTTGTCCGGCATGGCGCAAAGCGTGGGCTACACCCTGGCTTCCCTGGCTCCCCTCCTGGTTGGCGTGCTGCGCGGCGCGACCGGCTCCTACGCGGCGGTGGCCGGCCTGTTCGTCGCTATCAGCCTGCTCGGGGCCTGGAGCGGGATCGGAGCCGGGCGAGCGATCGAAATCACCCCCGGGCCAGAACGCCGCAGGGCGGGAGGATGAACCCCCGCGTCGCGCGTTCGTTCTCCACAGGCTCCCATAGGTACGCCTTGTCGGCGGTATATCCTCACCCTAGAACATAGACTGAACAGGACGGGTGAATGGGCCGGATCGATCTCAACGAGAAACTGGGCATCCTGGCCGACGCGGCCAAATACGACGCCTCCTGCGCGTCGAGCGGGTCGGAGTCGCGGAAATCTACAGCGGCCAACAAGGGGCTTGGTTCCATCACGGGTGCCGGCATCTGCCACAGCTACGCGCCTGACGGCCGTTGTATCTCGTTGTTGAAGCTCCTGCTGACCAACCACTGCATCTACGACTGTCTTTATTGCGTCAACCGAGCCACCAGCAACGTCCGCCGGGCACGTTTCACGCCGGAAGAGGTCGTCAAGATCACGCTGGACTTCTACAAGCGCAACCTCATCGAAGGCCTGTTCCTGTCATCGGGGATCATCCAGTCGCCCGATTACACGATGGAACAACTC
>CALMOK010000321.1 GCA_937871825.1 uncultured Alphaproteobacteria bacterium
CGGGAAGGCGGGCGAACAGGTCGGCGACGAGCCGGTCGACCCAGAGTCCGATGCCGAGCGACACGAGGCTTGCCGTGGCCGCCCAGAACAGCCCGCTCCATCCAAAAAAGCGAGCCATCATGCCGCGACGCTGCGCGACCTCGATCGCCACCTCGTTGGCGGGTTGGGCAACCATCAGGGCGGCTTCGCGGGCAAAAGCGTCGGGTTGCTCCTTGATGGCGACCGGCGCAGCGCGGGGCGCGTCCCGTTGCGATCCCGCGGCGGCCCCCTCATCCGGAGGGACGGCGGACCGCTCCGGGAGAGGCTGCGCCAAGTCGTCGACCGGCCGTTCGGGCGCGAGTCGGAAGGCGCGCGGCCGGCGCTGTCCCTCGATGGGCGGATTGGTCATGCGAGCCGATCCCCGAACAGGAATTGCAAGGCGCGGTCGAGCCGGATGTGCGGCAAGGGCGAGGCCGAGCCGTCCGGACCATGCCCGGCGGGCGGCGGCCTGAATTTGACGAAGCGATAGGCGGCGTCCGCGTCGCTCATCGCCAGCGCGTCGCCCCGAAACGCCAGCCTGGGATCGAGCGGCAGTTCGCCGGGGAACACGGCGGCCTCCGCCAGGCCGTCGAACACCTCGCCATCGATCCGTTCACCCGCCATGGGCGTTCCCACGATGGCGTCCAGCGTGTCGCGCCCCTGCGTCACGGCGGCCTCGCGCGTCGCCCGCACGGCCGCCATGGCGATCACGTCGACCCTCGCGCCGACGCCTTCCGCGCGGGCGATGGCGCGGGCCGTCAACGCCCGCAGGATCGCCTCGAGCCGGTCGTGGCTGGTGTGGTGGAGGTGGTCGGCCTTGGTGGCGGCGAACAGGATGCGATCGATCCGGGGGCGGAACAGGGTCGCCCAGCGCGACGTACGGCCCGCCCTGAAGGCGAGCAGCAGGTCCGACAGTGCGAGTTCGAGGTCGCGCACGGCGGCCGGCCCCGAGTTCAAGGCCGACAAAGCGTCCACGAGAACGATCTGCCGATCGAGGCGCGCGAAATGGTTGCGGAAGAACGGGCCCACCACATGACTCTTGTAAGCCTCGTAGCGACGCTCCATCATGGCGGCGAGCGAGTGGGCGGGCACGCTCGCCCCGTCGACGGGAAAGGGAGCAAAGGTCAAGGCGGGCGAGCCTTCGAGGTCGCCCGGCATGAGGAAGCGTCCGGGGGGCAGGGTGGATAGGCTGTAAAGGTCCGTCCGGCAGGCTCGCAGGTAGGCGGTGAAAAGCTCGGCGCTCTTGCGCGCGGCTTCCTCCGATCCGGCCGCCAAGGGGTTCAGCGTCGCCAGATGCCCGCGCCAGTCCGCCGCAAGGGGCGCCCGCGCCGCCACCGCGCTGGCGTCGAGGGTTTCGCGCGACCATTGGGCGTAGGACTTGTTGAGCAACGGCAGGTCGAGCAGCCATTCCCCGGGATAATCCACGATGTCGATCGTGAAGGTCGCCGGCCCCGACCGCCAGGAGCCGCGCCGCTCGAACGCGAGCGTCAGCCGCAACTCGCTGATGCGCCGCGTCGAGTCCGGCCAGTTCCGGTCGACCGTCAAGGCGGCGAGGTGATCCTCATAGGCGAACCGCGGCACGGCATCGTCGGGCTGGGGCTTCAGGGTGGCGCTCGACAAGCGGCCTTCCGCCGAAACCTGGAACACCGGCAACCGGCCGTGCCGCGTCAGGTTGTGGACGAGGGCGGTGATGAAGACCGTCTTCCCGGCGCGCGACAACCCCGTGACGCCGAGCCGCAACCCCGTGCCCGACACGTAGTCGACGACGCTCCTGGCCGCGATCTGCGCGTCGTCGAACAGGGAGGAAAAGGACGCCAAAAGGGGGGTTCCCGCGTGAAGCCGACCTCCATCTAATCCCCGGCCCATGCCTTGAACAGACACGATTGGCCCGCGCCGACCGGCATCCTTCGTTCAGGGAGCCTCAAACCCGTGGCACGCGATCAGCGTCCCGCCCGCTCCGACATCGCGCCAACAGGCTTCCCGAACGCCGATCACCGCGACGGCGGCCGTTGGGAAATCAGCCGCCAGCCGGGCGAGATCGGCCGTCGCGCCATGGCGGGCCACCTGCCGCGCCGCCTCGCCAATGCCGGGGTTGTGTCCGACGATAAGGAGGCGCTCCGCCTCGTCGGGCGCGGCCTGGATGAGCGCCAGGATGGCGGACGAAGGCGCGTCATAAAGCGAGGGCTGGAGCACGACCGCCGGGACAGGGTCGAAGACGACAGCGACCCGGTCCGCCGTCTGGCGTGTCCGTGCCGCGTCGGACACCAGGACGAGGTCGGGTCGCCAGCCGCCGGCCAACATCCAATCGGCCGTGGCCCCGGCTTCCGCCACACCGGCTTCGTCAAGCGATCTTTGGTGATCCTTGTTCCCCATGGAGGGTTCGGCCTTGGCGTGCCGCAACAGCATGACGTGCTTCATGATCGATCATCCACCTCGCCGCCGCCATGTGGGCTGGTTCTCGCGACTCGCCGCGTCACCAGATCACGGTCCGGGCGAGATTGTGAAGAAGCCAAACCGCGGCTATAAGGCCTCCAACCAAAAACGGGGGAGCCCGCCGCCATGATGAGCGCTGCGACCATCGAGCAAGGATACCGGCCGTCGGAAGATGAGGCGTTCATGAATGAGCGTCAGCGGGATTACTTTCGCCGCAAGCTCCTTGCCTGGCGCGAGGACCTTCTGCGTGAAAGCCGGGAAACCCTGACGGCCCTCCAGAACGAGAACGAGAATCATCCCGACTTCGCCGACCGGGCCTCCTCCGAAACCGACCGGGCCATCGAACTCCGGGCGCGCGACCGGCAACGCAAGCTCATCGCGAAGATCGATGCCGCCCTCGGCCGCATCGACGATGGCAGCTACGGTTACTGCGAGGAAACCGGCGAAACGATCGCGCTGAAGCGGCTCGATGCGCGCCCGATCGCGACCTTGTCGGTTGAAGCGCAGGAGCGGCACGAACGCCGGGAACGCATCTACCGCGACGATTGAACGCCGGGATCGCATCAAGGTCGACGCCCGCCTGGCTTCCCGGCCACCGTCGACCATGACGTTCGGAAGGCGCTTTGATCGCGTTTTAGGGCCAGCCCGCCGCCGTCACTGACGACTGGCGACAAGGGCCGGCACGCCTCTCACACCGCGTCGTGTTCATTCCTTGGGCTCGGTCCGGGAAGGGCTGGGGCGTCCCAGCAGCTTGGCCATCTCTTCCTCGAGCGACTCCAGGGTGTCGAGTGTGGTCGGCAGGCTAGGCACGGGGCTTGCCGGGTCCTTTCCGCTCGGCACCGGCCCTGATCTGTCGGGCGTCGGCGGGACGGGTGGCCGCGTGCCGTTGCCGTCGCGGGTGACAGGCATGCCCGGCCCTGATCCAGCGTCAACAGCCGCCGCCGGCACGTCGGGGGCGGGAATCGGGGTGAAACGTGGTTCAGCCGGCGCGTCGGCCGTCCCCGCCGGCGGTGTCGGGGTTGACGAGGGTTGCGGCTCGCGGCGGAGCGACGCCGCCGATGTGCCGCGCGACAACGGCGAGAGCGGTGTCGGGCGCGAAAGGGTCGGGGCCGGCCGGGGCGGAAGGGCCGAGCCCGCCGGCGGGGTCCGGAAGGACGACAATGGCGTGCGGATGGGGGCGGCCGAACCCTGCGCCGTGCCTGCGGCAGGCGGGGTCGGGGTTCGGGGCGTGTAGGGTGTCGGCGTGCGGATCGGCGGCGGAGCCGGGCGCGGCGGCGGCGGGGCCGGTAGGGCCACCTCGCGCGGCATATCCGCCTCGGCCGGTGGCGGCGGTGGAACCGGCTCGACGGTAGCGGTTCGCAGCGCTTCCTCGCGGCTTTGAACGACGGTCGGCTCGGAAGGTGCAACGGGTGACGGATCCGTCTTCGACGCTGCCGGGAGCGCGGGAGCCTCCGTCATCAAAGCCGGCCCACCCGACGGGGTGGTCGGAGCGAGGGACTGGATGGTCGGCGCACCTGGTTGCACCGCGGCCACGGATGGTGCCTGCCCGGCGGCCAGGGAAAGGGGTGCTGGGATCGACGGCCCGTTTCCGTCCCGCGCCGCCACAAGGGGCAATCCGGGCTGCGAGCGGACGATGGCGGCCTCGATCACGATGTCGTTGGGCCCGCCGATCATGATCAGGTGTTCAACGTTGTCGCGCCGCACCAACACCAGTTGCCGCTGCCGGTCGAGGTCGAAGGCGTCTACCACGCCGAGCCGGGGTTGGCGCGGGCGCCCCCCGCTGCCCATGCGGAGCCGACGCCCGAACACCCGCTGGTAAAGAAATGTCAGGATGACGCTGAGAAGAACAAGTCCGACGATGATGGCGGCGGCTTCGGCCCACCTGTTGTCATTGAAAAATGCGCCAAAAGACTGCATCGGATCGTCTGCCCCTCGACACCAAACGCGACAAGTGGTGAATATTACCACATGGCGGTTTGGGCGCTCCAATAAGGTTAATCAATGGTTAACGTGCTCGCGACCTTGCCGAGCCTGCTTCGATCCGGTTTAACCCATGACTGACGCCCCGGCCGCCGCCGTTGACCGGACCGAACGCACCGGAAACCCGATCCTGATCGTGCTGCTCGCCTTTTTTCTGGTGGGTGCCGCCGCCTCCTATTCGTTGCTGCCGCAGGAGCAGGCGGGGCGTTTAACGCTTGGCTTCTTGTCGCTTCTGGCCCTCGTGGGGCTGGTCTCACTCTTCTTCTTCGCTGTTGGCTTCCTGCAATTGTCCGGCCAGGCCACCCGCAACGACGTCACCAAGCTGATCGCCGACACCAACACCGAAGGGTTGCTGGTCACCGAGGGTGAAAGCCGTATCATCTACGCCAACGAGGCTTACCTGTCGCTGTCGGGCGCCAGTGAGTTGGCTGACCTTCGAAGCGTGGCGCGGCTGTTCCTTGGTTCGCCGGAAGTGTCGGAGGCGGTTTACCGGTTGGCGCAGGCTGCGCGCGATGGCAAGCGCCTCACGGAGGAAATGCGCCTGTCGCCCGCCCTCACCGGGGAGGGAGCGGTCGGCTGGTACCGGGTGCGGGTGCGCCCGATCCCCCGGCCGGGCAACAAGCGCGGAACGCTTTGGACCGTCGCCGACGTGACGCGCGAGCGTGAACGGCACGAGAACGTGTTCCAGGAATTGCAGCACGCGATCGATTACCTCGATCACGCGCCCGCCGGCTTCTTCTCGTCCGAGCCGGACGGCCGCATCTCCTACATGAACGCCACGCTGGCCACCTGGCTCGATTACGACCTCGCCCAGGTGGGGTCGGGCGGCCTCAACGTGTCCGACATCGTGGCGGGCGATGGCGCTTCCATGCTCACCATGGTGACCGGCGGGGCTGGCGACGTGCGGACCGAGCAGGTCGACGTCGATCTCAAGCGGTCCAACGGGCAAAGCCTGCCGGCCCGCATCCTGCACCGTATCGCCTTTGCGGAAGATCGGGTGCCGGGGCCTTCGCGGAGCCTCGTCATCAACCGTTCGGCCGGCGAGGAGCCGGCCGAGGACCTGCGCGCCGCCGAAGTACGG
>CALMOK010000322.1:0-2853 GCA_937871825.1 uncultured Alphaproteobacteria bacterium
TGCCGGAACGAGGCCCGGTCGTCGAGCGCCTCCGCCAGCTTCACGTCGGACAGGTTGTGCCAGACCGCAATCAGAAGAATCTCGAACAAGGCCAGCGGTGGCTGGGCCGGCTCACCTTCAGGGACAGCGGAACAGCCTTCAGGTCCTTCTCAATCGGAGCCTAATCAATCAGCCGGGCAAGCTGGTCCAGCGTCGAGCTACGATCCGGACGATCCCCGCCGCACAGCGCCAAAGCCTCTTGCCCGATCGATCGTCGCTCCATGACACGCCTCAAGACCCACCCCGGGACGAGGGAGAAGTGAATCAGGTCACACGCCCCAAAAACCCGCGCACAGGTCTTCTAAGGGCAACACAAACCGAGGAAGGACTTTCGGCGCGGTAGGGAGCGGGACGGAACGAACGCACGTCGGGCGTCAACGAGAAGGAGGCACCCCAGTGAAGAGAAATCAACTTACCTCTGAACAAATCGCCAGCTATCGCCGAGCCGCGACGAGGCCCTCCGTCGCCGAACAGATCGACGGTTTGAACACCCTTTCGCTCCACCACGACATCCTGGACCTCACGCTCGCGCAGAAGACCCTGGCGGTCGGCGCCGAGAAAGCCTGGCTCGCCCGCGCGATCCGGCTCGGGGCAACCCCGGCCCTTACGGCCCAGGAGGCGTATTTCAAGAACGATACCTGCAGGCCTGCATGGATGCCTGGGTCGGACCCAACGCACAGCTTTGCCGGCACGAACTCCACGTTGCGCTGATCGTGGGCGCGATCGGTGCCGAGGTACGACGGTGGGCTTACCCGGCCGACAACGTCAGGCCGAACTGACGCGAACGAGCAACAAACACGTTAACGCCAGGGCCGAACCGAGCCCCCCAAGTGGAGGAACACCCACGAACAACGAAGCAGCGAATCCCATCCAGGTGATTGACATCAGCGGTCAGGAGATCCGGACCTATAAGGAGCAGAGCCGGACTTTGAGCCTGCGCCGGGCACTTCGCTGGCTCGACAAGATCGCCCGTGATCGTCAAGCACTGATGGTCCTAGGGAATGAGCAGGCGGTGGCGGGCACTACAATCGAGCTCCGCCATGCGCTGCTCGACGCCCTTGCCGTCCCACCGACCGGCTTCCCGGCGCAAGAGGCTAAAGGCCAAGCAGTCGCCAAATACTTCGACCTGTGCGATCCGGCTTGGCTGGTCGAGAGTATGATGAGTGTCGCGACGCTTGTGGCGTTGGAACTGAGCGACGTCAGCCCGGTGCAGCTACACCGTCTCCGCGAGTTGATGCCGTTCAGCGGATCGACCCGTAGGTTGGCGTTTGTCCGATTAGGACGAGGTCGTCGCGGGCAGCATCAGAAACGGATCTCTCAGTCGTTGAAAGGTGGACCACCGACATGCTCCGCCGTCCTTGTTAGATCCAGCTGCCGCCCAGCACATACGGGAAAGAAGCGTCGTGACCGGATTGGCTGGAAATCCAGGTTATCCAGCTAATTTACGTCAAATAAGTGTCACTTGATCGGTTTCCGCCTGAGTTGGTTGTTATTCCCTTCGGCCCAAGGGCGTACTGGAAGTCAGATCCCCGTTGAGTAGCAAGTCAAGTTGACTACGGGTCCCCGCGACCAAACACAATTTCGAAAATAAGACTTGGCCACGCGATAGGCCGGGTAGCGGCGGTCCCTCAATAAAGTCGACCAGAATAAAAGCCGCAACCCGGGAATCATCAGAGGACTAGCATGTTTGCTGTTGGCTTCCAGACTGTTGGCGCTGTTGCTCGTTTCTGATTGACTACGCTAAGGATGGTCTCGCGTTCCGCGCCATTATCGAGCGAATGCTCGTCCGTAAGTTCCGCAAGAACAATATCGCCATGATGGATAACCTACCAGCGGTGTTCACACAACGTTCACGGCCGCTGGCGCCGACGTCCTTTGCTTGGCGCACTGCAGCACTGACCTGAACCCCCTTGATCAGGTCTCCTCCAGCTTCTTCAACAGATTGTGCCTGTCGTAGCCTCAAACCGGCTCCGTTAAAGGCGCTGCTCCGAAAGACGGGCGTCAGGACCAAAGAAAGACTGTGGAACACCATCGGCACGCTGCTTGACCCCTCCGGCCCGAGTGAATGCCGCAACAACCTGACCAACTCAGGCTATGAGTGCGAGTGACCGCAAACTGCTCGAAATCGGCGGTGTGCGACAGATGGTAGAATGAAGGCAGTCTGGAGGTCGTCATGGCGAAGGGTTACGAGAACACGCCAACAGTCGTGGTGGTCCGGGTTCCCGTTCGTGGCGGGCTCCTGATGGTCCGCCGCGCGCTGCCGGGCGAGGGGCACGGACAGCTCGCCCTGCCGGGTGGCTATCAGATGCTTGGTCAGACATGGCGGGAAGCCGGCGCTCGCGAGGTGCTCGAGGAAACAGGCGTGGTGATTTCTGCCGAGGCGCTCCACCTCCTTGCCGTGGAAACGACGCCCGACCGCAAGCAGAACCTGATCTTCTGCCAAGCGCCGCCAACCGAGGTGAAGGGCGCGTTCTCGCACGATCAGGAGATCGCCGAGGTTGTCGTGATCCACGCTCCGGTCGAAACGGCTTTTCCCCTGCACACCGCCATGGTCGACGACTTCTTCAAATCATCTGGTTATTCTTGATGGTCGCAGCCCGCGTTCCGGCGGATGCCGGCGCCTGTCGAGTCAATCCCAGCCAAATCCGGCTATTCTCGTAAGCCTGAGACATCGTGGCTCCCCCCATGGCGGTTGATCGGGAAAGCCAAAATCTTATCTGTTGTTTCAGAAATTACTGAAAAAACAGAAGCGTGATGAAACTTCCTTCACTGACTGAGAAATTTGTCCTGCATTTCGGTGAGATGGGTGGGCGC
>CALMOK010000322.1:2863-3132 GCA_937871825.1 uncultured Alphaproteobacteria bacterium
GCGCTGGGGCATCAATCGAACCGTGGGCCAGATCTACGCCCTCTTGTTCCTGTCCGACCGCCCTTTGAACGCCGAAGAGATCACGGATGCGCTCGGCGTCTCGCGGTCCAATGTCAGCATGGGCCTCAAGGAACTCGAAGCGTGGCGGCTGGTCCGCAAACGCCACCTTCCGGGTGACCGGCGAGACTATTTCCAGGCGCCCGACGACCTTTGGCAGATCGTCCGCACGCTTGCCGAGGAGCGCCGCAAGCGGGAGATCGACCCGACCT
>CALMOK010000322.1:3142-6471 GCA_937871825.1 uncultured Alphaproteobacteria bacterium
TGTCGATGCTTCGCGACATGCTGATGGATGTTCCGGCGAGCCCCGGCGAGCGGCACGCCCAGGAGCGGATGCGCCAGATGCACGAACTGATCGAGCTTCTGGTCGGCTGGTCGGACGACGTCCAGAAGCTCGACAATGAAAGCCTCGCCCAGCTGCTGGCGCTCGGCGCCGGAGTGTCGAAGCTCCTTACCTTCAAGAGCAAGGTCGTGGGCTTCGTCGAAGGCAAGAAACGCGCGTCGGCGGTGGAGGACTGACCATGTTCGACGCTTTCCATCTGGCCCGCGCCCAGTTCGGGTTCACGGTCGCCTTTCACATCATCTTCCCGGCCTTCTCCATCGGGCTCGCCAGCTACCTCATGGTGCTGGAAGGGCTGTGGCTGCGAACGGGGCGGCAGGTCTACCTCGACCTCTTCCGGTACTGGATCAAGATCTTTTCCATCGCCTTTGCCATGGGCGTCGTGTCCGGCCTCGTGATGTCCTACCAGTTCGGGACCAACTGGTCGCAATACGCCGACAAGGCGGGCCCGGTCATCGGTCCCGTCATGGCCTACGAGGTCCTGACCGCCTTTTTCCTGGAAGCCGGGTTCCTGGGTGTCATGCTGTTCGGCATGGAGCGCGTCGGCCGCGGGCTGCATTTCTTCGCAACCTGCATGGTGGCGGGTGGCACCTTGCTGTCGGCCTTCTGGATCCTGTCGGTGAACAGCTGGATGCAGACCCCGGCCGGCTTCGGCATCGGCCCCGATGGCCGCATGTTTCCGACCGACTATTGGCAGGTCATCTTCAACCCGTCGGTGTTCGTCCGGGTGCCCCACATGGTGCTCGCCTCCTACCTCGTTGTGGCCTTCATCGTGAGCGGGGTCGCAGCGTGGCACCTCCTGCGCGGCCACGCGACGCCGGCCGTTCGCACCATGTTCTCCATGGCGATGTGGATGGCGGCCATCGTGGCCCCGATCCAGATCGGCATGGGCGACCTGCATGGCTTGAACACGCTGGAGCACCAGCCCATGAAAGTCGCCGCCATGGAGGGCAGTTGGGAGCCGTCCGGTGCCGACGGGGCGCCGTTGATCCTGTTCGGCCTGCCCAACATGAGCGGGGAACGCACCGACTACAAGATCGAGATCCCGCACGCCTCCTCGCTGATCCTGACCCACAGTTGGAACGGGCGCGTGCCCGGCCTGAAAGAGGTGCCGCCCGAGGACAGGCCCTACGCGCCGCTCGTGTTCTGGACGTTCCGCATCATGGTCGGCCTTGGCTTCCTGATGTTCGGCCTGGGTGTGTTTAGCCTGTTCACCCGTTGGCGCGGCACGCTCCATGAGAACAGATGGCTTCACCGGGCCGCGCTGATCATGGCACCGGCCCCGCTGGTCGCGCTGCTGTGCGGCTGGATGACAACGGAGGTCGGTCGTCAGCCCTACACGGTCTATGGCGTGCTTCGCACGGCGGACAGCATCTCGCCCATCGCGCTGCCTGGCGTCGCGACCTCGTTCGCGGTGTTCGCGGTCGTCTATTTCGTCGTGTTCGGCGCCGGCGTTCTCGTCATCCTGCGCCTGATGGCCAAGCCGCCCGTCCCGGGAGAAACCGGGATCAACGAGGACCAGCCGACCCGAACGGCCGGTATCCATCCCGGTCTTCCAGGCGACGTGCCGACCAACAGCGGCGAAGTTTCGCCGCTGCCGGCGGAGTGACCGTGATGAGCGCCGAAACGGTTGCGACGGTCTGGGCCGGCCTGATCGCCTTTGCGGTTCTGGCCTACGTGATCCTCGACGGGTTCGACCTCGGCGTCGGCATCCTGTTCGCCGCCGAGCGCGGACCCGAGGACCGGGACACGATGGTCAACTCCATCGCTCCCATGTGGGATGGAAACGAGACTTGGCTGGTTCTGGGCGGCGGCGGATTGCTCGGCGCCTTTCCGCTCGCCTACGCGGTCATCATGCCGGCCTTGTATCCGACCATCTTCGGGATGCTGTTCGGGCTGATCTTTCGGGGAGTGGCTTTCGAACTCCGCTTCCGGGCCGAAACCGAACGCGCCCGCAAGCTGTGGGACTTCTCGTTTTTCGGCGGATCGACCCTGGCGGCCCTTTGCCAAGGATTGACGCTGGGTGGTCTCCTGCAGGGCATAACGGTGGTCAACCGCCAATATGCCGGTGGGTGGTTCGACTGGTTGACCCCCTTCACCATTCTTTGCGGGGTCGCGGTGGTGACGGGCTATGCTTGGCTTGGGGCCTGCTGGCTCGTTTGGCGCACCGAAACCTCGCTGCAGGATCGCGCTCGCAGACAGGCCATGGTTTTGGGGCTGGCCACGCTGGGCCTCCTCGTCGTCGTCAGCTTGTGGACGCCGTTCCTCAACGAGACCTTCATGCGACGATGGTTTGGCTGGCCTGGCATCCTGTTCACCAGCCCGATCCCGATCCTGGTGACGTCGATCGCCGTCGCATTCTGGCGCGGGATCACGCGGGGTCATCACCTCACGCCGTTCCTTTGCGCCCTCGCTATCTTCGTTCTCTGCTTTGCCGGCCTGGGGATCAGCTTCTATCCCCTCATGGTGCCGCCGGACATCACGATCTGGCAGGCCGCCGCGCCGCGCGCCAGCCAGATCTTCATCCTGGTCGGCGCTTCCGTGCTGATACCGTTGATCCTGCTGTACTCGGGGTTCAGCTACTGGGTTTTTCGTGGAAAGGTGAAAGCCGGTGCGCATTATCATTGATCGACGCGACGTGGTCCGCCACGGCCGACATCTTGCTTGGTTTCTTGGTCTTTGGCTCGCCGGAGTGGCCAGCGTTGGAGCGGTCGCCGGCCTGTTGCGATGGGTGATGCACAGGCTTTAAAATCGTGCATCGCATGGCGAGCCGACACAAAAAAGCCCGCCGCTCGATGAGCGACGGGCGTCCTGACGTTATCGGATCTTACGCGGCTTCGCCCGACTCGGCGGCCTGGCTGAGGGCTTCGCCCAAAGCCTTGATCTTCTCCGCGTTCTTGCCTTCCGACTTGCCGGCGATCGCCACCGTCTCTTTGCCGAGCTTCAGAACGAGCTTCTTGATCTGTTCGCCGTTGATCTTGCCGGATTGGAGATGCTTCTTGAGGTTCTCCAAATCCTTCACGATGGCCTTCGCCGCCGGCAGCTCCACCTTTTCAAGGGTTGCTTCCCAGCCTTCGATGTTCTTGACGGCGGCCTGCACCGTGAAGCCCTTAACGCCGTCCTTGATGTGCTTGATGGTTGAATCGAACTGGGGCATGCCGAACTCCTCTTGAGGTTGCCGTGTGTTAAAGGCGACCGAGTTTGAAAGCGTCAGGTCGGCAGGAAGGTTGCCCTCGTCCGCCGTTCTCAACACG
>CALMOK010000323.1 GCA_937871825.1 uncultured Alphaproteobacteria bacterium
AAGTTGGACCAAGGCCAAGTGCCGGGGCGGCCATGAGGTGGTGGTCGGGGGGTGGGCCGACACGGACGGCAAGTTCCGCTCGCTCCTGGCCGGCGTTCACCGGGGCGATCACTTCATCTACATTGGGCGCGTCGGCACGGGGTTCGGGGAGGCGGTGGTGAAGGGCCTGATGCCTCGGCTCGAAGCGCTCGGGTCCGGCAAAAGCCCGTTCACGGGCGCGAACGCTCCCCGGAAAGCCAAGGGCGTCCATTGGCTGCATCCCGACCTCGTCGCCGAAATCCAATATGCCGGTTGGACGGACGACGGGATGGTGCGTCAAGCTTCCTTCAAGGGCCTGCGGGACGACAAGCCCGCCGACGAGGTGGAAGCCGAGGACCCGGCGACCCCGGAGGCGACGCCGCTCGCCAAACCCGCGCCTGCCCCAAAACCGACCGCGAAAGCCGCGCTGCCCAAACGGCCACAAGGGCCCGTGGTGGTCATGGGTGTGTCCATCACCCATCCCGACAAGGCGATGTGGCCCGATGACGGGGCGGGAAAGGCCGTGGGAAAGGCCGACCTCGCGCGCTACCTCGAAGCCGTCGGCCCCTGGATGATGGATCACATCAAGGGGCGGCCCTGCTCGGTGGTGCGCGCGCCGGACGGCATCGGCGGCGAGCATTTCTTTCAGCGTCACGCCATGGCGGGAACGTCGAGCCTGCTCGACCTCGTCACGGTTGAAGGCGACAAGAAGCCCTACCTGCAGGTCGATCGGGTGGAAGGGCTGGCGGCACTGGCGCAAACGGGCGCCTTGGAGCTGCATCCCTGGAACTGCCAGCCGGGCCGGCCCGAGATGCCCGGGCGGCTGGTGTTCGATCTCGACCCCGGCCCGGAGGTCGATTTCGCAACCGTCATCGGGGCGGCGCGCGAGATCAAGGACAGGCTGGAGGACCTCGGCCTCGTTTCCTTTTGCAAGACCACGGGCGGCAAGGGCCTGCATGTGGTGACGCCCCTCGCCGCCGAAGCCGGGCCGGACTGGGCGGCCGCCAAGGCCTTCGCCCACGAGGTTTGCAACGCGATGGCGGCCGACGATCCGAAGACATACGTGGTCAACATGGCCAAGAAGATGCGGACCGGCCGCATCTATCTCGATTATCTGCGCAACGACGACACCGCGACGGCGGTCGCGCCCTTGTCGCCCCGTGCCCGGCCCGGCGCGACGGTGTCGATGCCGTTGACGTGGTCGCAGGTGAAGAGGGGGCTCGACCCCGCGCGCTTCACGATCCGCACTGTGCCGGACCTTCTGGCCAGAACGGAAGCTTGGGCGGATTACCTCGAGGGCGAGCGGTCGCTCGGCCGCGCGATCGATCGCTTGAAGAAACGCCCGGCCGCATGACGGTGGTTGTCCGGTCCGCGCCATCGCTCGACGTGGCGTCCTTGCCGCAGGGCGTCCAGCGCTTGCGTGTCCGCATCCTGGAGGCGGCACGCAGGCGCGACGTCGAGGATCTCCGCGTACCGCTTGGCTGGAACGAGGTGCCGCCACTGTTTGGACGCGGGCAGAAGGCCGAAGCCGATCCGATCGCCGTGCTGAAGGATCGAAGTTTCGACCGGCGCGGCGAGGAAATGCTGGCTATCCTGGAAGCCGTGCTGACGAGCGCCTTCGTGCGCACCGTCCAGGGGCCGACGATCTCCTTTGTCTGGCCGGTCTTTCCGGTGGTGCCGGAGGTCGCCGCCCTGCCCCGACAGCGGCTCGCGCCCTGGCGGTGCGTGCGCTTCGCCGACCTCCGCGCCACGGCGCCCGGCGGTGGCCCGCTCGTCCACCGGACATCGATCGGGGAAGACGGCACGTGGCACTACTTCTGGACCGAACCCTCAGTCCTGTAGGGCTTCGAGGAAACGGACGGCCTCGCCGCTCGCCCCGCCCAGGATCTCACCCTCCCACATGACGAGCCGGCCGCGCACGACCGTTCCCACCGGCCATCCTGTCACAGCGCGCCCATCGTGTGGGGTCCACTGCGATCGCGAGGCGATCCAGCCGTCGCGGATGGTTTCCCGGCGCTTCAGGTCGACAACGGTGATGTCGGCGTCATAGCCGACCGCCATCCGGCCCTTGCCGGCGATGTTGAACAACCGGGCGGGGCCGGCACTGGTCATGTCGACGAAGCGTTGCAGGCTCATTCGCCCGGCCGCCACGTGGTCGAGCATGATGGGAACGAGGGTCTGCACCCCCGTCATGCCGGACGGGCTGTCCGGGTAGGGTTTGGCCTTCTCGGCGAGGGTGTGGGGCGCGTGATCGGAGCCCAGGATGTCGGCGATCCCCCCCGTCACTCCGGCCCACAGGGCGCCGCGATGCACGGCGTCGCGGATCGGCGGGTTCATCTGCAGCCGGGTGCCGAGCCTTGGATAATCATCGGCGCTCAAGGTGAGGTGGTGCGGCGTCACCTCGACGCTCGCGAGATCCTTGTGGCGGGCCAGGAAAGCCATCTCGTCGGCGGTGGACACGTGAAGGACGTGGATGCGCGCGCGGGCGCTCCGGGCGATGCCCACCAGGCGCTCGGTGCACCGCAAGGCGACGGCCACGTCCCGCCACACCGGGTGCGAGGCCGGGTCGCCGGGTACCCGCTCCCCCAGCCGCTCGCGGAGGCGGAACTCGTCCTCGCTGTGAAAAGCGGCGCGGCGTCGGGTTTGCCGCAGGATGGCGGCCACGCCCTCGTCATCCTCGACGAGCAGCGAGCCCGTCGAGGACCCCATGAAGACCTTGATGCCGGCAGCGCCCGGCAGGCGCTCAAGATCGGGGATCGCGGGCGCGTTGTTTCGCGTGCCGCCGACCCAGAAGGCGAAGTCGCAGAACATGCGGTGCCGGGCGCGCGCCAGCTTGTCGGCCAGCGCGGCGTCGTCCGTCGTCAGCGGGGTGGTGTTGGGCATCTCGAACACGGCCGTGACGCCGCCGGCGACGGCCGCGCGGGATCCCGTTTCAAGGTCTTCCTTGTGGGTCGCGCCCGGCTCCCGGAAATGCACCTGCGTGTCGATGACCCCCGGCAGCAAGTGCAACCCGGCGCAATCGACGATCCTGCCGGCCGGAGCCTGACCGAGGGCGCCGATGGCCGCGATCCGGCCGTCCCGCACCCCGATGTCGCCCAGGCCGATGCCGTCCTGGTTGACCAGCGTCCCGCCCCGCAGAACAAGATCGAATGCTTCCGACATGCTGGTCCCCGTTCGCCGATGGTCGACGCCCCTTGCGTGCACCGGACTTCGTCGTATCTCCGTTGCGGATCGAGTGGAACGGAGATGTCATGCGGGTTGATCGGGCGGCTTTGGCGGATCGCGGCGTCATCGAGGTTTCGGGCGTGGATGCCCGCGCCTTTCTGCAGCGGCTGGTGACCAACGATGTTGACCAGCTGGAGCCGGGCAAGGCCCGTTACGCCGCCCTGCTGACGCCGCAAGGCAAGATCATTTCCGATTTCTTCATCGTCGCCGATCCCCGTGGCGACGGAACGCGGTTCCTCATGGACGTTCCAAGCTCGACCAAGGGCGACCTTGTCAAGAAGCTGACGCTCTACCGCCTTCGAGCCAAGGTGGAGGTTCGCGACCGCAGCGACGAACTCGCCGTGATGGCGATCGCCGACGGAGTGGCCGTCGATGGCGCGCTCGTCTTCGCCGATCCCCGCGCGGACGGTTTGTGGAACCGCGCCATCGTGGCGAAGGCTGACCTCAGCGGGGAGGTCGGCGACGCGGGGCGATGGGCTTATCGCCAGCATCGCATCGTGGCCGGCGTTCCGGAAGGCGGGCTCGATTTCGCCTACGGTGAGACATTTCCCCACGAGGCCAACCTCGACCGCCTGCATGGGGTGGACTTCAGGAAGGGGTGCTATGTCGGCCAGGAGGTGGTGTCCCGGGTCGAGCATCGTGGAACCGCCCGCAAGCGCGTCGTCGGTGTCGGGTTCGAGGGCGACGCTCCAGACGTAGGCAGCGACATCGTGCTCGATGGCGGCACGATCGGCGTCATGGGATCGGCGGTCGATGGGCTTGGGTTGGCGTTGCTCCGCCTCGATCGGGCGGAAGAGGCACGGCGGAACGGGACATCGGTCACGGCCGCCGGCATCACGCTCCACCTGAACGGGCCTGGGTGGCCGACGAACGACGCGAAGACGGACTAAGCCGCTTGGCACGGTGGATCACAGGGTTTGCCCATCCGGCGCCTGGGCGGTTAGGGTGCCGGCGTTGATTTGCCGCCAGCACGGGACGCCTTGATGTCGGGTTTGGATGCCGAGGTAATTGGCCTGCGGGACGAAGTCGCCCGGCTGCAAAGCCGGCTCGCCGACGCGGCCGCCCATCGGGAGCAGGACCGCCAAGCCGCCGTCGCCGAACAGGACCGCCTCACGTTCGAACTCGGCCACCGGATCAAGAACACGCTCAGCATGGTGCAGGCCCTGGCCAGCCAAACCTTGCGGGGCGAGGACACCAAGGAAGCGGCCCTGGAAACGTTCAGCGGGCGGATCATCGCCCTCGCCCGTGCCAGCGACGCGATCCTGAAGGACAGTTGGACCACGACGGCCATCGGCGCCGTCACCCGAAACGTGCTGGCGCCCTTCGCCCACCCGGCCCGCGCCTTGACGGTCGACGGGCCTGAGGTCGCGATCAGCGCCAATGGGGCGTTGGCCTTGGCGATGGCGCTCTACGAGCTCGCCGTGAACGCCCAGCGTCACGGCGCCTGGTCGAGGGCCGAGGGCCGGGTCGCGGTCCGATGGACGCTCGACCAAACGGTCGAGGACGGGATCCTGACCTGGGCCTGGACCGAAACCGGCATGTCGCAACTCGAAGCCCCGGCGAAATACCGCTTCGGCCTGCGACTGACCGAACAATCGCTGAAGAGCGCCTTTGGCCGCGACGTGTCACTGGATTTCGCCAGCGACGGTTTCATCTGCCGTGCCCAGGCGGCCGTGTCCGTGCTGACGGCCTGATGGGCGGGGCGGCGCATCGCACCGGCGATGACCAGGTTGGAACCCGGGCCTGGCAGCGAATGCTGTCCGGGCGGCGGCTCGACCTCCTGGCTCCTTCGCCGGACGACATCGAGATCGACGACATCGCGCACGGCCTTGCCCGCGTGGCCCGCTGGAACGGCCAGACCGAGGGGGAGAACGTGTTTTCGGTCGCCCAGCATTGCGTTCTGGTGGAGCGGATCGTCGGCGTCCTGGCGCCCGGGATCGACCCCGACGAACGCCTCGCCGCCCTGCTGCACGACGGCCCCGAATATGTGATCGGAGACCTGATCTCGCCCTTCAAGGTGGTGATCGGCGACGCCTACAAGGCCGTCGAGCGCCGCCTGCTGGACGCCATCCACGCCCGCTTCGCGCTGCCGATCTCGTCGCCGGAGCTTTGGGCCTTGATCAAGCGCGCCGACAGCATGGCGGCATTCTGGGAAGCCACGGAGCTCGCGGGCTTCGACCGCGAGGAGGCGGCCGGCGTTTTCGGCAGGCCACCGGTCGACCGACCGCCCGACGCACCGCTCGAGCCGATGCCGTCCCGGCTCGCCCAGCAGGTCTTCACGGCGCGGTTCGATGAACTCCAGGCCAGCCGAACCAAGTGAGGCGAGATTGACGATCAACGATCTACGAAGCCCGCCGATGAACAGCCTCCACGTTTGTTCGTTGGCCCGCCTCGAGGAGGTCGCCGCGTCGAGCGGCGCCCGGCGGTTGATCAGCTTGCTGTCGCCGCTCGGCGTCAAGGCATCGCGTCCGCCCGGCATCGCCCCGGCCGATCACCTCGTCGTCGGCGTGTCGGACATCGTTGAGCCCAAGGATGGCTTCACCCACCCCGAGGAACGGCACGTCCTCGACATCCTGAGGTTCTTCAAGGATTGGGACCGGACCGCGCCCTTGCTGATCCACTGCTACGCGGGGGTGAGCCGATCAACCGCGGCGGCCTTCATCGGCTTGTGCCTGCTCATGCCCGAGCAGCCCGAACAGGCGCTCGCCGCGCGCCTGCGCCAAGCCTCGCCCACCGCGACGCCGAACCTGCGCCTGGTGGAGCTCGCCGACGGGCTGCTGCACCGCTCGGGCCGCATGGTGGACGCGGTTCGCGGCATCGGGCGCGGGGCGGATTGCTTCGAGGGCGCCCCGTTCAGCATTCCGGTCACGGCGTCTTAAGCTAGGTCCCATCGAAACGGACCACCCGGATTTCGAGGTTTTCGGCGGGAGACATGGCCCGCCCTCTCGGCTAAAACGTCGAACCCAGGACACGAGCCGCGCCACGGGAGGCTACACGGCAATGAGCGACAAACCGGCCAGCGGAAGCGACATCGCGAGCCTGCCGTTCGAGAAGGCTCTGGCGCAACTCGAAGACATCGTCAGCCAGCTCGAGAAGGGCAGCGTTCCGCTTGAAGAGTCGATCGCCATCTACGAACGGGGCGAAGCTTTGAAGAAGCACTGCGAAACGATGCTTCGCAACGCCGAGATGCGCATCGAGAAGATCACCTTCGGGGCCGACGGAAGCCCGACCGGCCTCGCGCCCCTCGACGTCGAGTGACGCGGCACCTTGCAATCGAGGAAGGACCACAATGCCCAAAGCCTACATGCTCTCCGCCTACCATTCGGTGTCCGACCCCGAGAAGCTCGCCGCCTACGCCAAGCTCGCCGGCCCGGCCATTCAGGCG
Source organism: uncultured Alphaproteobacteria bacterium (assembly GCA_937871825.1). GTDB lineage: Bacteria > Pseudomonadota > Alphaproteobacteria > Rhizobiales > Beijerinckiaceae > Lichenihabitans. Next base: position 6,629 of record CALMOK010000323.1, read on the forward strand.
GGTGGCGGACGCTTCATCGCGCGCGGCCCGGCCGCCCGGGCCATGGAGGGCGGCCTGATGCAGCGCACCGTGATCGTGGAATTCGACAGCCTGGACGCCGCGTTGGCGCTCTATGACCGGCCCGACTACCAGGAAGCCGTGCGGGTGCTGGACGGCGGGGCCGAGCGGGACATGCGGATCGTGGAAGGCGTGGGCTGACGGAGCTTGACTCTCCATTGTCACGCCGGGCGGGGTGAAACAACGAACGGGAGCCCATCAGGCCGCCCGAAGGTGAATGCCGGGCTCGCCTGCGGCGCCCCGGACTGGCCGGGTGGGATCAGCCGCCGACCTTTGAAAAATCCGCGACCGTCAGCGTGGTGTCGCGCAGGGCGTTGAGGAGGCGCAGGCGGTTGACCCGCAACCCCGCGTCCTCCGCGTTGACCGTGACCTTGTCGAAGAAGGCGTCCACGGCGGGGCGCAGGGTGGCGATGGCCCGCATGGCGCCCTCGAAATCCTCCCGCGCCAGGGCTGCGGTAGTGTCGGTCTGAACCCGGCCGAGCGAGGCCGCGAGGACCTGTTCCTCCTCCTTGTCCAGGAGCGCGGGGTCGAAGGCCGCCTCGAAGGCTCCCGCGCCGTCCTTCTTTTCCTCGGCCCGCAGGATGTTGGCGGCACGCCGATGACCCGCCAGCAGGTTTTTGCCATCCTCGGTGTCGAGCAGCCGTCCTAGCGCCTCGACCCGGCGCACGACCATTAGCAAGTCGTCCTGCCCGGGCAACGCGAAGACGGCGTCGATCAGGTCGTGCCGGGCACCCTTGTCGCGCAGGTAGACTTTGAGACGGTCGGCGAAAAAGGCCAGGAGGTTTATTGCAATTTCTTCGAATGCCTGACGCTTTCCTTCTTTCTCACCTTTTAAAACCTGTCCTACTTGTCGACCGATGACCGTTTGCTTTTCGCCTTCACTGAGCAAGGTTGACGCATAGACTGGCGAAACGTCCTTCACGAACTGCTGCTTAGTGGCTCGTCCAGCGAATATTGCAGAATGTTGAAAAACACGTTCGAGCAATGGGAGACGCACTGCGCTTTCCAAAACTAATCGGATCACCCCCAACGCCGCCCGCCGCAACGCATACGGGTCCTTGCTCCCGGTCGGCTTTTCGTCGATGGCCCAAAATCCCACCAGCGTGTCGAGCTTGTCGGCCAACGCCACCGCGATCGAAACGGGGTCGACCGGCACCCGGTCGCTCGGCCCTTGCGGTTTGTAATGCTCCTCCACCGCAGCCGCGACGGAAGCATCCTCGCCCTGGGCGGCCGCGTAATACCGCCCCATCAAGCCCTGAAGTTCGGGGAACTCGCCCACCATCTCCGACACGAGGTCGGCCTTGGCGAGGTGGGCCGCCCGTTCGGCCTTGTCGGGGTCGGCTCCAATAATCGGCGCGAGTTTCCGCGCCAGCGCGGCGACGCGCTTCACCCGCTCGCCCTGCGTGCCGAGTTTCTCATGAAAGACGATGCTGTCGAGCTTCGGCAGCCGATCCTCGAGCTTCACCTTGAGGTCCGATTCCCAGAAGAACTTGGCGTCCGACAACCGCGCCCGCACCACACGCTCGTTGCCGGCGATGATCGTCGCGCCCTCGTCGGGCGTCACCATGTTGCCCGTCAGCAGGAAGCGGTTGGCGAGCCGCGCTTCCCCAAGCCGGCGCGCCACGAAACATTTCTGGTTGGCCCGGATGGTGGCGCGGATCACCTCGGGCGGGATGTCGAGGAAGCTTTCGTCGAAGCGTCCCATCAGCACCACGGGCCATTCGACGAGGCCCGCCACCTCGTCGAGCAGCGCCTCGTCGTCGACAAGGTCCAGCCCTTGCGCGAAGGCGAGGTCGCGCGCGTCGTGGCTGATGATCGACTTGCGCCGCTCGACGTCGAGCACCACGAAAGCCTTGTGCAGCGAGGCGATGTAATCCTCGAAACGCTTCACCCGGAAGGCGCCCGGCGCCATGAAGCGATGGCCGCGCGTCGTGTCGCCCGAGGCGATCCCCCCGATGCTGAAGGGCACGATCTCCGGTTCTTCCGTGTCGGCCCCGAAGGTGCAGAGGATGGATTGCAGCGGGCGCACCCAGCGCAGCGCGTCGGGCCGGTCCGACCCGGCACCCCAGCGCATCGACTTCGGCCAGGGAAAAGCGAGGATGATCGAGGGGATGACCTCGGCCAGCACGGCCGGCGTGGCCCGGCCCGGCCGCTCCAGCAGCGCCACGTAGAACTCGCCCTTCTTGGGGTCGGCGACGACCTTGGCCTCCGCCAGCGAGGCCAGCCCGGCGCTTTTCAAAAAGCCCTGGACGGCGGCTTCGGGCGCGCCGACGCGCGGCCCCTTGCGTTCTTCCCGCGTGTCCGGCTGCCGGGCCGGCAGGCCCACCACGTGCAGGGCAAGGCGGCGCGGCGTCGCGAAACATTGCGCGCCCTCATAGGTCAGGCCGCGATCCACCAGCGCGTTGGTGACGAGCCTTTGCAGGTCGGCCGCTGCCTGGGCCTGCATGCGGGCCGGGATTTCTTCGGACAAGAGTTCGAGCAGGAGGTCGGGCATCAGGCGGCTCCTCCGCCGGCCGTCCGCAGCCAGGCCGCCCCGCAGGCCTTGGCGAGTTCGCGCACGCGAAAGATGTAGCTCTGCCGTTCGGTCACCGATATGACCCCGCGGGCGTCGAGCAGGTTGAACAGGTGGGACGCCTTGATGCACTGGTCGTAGGCTGGCAGCGCCAGCTTGTGATGCTCGCCCTCCGCCTCGGGCTCGCCGGCTTCGAGCAGATGCCGCGCTTCGGCCTCGGCGTCCTTAAAATGCTGGAACAACAGGGCCGTATCGGCATATTCGAAATTGAAACGTGAATATTCCTGCTCGGCCTGCTTGAACACGTCGCCGTAGCTGATCCGCTCAATCCCGTCCCGACCGTTGAAGTTGAGGTCGTAGACGTTCTCGACGCCCTGCACATACATGGCCAGCCGTTCGAGCCCATAGGTGAGTTCGCCCGAAACCGGCGCGCATTCGAGGCCGGCGACCTGCTGGAAGTAGGTGAACTGGCTCACCTCCATGCCGTCGCACCAGCATTCCCAGCCGAGGCCCCAGGCACCCAGCGTCGGGCTTTCCCAATCGTCCTCCACGAAGCGGATGTCGTGCAGCGACAGGTCGATGCCGATGGCGGCCAGCGAGCGCACGTAAAGGTCCTGCAGGTCGGGTGGCGAGGGCTTCAGGATGGCCTGGAACTGGTAGTAGTGCTGCAACCGGTTGGGGTTCTCGCCGTAGCGGCCGTCCTTCGGGCGGCGCGAGGGCTGGACGTAAGCGGCGCGCCAGGGCTTCGGGCCGAGCGAGCGCAACGTCGTGGCGGGATGGAATGTGCCGGCGCCCACTTCCATGTCGTAGGGTTGCAGCACCACGCAGCCCTGCTCCGCCCAAAAGCCTTGCAACGCGAGGATAAGGCCTTGAAACGAGCGCGTGGGATCGGCGGTGGCTGTCATGAAACGTCCGGGCGGGAAGTCGGCTGGGGCGGCGCGAACGTAGTGGTGGCGGCACGAGGGGTCAACGATTGCATGTTAGGCTTCATCGAAGCGGGATTGGGAAACAGGGCATGACCGATGATGTCGATGGTGGCGGAGCCGATCGTGTCCTTGCCTGAACGGATGTGCCGCGCGCTGCTCGCCGGCGCCCTGCTGTTCGGGCTCGCGGGCGGGGGCGTGGCCGCCGAGGTCGAGCCGCCGAACCCGGTGCCAACGCCGCCGTCCGCCAAGGTCGAGACCTTCCTCAACCTCCTGGCCGACCCCGACGTCCAGGCCCTGCTGCGCCGGCGCGATCGCCAAAAGGTGGAGACCCCGGCCGAGGCAGCGCCGCCGAAAACCATGGCCATCAGCCTCGCCGATCGCCTGCAAGGGATCCGCGCCCACCTCATCGCCTTGGCGGACGCCACGAACAGCCTGCCGCGGGAAGCCGCCCGCGCGCAAAGCATGCTGGGATCCGCGCTCGCCGAACGCGGCGCCTGGGCGACCGCGCTTTATTTCCTGGCCTTCGTGGCGCTTGGCTTCGGCACCGAAGGGCTGTTTCGCTTCGGCATGCGGCCGTTCCATCGCTGGCTCCTTCACCTGACGCTTGAAACCGCCAACGAGCGGGTACGCGCCGTCCTCGCCCGCCTGATCTACGGCCTGGGGCTCGTCGCCACCTTTGGCCTTGGCAGCGTCGGCGCCTTCCTGTTGTTCGACTGGCCGTCCGTCATCAAGGAAGTTCTGCTCGGCTACCTCATCGCCTTTTTGTTCGCGCGCGTTTTCGCGGTGGCCGGGCGCATCATGCTGGCGCCCGGCGCGGCACGCTTCAGGGTGGTCCCGATGGCGACGCCGGCCGCGAATTTCCTTTTCAGGCGCTGGCTCGTCCTCGGCATCCTGATCGGGTTCGGCGGACAAACCATCAGTTTGTTCAGCCGCTTCGGGTTGGCACCCCTGGCAGGTGAGCTTTGCCTCGACGGCCTCGGCCTCCTGGTGCTCGCGATGGGCCTCGACGTGATCTGGCGGGCGCCGCGGACCGGCATGACGATGGAAACGGCCACCGGGGACGGCAAGCCGCCGCTGCGTCACCTTCCTGGCGTCGCCATCGCGTGTTCGGGCGCGCTCGTCGCGATGTGGCTCCTGTGGATGCTGCAGGCGACGGAGGCCTTCTGGCTGACCGGCTTCGCCTACGGACTGCCGCTCGCCATCATGGTGGCGCACCGCTCGGTCAACCACATCCTGCGCCCCGCCGGGTCGGCCGTGTCACCCGCCGACGCGGCGACGCTTGACGTCATCATCTTCGAGCGCGCGGTGCGCAGCCTCATCATCGTGGGCGCGGTCCTGCTGCTCGGCCGCATCCTCCATGTGGATTTCACGTCCCTCACCATGCAGGACACGCTGACAACGCGGCTGGTGCGCGCCACTGCCAGCGTCGTGGTCGTCATCCTGGCGGCCGAGTTCCTGTGGCGGGTCATAAAGGCGCTGGTCGACCGCAAGCTCGCCGGCAACATGCTGAAGCTGGACGCGTCGGAGGACGCCGGGCACGCGGCCCGGCTGCAGACACTGCTTCCCATCCTGAGCAACATGCTGCTCGTCGTCATCGTCGTGGTCTCGGGCATGATGGTGCTGGCGGCGTTCGGGGTCGAGATCGGGCCACTGATCGCCAGCGCCGGCGTCGTGGGCGTCGCCATCGGCTTCGGGGCGCAGACGCTCGTGAAGGACATCATCAGCGGCATCTTCTACCTGGTCGACGATGCCTTTCGCATCGGCGAG
>CALMOK010000324.1 GCA_937871825.1 uncultured Alphaproteobacteria bacterium
GCTGCGGTCGTCGCCCCCTCGACGCCCCTCGAACGGGAGGCGATCCTCGACCTTGACGCGCCGCACCCCCACCTCAACGTTCCCAGCCTGCAGCCGTCCTATGACGACGGAGCGCATGGCTCGATGATGGACGAAATCGCAAGCATCGGCGCGGCTTCCATGGCTCGCTCCCGCACGGTGCCGCCGGTGAGCCTGCCTGATCGGCTTGAACTGAGTGCCGCCCCCATTTCGTCCGACCTGCGCGACGATGAGCCTGGCCCTGTTGGCGCCAATGAAGACGGGAGCAGCGGGACCATGCAGACAGCCAATTCCGCATTGGCGAACCGTCAGGACGAGGGCGCTCCCGCGGAGCCGTTAGTTTCCATGGGGGCGGGCGCAAGCGTCGGTTCTTCGCTTCAAGCCCTGGCCTCGTCGGTTCTGCTGCAGAACAACGATATGGTCGAGCAGATGACGCGCGACATGCTGCGGCCGATGCTGAAGGATTGGCTCGACGACAATCTTCCGACGATCGTCGAGCGGCTCGTCCGGATCGAGATCGAGCGCGTGGCGCGGGGTCGCTAGGCGCTTTCCTCCCCCATTCGACCGGACGGCGCGGATCGGGGAGCCGCTCTCGCGCGGTTGTGGCCCGACATATCATAAATTGAATTTGTGTTTCGGGGACATGGCGCGTTGATCGCAAGCGGGTCGACCCTGACCTGTCACTCACACCATATCAGAGTTCATGGACAAGACCTTCGATCCGTCGACCGTCGAAGGTCGAACCCGGCAAGCTTGGGATGCCGCGCAGGCCTTCAAGGCCGGTCTCCCAGAGCGCGCGGGCGCGCCGGCCTACAGCATCATGATCCCGCCGCCGAACGTGACCGGCTCGCTGCACATCGGCCACGCGCTCAACAACACGCTGCAAGACGTGCTGTGCCGGTTCGAGCGGATGCGCGGCAAGGACGTGCTCTGGCAGCCCGGCATGGACCATGCCGGCATCGCCACCCAGATGGTTGTCGAGCGCCAGCTCGCCGAGCGGCATTTGCCCGACCGGCGCAGCATGGGACGGGATGCGTTCATCGAACGTGTCTGGGCCTGGAAGGAGGAGTCGGGCGGGCAGATCCTCAGCCAGTTGCAGCGCCTCGGGGCGTCCTGCGACTGGTCGCGGACGCGTTTCACCATGGACGAGGGCCTCAGCAGGGCTGTGGTCCAGACCTTCGTGACACTTCACCGGCAGGGGCTGATCTACAAGGCCAAACGGCTGGTCAACTGGGACCCGAAGCTGCTGACGGCCATATCCGACCTCGAAGTGGTGACCGTGGAGACGCGGGGCCACCTTTGGCATTTCACCTACCCGGTGGAGGGCGGGGTCACCATAACGGTGGCGACCACGCGGCCCGAAACCATGCTGGGCGACACCGCCGTGGCGGTTCACCCGACCGACCCGCGCTATGCCGAACTCATCGGCCGCCATGCCGTCCTGCCGCTCACGGGACGCCGCATCCCCATCGTCGCCGACAGCTACGCCGACCCTGAGAAAGGGTCCGGGGCGGTCAAGATCACCCCGGCTCACGACTTCAACGACTTCGAGGTCGGTCGACGGCATAACCTGCGGTCGATCAACATCTTGGACGCGGAAGCTCGCCTGACGCTGGAGGGCAACGAGGCGTTTTTACAAGACCTCGTCGACGGGAGCGACCTTTCCGAGGTCCTTGGCCTGCACGGGCTCCCGCGCGAGCAGGCGCGAAAGCGGGTCGTCGCCATGATGGAGGAGCGGGGTCTGCTGCACGGCATCGAGCCGCATACCCACGCGGTTCCGCACGGCGACCGCTCCAACGTGGTGATCGAGCCGTGGCTGACCGATCAATGGTATGTGGACGCCGCCACCCTCGCCAAACCCGCGCTGGCCGCCGTTCGCGAAGGCCGGACGACATTCGTGCCGAAGGTTTGGGAAAAGACCTATTTCGATTGGCTGGAGAACATCCAGCCCTGGTGCGTGTCGCGACAGCTGTGGTGGGGGCATCGCATCCCGGCCTGGTACGGGCCTGACGACACCGTGTTCGTGGCGGGCTCGGAGGTCGAGGCCCAGGCGGCGGCGACCGCCCATTACGGGAACGCCGTCGCGCTGCGACAGGACGAGGACGTGCTCGACACGTGGTTTTCCTCGGCGCTCTGGCCCTTCTCGACGCTGGGCTGGCCCGATGACGGCGCCGACCTCCGCCGGTATTATCCGACATCGACCCTGGTGACCGGCTTCGACATCATCTTCTTCTGGGTCGCCCGCATGATGATGTTGGGGCTGCACCTGACCGGGGAGGCCCCCTTCAAGGACGTCTACATCCACGCGCTCGTCCGCGACGAGAGAGGCGCCAAGATGTCGAAGTCCAAGGGCAACGTCATCGATCCCCTTAAGCTGGTCGACCAGTTCGGTGCCGACGCGCTCCGCTTCACCTTGGCGGCCATGGCGGCGCAGGGCCGCGACATCAAGCTCGCCACCGCCCGGGTCGAAGGATACAGGAACTTCGCCACCAAACTTTGGAACGCGGCCCGGTTCGCCGAGATGAACGGCTGCGAGCGGGTCGGAGGCTTTGATCCCCAGCGCTGCGCCGAGGTGTTGAACCGCTGGATCGTCGGCGAGGCCGGCAAGGCGGCCGCCGAGGTGACGGCGGCGCTCGAAACCTTCCGCTTCAACGATGCCGCCGGAGCGGTCTACCGCTTCGTATGGAACCTCTTCTGTGACTGGTACCTCGAACTCGCCAAGCCGGTCCTCACCGGGCCCGATGGCGCCGCCAAGGAGGAGACCCGGGCCACCACCGCCCACGTGCTCGACGAGGTGTTGAAACTGCTGCATCCCTTCATGCCCTTCATCACCGAGGAGCTTTGGGCCATCAAGGGAGAGCAAGGGCCGGCCCGCGCCACGCTGCTCGCGCTGGCGCCCTGGCCGGAAGTCTCCGGCGGTGGCGACGACGAGGCCGCGGCGGAGATCGGCTGGGTCATCGACCTCGTGTCCGAGATCCGCTCCGTGCGATCCGAACTCAACGTGCCGGCCGCCGCGCAGGTGCCTTTGCTGGTCATGGCGGGGGATGCCGACACGGCGCGCCGGGTGGAACGTTGGGGCGAAACGTTGAAGCGGATGGCTCGCTTGTCGGAGATCGAGAGCGTCACCACGGCGCCGCCCAACGCCGTCCTCATCGTCGTGGCGGGCACGACCGTCAGCCTGCCCCTCGGCGCCGTGATCGATATCACGGTCGAGCGCGCCCGCCTGCTCAAGGAGGTTGCCAAGATCGAGGCCGACGTCGCCAAGACCGACGCCAAGCTCGCCAACGCCGATTTCGTCAGTCGCGCTCCGGAAGAGGTGATCGAGGAAAACCGGGAACGGCGGGCGGAAGCCGCGGCCCGGGCCGAGAAGTTAAGGATCGCGGTGGAGCGGCTGTCATCCGCCTGAGCGGTCACCGGCCGCCAGGGAAGAACCCAGGAAGGCGTCATGTTGGAGAGCACCGTCGGAACCCCGGACTGGTCCGCCCTGCCACAGCCCCGCGATGATGGAGCAGCGCGCCACCTCGTTGGCCTGCGGCTCCCGTGCATGCCGCTTCCGGCGACCGATGGCTCGCTCGTGGATCTTTCGACGTTTCCGGGGCGGCTGGTCGTCTACGCCTACCCACGCACGGGGCGGCCCGGCGTTGAAAACCCCGATGGCTGGGACGCCATTCCTGGCGCGCGGGGCTGTACGCCCCAGTCCTGCGCGTTTCGCGATCACGCGGCCGACCTCGCGGCGCTGGGCGTCGATCACCTGTTCGGCCTGTCCACCCAGCAACCGGCCGACCAGCGCGAGGTCGCGACGCGGCTCCACTTGCCGTTCCGGATCCTGTCCGACGCCGAACTGCGGTTCGCCCGGGCTTTGCGCCTGCCCATGTTCGAGACTGGTGGCTTATTCCTCCTCAAGCGGCTCACAATGATCGTCGACGAAGGCGTGATCACCCACGTGTTCTATCCGGTGTTCCCGCCCGACCGGAACGCGCAGGACGTCATGACGTGGCTTTCGGCGCGACGCGCGATGGCGTGACCGACACCAGACCATAAGGGCTGGGTCGCTGGCGGGTTGACCTGCGGACGCGTCGGATCGAGCGCGCGCGCCCGGCTTTTCGTCGCTTTTGGGCAACAGCGCCCTGGCATCTTGATAGCATCAACTTGCCACTTCAAAGGCGCCGCGATTGCGCCATAAACGTCCCGCTAATTTCGATCCTGTACAAGCCAAGCTCGGGATTTTCCTTCAACGCCGTCAAAGGTTTGGCGGGACAGTTCTGCGGTTTCGCCCGGTTGGCGCCGCTTGCTCGCGTGCCTGCATCGGGCAGGGCGTCGGCCGGAAGTCTCTGCCGCCGTGGCGAGCCCGATCGCCGCCGACAGACCAAGAGTATCGTTCATGGATGCGCGTGTGTTCGACAAGAAAAAGCTGCCCAGCCGTTACGTAACGGAAGGGCCGGCGCGCGCGCCCCATCGATCGTATCTCTACGCCATGGGTTTGACCAAGGAGCAGATCCATCAGCCGCTGGTGGGTGTCGCCTCGTGCTGGAACGAGGCCGCCCCGTGCAACATCTCGCTGATGCGGCAGGCGCAGGCGGTCAAGAAGGGCGTCGCGGCCGCGAAAGGCACCCCGCGCGAGTTCTGCACCATTACGGTGACCGACGGTATCGCCATGGGACACCAGGGCATGAAGGCCTCGCTGGTGTCGCGCGACCTGATCGCCGACTCCGTTGAATTGACCATGCGGGGTCACTGCTACGACGCCCTGGTGGGTTTGGCGGGCTGCGACAAGTCGCTGCCCGGCATGATGATGGCCATGCTGCGGCTGAACGTGCCGTCGATCTTCATCTACGGCGGCTCGATCCTGCCGGGCAATTTCCGGGGCCAGCAGGTCACCGTGCAGGACCTGTTCGAGGCCGTCGGCAAGCATTCGGTCGGCGACATGTCGAGCGAGGACCTCGACGAGTTGGAGTCGGTGGCCTGCCCGTCGGCGGGGGCCTGCGGGGCGCAATTCACCGCCAACACCATGGCGACCGTGTCGGAAGCCATCGGGCTAGCGCTACCCTATTCAGCCGGCGCACCCGCGCCCTACGAGATCCGCGACCGTTTCTGCGCCACGGCGGGCGAGATGGTGATGCAGCTGCTGGCCAGCAACATACGCCCCCGCGATATCGTGACCCTGAAGGCGCTGGAGAATGCCGCCACCGTTGTGGCGGCCTCGGGCGGTTCCACCAACGCGGCGCTTCACCTGCCCGCCATGGCGCATGAGCTGGGGATAAAGTTCGACCTGTTCGATGTCGCCGAAATCTTCAAGCGAACCCCCTATATTGCCGATCTCAAGCCGGGTGGCCGCTACGTCGCCAAGGACATGTTCGAGGCCGGCGGCATCCCCCTCCTCATGAAGACCCTGCTGGACCATGGGTTCATGCACGGGGATTGCATGACGGTGACGGGCCGCACCATGGCGGAAAACATGGAAAGCGTCCGCTGGAACGACGCGCAGGACGTCGTCCGCCCAGCCAACATGCCGATCACGGCGACGGGCGGCGTGGTGGGCCTGCGCGGCAACCTTGCTCCCGAGGGCGCCATCGTCAAGGTCGCCGGCATGGCGGAGGACGCGCTCCGTTTTCGCGGGCCGGCACGCTGTTTCGACAGCGAGGAAGCTTGTTTCGAGGCGGTGCGCCTGCGGCAGTATCGCGAAGGCGATGTGTTGGTGATCCGCTACGAGGGTCCGCGCGGCGGTCCCGGCATGCGGGAAATGCTGTCCACCACGGCGGCCCTCTACGGGCAGGGAACGGGCGGCAAGGTGGCGTTGATCACCGACGGGCGCTTTTCCGGCGCGACGCGGGGCTTCTGCATCGGCCATGTCGGGCCGGAAGCCGCGGTGGGCGGCCCGATCGCCCATGTGCGCGACGGCGACATGATCGCCATCGATGCGCAGGCGGGCACGATCGAGCTCGAAGTCGGAGACGCGGAACTCGCCGGGCGGGCCGCGGCCTGGGTCCCGCGCGGCACCGACTATGGCTCGGGCGCGATCTGGAAATACGCGCAAACGGTCGGCCCCGCCTTTCAGGGCGCGGTGACCCACCCGGGGTTTGCCGGCGAGACGCATGTTTATGCCGACGTTTAGCCGCGCCCTTCTCCCCATGGTCGCCGGATGCGCCGTGCTGGCCTATGGGTCGGGCGCCCGGGCGCTCGACAGCAACGACTACGCCGCCTCCGACAAGGCGCCCCTGCAGATCTTCAAGAACCCCCAGCAGGCGCTTCGGCTCGGGGTCGACGGTTATCGCGCCGGGGACGTGAAATCCTCCGTCGAAGCGTTCAAATACGCGGCCGCCAATGGAAACCCCTTGGCGCGCTGGAAGCTCGGCAAGATGTACGCCGACGGTGACGGTGTCCCGCACGACGACGGCAAGGCGTTCGACTACTTCACCCAGATCGTGCAAAGCTACGACGAGGACGACGCCAACAGGCGCGACCTTTCGGTGGTGTCGAACGCCTTTGTGGCACTGGGCGTTTACAGCCTCAATGGGATCGCCAACACGCCGGTCAAGCCGAACCCGGAACGCGCGCTCGAGATGTTCCAATATGCGGCGCTGACCTTTGGCAACGCGGACGCGCAGTATAACCTCGCTCGGCTTTTCCTGGATGGCGCCGGCGACATCCAAAAGGACACCCGTCAGGCGGCCCGCTGGTTGTCGCTGGCGGCCGAAAAAAACCATTATCAAGCCGAGGCGCTGCTCGGCCACATGCTGTTCAACGGGTTCGACGGGTTCGCCCAGCAGCGCGCCAAGGGGCTGATGTGGCTGACGCTCGCTCGCGATGCCGCGCTCGAAACCAAGGACGCCAAGGATCAGTGGATCGTCGACCTTTACGCCAAGGCGGCTGGTAGCGCGAGCGACAACGACCGGCAGGTCGCGATCTACTACGCCGAGGAACGCAGGAAGCGGTGAGCGCCGCTTCTACGCGGCCCGGAGGTCGATCCTGACCGGCACGTGGTCGGACGGCTTGTCGAGGGCTCGGAGGTCCTTGTCGATCGCGTAATCCTGGAGCCTGTCGGCGGCGTGCGGCGACAGCAGCAGGTGATCGATCCGGATGCCCTTGTTGCGTTGCCACGCGCCGGCCTGGTAGTCCCAAAAGCTGTAGATGCCGGCATCGTCGGTGATGGACCGAACAGGATCGGTCAGCCCCAGGTTCAGGAGCGTCCGGTATCGTTCCCGCGTGTCGGGGAGGAACAGGGCGTCGTTGCGCCAATTCTCCGGATCCGCCACGTCGGCTGGCTCGGGGATGACGTTGTAGTCGCCCGCCAGCACGAAAACCTCCTCAAGGGCCAGGAGGTCGCGGGCCCGGGCGGCCAACCTGTCCATGAAGCCAAGCTTGTAGGGGTATTTTTCGGTTCCGACCGGATTGCCGTTGGGCAGGTAGATTGACGCCACCCGAACGGCATCGGCGCCATCGGGGATCACGGCTTCGATGTAGCGGGCCTGGATGTCATCGGGGTCACCCGGCAGGCCGGACGTGGCGATGGCCTCCCGCTTCGACAGGATGGCGACGCCGTTGAAGCCTTTCTGGCCGTGCACGTGGCACCGGTAGCCGGCGGCCTCGACCTCGACCGTCGGGAAGGCCGCATCGACGCATTTGAGTTCCTGAAGGCAATGCACGTCCGGCTCGACCGTCGCGAGATAGCCAAGCAGGTGGTCGAGGCGCTGACGCACCGAATTCACGTTCCAGGTCGCAATGCGCATGGGCTCTCCACTTGAAACGAAACGCGTCGGGACCCTTATCCCCAGCGCCGATGAGCCCACATCCACTGTTCGGGGCTGTCCCGGATATAGCGTTCGAAGGCGGCGTGGATCATGGCAGTGGCCTGGGCGATGTCGGCCTTCCGGTCCGCCGTGATGGGCGGCTCGATCACTTCGAAGGATTGCACGAATCGCACGCCGGGGAGGCGGCGCATGCGCACCATCAGGATCGGCGCGCCGATGCTGCGGGCCAGCAGCGCCGGAAATGGGGTGGATGGGGCGGGACTGCCGAAGAACGGCACGGGAACGCCGCTGAGTTCGCGCAGGTCGCCCAGGAAGCCGATCGTTCCACCCTCACGCAAAACGCGCATGAACAGGCGCGGGAGGGACGGGTCCTTTTGCAAGAGCCCTCCCGTGTAGAGGAAACTCCGCATGGCTGACACGTCGCGGTCGACCATGGGATTCTTGATGCGCTGGTAGATGCTCCAGGGCTTCAAGCCGCGTTGGGTGATGCCGAGGATCGCCAATTCCCAATTGCCGAGGTGCCCCGCGCAGGCGACCTTGCCGCCGGGCCGGCTCGCCCATTCCTCGAAGGCTTCCCCGCCCTCCATGGTCACCCGGCCGC
>CALMOK010000325.1 GCA_937871825.1 uncultured Alphaproteobacteria bacterium
TGTGAAGACCTTCCTCGCCATCGCCGAGGCGGGCGGGCTGAGCCGTGCCGCGCACCGGCTCGCGACGTCCAAATCGGTGGTCAGTCTGCGCCTGGCCCGCTTGGAAGACGAACTTGGCACCCGTTTGCTCACGCGGAGCAGTCGAGGCGTCGTCGTCACGGAAGCAGGGGAGGCGTTGCGATTGCACGCGCGGTCCGCGTTCGATGAACTCGACGGGGCGTTGCTGGACGCCGCGCGGCGCGAGGAGGAACTGACGGGGCTGCTCCGTATCACGGCCCCCATCGCGTTCGGCATAAGCCATCTCGCGCCGATGCTGGCGGCCTTGATGGACGTCCATCCCAGGCTGAGGCTGGATCTTTCCTTGAGTGATCACCGAGCCGATATCCTGGCGGACGGGTTCGATGTCGCGGTGCGGATGGGATCCTTGCCGGACTCATCGCTGGTCGCGCGGCGGATCGGACCGCTCCGGCTCGCCGTCCTGGCGAGTCCCGCCTACCTTGCCCGCCGTGGCACCCCGCCCCGGCCGCGCGACCTCGCCGAGCACGACTGCATCGTCTACACCGTACCCGACGGGGACATTTGGCGATTTCGCGAAGGCAGTCGCTTCACCTCGGTTCGTGTAACCGGCCGGTTCCGCTCGGACAGTCCCGAAGTGATGCGGGCCGCCGCTGTTGCGGGCCACGGCATCGCAGGGTTACCGACATTTATGCTCGGCACCGCCATTGCCGATGGCACGCTGGTTCCGATATTGACCGCCTTTCCGATCGCCGAAGCGGGCCTTTACGCCATTCGACCTCCAGGCGCCGCGCGGGCTGGCTTCGACGACAAGCAATCTGGACATGGATGTTCTCCTCTCCGCGACCCGCGCGCCTGTGTTTGGAGGGCTCAGCGGGGTCGGGTTGACGATGCCAAGATCGTTTCTGCGACCGGTTGCGGAAAGCCTGGCAATTCGCAACCCGCTGTTGCGTGTGGGCGAACGCGTGTCGTTCGGCGATCGATCGGTCCGGCGAGCCGTTGGGGGATGATCCGCATCCGTCGGTGACGATCGCGAAAAGCAAATTTGCCGCTCAGGGAGCTTGATGAAAACCTGTCTGAGATGGATTGGATATGTCGAAGTGTGTTGCAGATCATGTTGCATCTGCATTGGTCGTTTCTGTTCAAGATTTTAAAAATCGAGTCGCGACAGGCTGCCAGTGAGCGCGTCCGGGCTCGCACCGGTCTTGTTATCATGCTGAATCCCTGTTTACCGTCAGGGCGTTGATCGGCGCCCAGCCATTGCTGGCCGGGACCACCGACCTGGGATCGACCGAGGCTTGACCGTTATGGACATCGGCATCGACAGCTTCGCGGCCATTCTCCCCGATCCCGTGACCGGCCGGATCCCGCTTCCCGGCGATCGCCTCGCCAACCTTTTGGAGGAGGTCGAGGTCGCGGACCGGTGCGGGCTTGATGTGTTCGGGATCGGCGAGCATCACCGGCCGGAGTTCCTGGATGCGGCCCCCACGATCATCTTGGCGGCCGCCGCAGCGCGCACGAAAACCATCCGGCTGACCAGCGCGGTCACTGTGCTGAGCGCCGCCGATCCGGTGCGCGTTTTCCAGGACTTCGCGACCATCGACCTGATCGCCAAGGGAAGGGCCGAGATCGTTGTCGGGCGGGGCTCGTTCGGCGAGGCCTACCCGCTGTTCGGCCTCCAAATGGAGGATTACGACAGCCTCTTCGCCGAGAAGCTCGATCTGTTGTTGAAATTGCGCGAAACGACCCACGTGCAATGGTCCGGCCGTCACCGTCCGGCCCTGACCGGCCAGGGCGTTTATCCGCGGCCATACCAGGAAACGCTGCCGGTTTGGGTCGGCGTTGGGGGCACCCCCCAGTCCTTTGTTCGCGCCGGCCTGCTCGGTCTGCCGCTGATGGTCGCCATCATTGGCGGGGAGTTTCGTCGCTTCCGCCCCCTGGTCGATCTTTACCGCGAAGCAGGGGAGCGGGCCGGTCACCCGCCCGAGCGCCTCAAGGTCGGCCTCCACGCGATCGGGTTCGTTGGCGCGACCACCCAGGAAGCCAAGGATGCCTATTTCCCGGGCTGGCAATACGCTTTCTCGATGATCGGTCGCGAGCGCGGCTGGTCCCCGCCAACGCGCTCCCAGTTCGAGGCGATGTGCGGGTCCCACGGCGCCTTCCTGATCGGTGATCCGCCAAGTGTCGCCGCCAAGATGTTGGCGGCGAACGACGTGCTCGGCGGGGTGTCGCGCATCACCTTTCAGATGAGCGCGGCGTCGCTGGAGCATTCGGCGATGACGCGGGCGATCGAACGTCTCGGCACCGAGGTCGCCCCTGTGGTTCGCCGGACCCTGGGGCCTTCGCCAGTCGTGGCGATCGACCGGGCGCCGATCTAGCTCTCGGCGGAGCGGCTGGCTGACGCCATCGCCGCCATCGTGTCGGCCCCGCCATATTGCCACGGCCATGGCGGTAACGACGCGCAGACGACCCGAAATCGGTGTATGGCCCGCACTCGTCCCGCCCAGCCATGAACGGAGAACCGATGCTGCAAGGCTTCTTCACCCGCAAGCCCATCGGCGAGGACGCCGACCAGGGCTTGCGCCGAACGCTCGGTGCCGGCGACCTCCTGTTCCTGGGCATCGGCGCGACGGTCGGGGCGGGGTTGTTTTCCCTGACCGGGATCGCGGCGGCGGACTACGCGGGGCCGGCGGTTGTTCTCAGCCTCATGATCGCGGCCCTCGGATGCACCTTCACGGGGCTTTGCTACAGCGAGATGGCCGGCATGGTCCCGTCGGCCGGGTCCGCCTATGCCTATGCCTACGCGGCCCTGGGCGAATTCGCCGCCTGGATCATCGGCTGGGACCTGCTGATGGAATATGCCATCGGTGCCGGAACGGTCGCCTCCTCCTGGTCGAGCTATGTCCGCTCGCTGCTGCAGGGCTGGGGTATGGCGCTGCCAGAAATCATCACGACGGTTCCCTCCGCGGGCGGGCTGGTCGACCTGCCGGCGGCCGGCATCATCGTCGTACTTTCGATGCTGCTCATCGGCGGCGTCAGCGAATCCGCGCGGGTGAACGCGGCCTTCGTGGTGCTGAAGGTCGCCGTCATCCTTGTCGTCACCGGCCTCGGCGCGTTCTACGTGGACCCGTCGAACTATCATCCGTTCCTTCCCGACAATACCGGGACGTTCGGCAACTTCGGCTGGTCCGGCGTGCTGCGGGGCGCGGGCGTCGTCTTTTTCGCCTATCTCGGCTTCGATGCCGTGAGCACCACCGCCGCCGAGGCCACCGAGCCGCAGCGGACGGTGCCGATCGGCATCCTGGGTTCGCTCGCGATCTGCACGATCCTGTACGTGGCCTTCGCGTTCGTGCTGACGGGATTGGTGAGCTACAAGCAGATGCACGGCGACGCCGCCCCCGTGGCGACCGCTATCGAGCGCACGCCCTACGTCTGGCTGCAGGTGGTGGTGAAACTCGGCGTGATCCTCGGCTTCACTTCCGTGCTCCTGGTCGGCCTGCTTGGCCAGGGCCGGGTCATGTTCGCCATGGCGAGGGACGGGATGCTGCCGCCCGTGCTCGGACGGCTGCACCGGACCCGGAAAACGCCGTGGGCGGCGCATGTCACCATGATGGTGCTGAACGTTCTCCTGGCCGGCTTCGTGCCGGTGGAAACCTTGAGCCACCTCACCTCGGTCGGCACCTTGCTGGCGTTCGCCATCGTTTGCGGCGGCGTCATCGTGTTGAGGGTCCGAGAACCCGATCGGCCCCGGCCATTCCGAGTGCCCTTCTACCCGCTGGTGCCGGCCCTTGGCATCGCGACCTGCCTCGGCATGATGGCGTTCCTCCCCTGGCAGACGTGGACCCGGCTGGCGGGGTGGCTGGCGCTCGGCCTCCTCATCTACATGCTCTACAGCCATCGCCACGCTGCGGCCGCGCGGGTGGTCGCGGCGGGGCAGAAGCGCCGCGCGCCCGCTCAGGAGGCATAGCGGGTTTCCAGAAGATCGACTTCGCGAACCAGGCGCTGCAGCAGGCGATCCTCGATTTTACGCTCGCGCCGCAACTTGTAGAAGGTATCGCGTTCGGCTTTCAGGCCCGCGAGGCGCAGTCGCTGCTCCACGCTCGCGATCCCCTGTCGGTGTTGGTGGTTCTCCTCCGAACCGATGGATCGTCGGCTATAGCGCTCCATGGCCCGCGCGGCGGCTTCGGCGCAAAGGTCGGCATCGGCGCGGCCTTCGGCCAGCCGAACCTGCAACTGTTCGATGGCCCGCATGGCGGCCCGCCCGGCAAGGGAGCGCGCGTTGTCCTCCTCGGCCTCGCGCGAAGGTTCGCGGGGGAGTTGAAGCCGGCCGAGCAACCAGGGCAGCGTCAGGCTGGCGGAGATGAGCGACAGCAGGATCACCCCCATGGCCAGGAAGAGCGCGAGGTCGCGGGCCGGAAAATCCTCGCCGTTCGGCAACAACATCGGCAATGTGAGCACGCCGGCCAGCGTGATGGCGCCCTTGACGCCCGCCAGCGAGGTGACGGCCGTGAGATGCCAGGATACCTTCTCGGGCCGCACGCCCTTCAGCCTCGCCTTGAGGAGGAACAGGCGGAGGGTCACGGTGGCCCAGACGAATCGCAACGCGATCAATGCCGCTCCGATGATCACGACATAGAGGAGCAGCCACCATGCGTTGTGGTTTCCCTCGCTGGTGACGATCCGGGCGGCGCGACCCAGGATGTCGGGAAGCTGCTCGCCGAGCAGCACGAAGATCGCGCCGTTGGCAGCCAGTTGCACCGTGTCCCACACGGCCGTGCGGCGCATGCGGGTGACCGCCATGGCGCGTCCGAGGTTCTCAACGTAGTTCATCGTGATCCCCGCCGCCACGGCGGCCAGGATCCCCGACACGTGAATGTCCTCGGCGAGAAGGTAGACCGCGAAGGGGATCAGCAGGCTGAACAGGGTTTGTGCGCCCGGATCCGCGCCCACGCGCCGCACGAGCCTGTCCTCCACAAAGGTGATCGCGATCGTCCCCCCAACGCCCACCGCGACGCCACCAAGGGCAAGCCACAGGAAGTTGAGCGTCGCGTCGGTCAGCGAGAACGTGCCCGTCAAGGTGGCGGCGACCGCGTAGCGGAGGCAGACCAGCCCGGACGCGTCGTTCAACAGAGCCTCGCCTTCGAGGATGTGCATGAGCCGATGCGGGATCGGCGTGCGGGACGCCACGGCCGAGACGGCGATCGGGTCGGTGGGGGAAAGAACCGCCGCGAGCGCGAAGGCCACGGAGAGCGGCATCGTCGGTAAAAGCCAGTGAATGAATAACCCGATGCCGAGCACGGTCAAGAGGACGAGGCCCAGCGCAAGGGCGAGAATGGTCGTGCTGTCGCGGAACAGGTCGCGCTTCGGTATGCGCCAGCCGTCCAGAAACAGAAGTGGCGGCAGGAACACCAGGAAGAAGATCTCGGAATTCAGTTCGACGCTCGGCAGCGGCCCAATGGCCAGCAAGGCGCCGAGCACGATCTGCACCAGCGGGATCGGCATGGGCACGAAGCGGGTGATCCAATCGCTCGCCAGGACGGCGAACAAGAGGGCTAAAATCACGGTCACGGTTTCCATGATTCATGGATGCGCAACCGTTGTGGCTGAAGCAAGAAGCGCGACGGTGGATCGTGCGAACATCATTGCCGAACAGGGTTCGCCGTCAGGTAGGCTGGTTGACAGGGGCCGGTCGCCGTGCGGAAAACTCCTGCCGGTTCGAGACATCGAGCGGAGAGCCCGTTCAGGGTGTCGAACGGTTATGTCGCTTACTTGTAAGGACCTAAAGAGGCCCGCATGGTTGAGCGCGCGATGCTCGTCGAACGCTGGTACGACCTAACCCGCCACATCCTGCCCGGGATGGCGGCGCGGCAAGGCTGGCCCATCGAACGCGATCATTGCTTCATGCGCGTTTGCCTCGACGAAGCCGTTGGCGCGCCTTGGACGGACGTGGTGAGGCGGCCGGCCGTTCACTCGATGACCCCTGACCAGCTCGCCGCCGCGGTCGGCGTGGCCGAAGCGATCGTCGCCCAGGCCGGGCTGCTGGTTCCCTTGAACGAGCGCAGCCTGGAACGTCGCCGCGCGGCGCGCCGTCTCAAGGTGGCCCATCCCGTTCGATAAGGTTCGGCTTCGCGGGAACTTACGGGTCGACACCACCATGCGTTGTTCGGCCTCAACGGCAGGGTTGAACATCGCGAACCCCCGCGACGTTAACACTCGTCAATCCGGATTTGCCGGACAGCGTCGCGCGGAATGGGTTCATGCAAGAACAAACGGACGATAAGGCCAGGAAAAAAGTCATCGCCCTGATCGAGGACCTGGATTACGCGGTGGTGGCGACCCACACGGCCGACGGCGCCATTCACGCCCGGCCAATGGCGTATCGCTCGGTGGAGTCAGGTGGGGATCTCTGGTTCTTGACCAAGCTCGATTCGCGCAAGGTGCAGGAGATCAAAGCCAACCCGAAGACGCTGGTGAGCTTTGCCGACCCCAAGAAGCAGAATTTCGTATCCATCATGGGGACGAGCGAGATCGTCACCGGCCGCGCCAAGGTGCAGGAGGTGTGGTCCGAACTCTATCGCGCTTGGTTCCCGGGCGGACCCGAGGACGACAACGTGGTCGCCCTCCGGGTGCACACGGAACATGCCGAATATTGGGACACGCCTACGGGTGTCATGGTCTACGCCTATGGGTATTTGAAGGCGGTGACGACCGGCAAACCCGCCAAGGGCGGCGATGTCGGCGCTGTCTCGTTCGAGAACGCCTGAAGGCGAGGGTTTAAATGCCGGCCGGCCGCGAAATCCGCCGGCCGGCCTCGCGCACGATTTTGAATTGACCATCCTCGCGGGCGAGATCGATGGACACGCGGGTCCAGCCACTCGCGGCGGCATGACGAGGCCCGCTCGCGGCGCTCCACCGTAAAACGACATCGACCTTGCAGCGCGTCTTGGACGGGTCGCATCCCTTGGACACAGTGCCGGGGACCAGGCTGTAGCGCCTGTCCGGCCAACGACGGATAAAGGCCCGCTTGTTGGCGTAGACCTGCGATGGCGTCATCGCCTCCCCATAATAGATGACATGCCGGCCGTAGAGGGAAGCAACCGCTTCGGGCGTCACCCGGGCGTCGTCGTCCCATATGCCGAAAAACTGCGCCATGCTGGCATCGGCGTCGTCGTTCGCCGCGAGGGCCGCTGGTGCCAAGGCCATGGATGCCCCCAACGGCGTCAGCCCCAGAAGGATCGTCATCGACAGGACTTGAAAGCGGGTCATCTTTCTACTCTCCAATCTGGCCCGCGGGTCCGCCCGACCCTGTGGCGCGCCAAGGTGAATTTGTCACAACGAACGCCGCGATGGCGAGTTCGTACTGGTGTCGTCGAGGCGGCGCGCAATGCCCTGCAAACGCGGCCGGACGCGAAGAAACAGGAGGTAGAGCCTTTCCAGGATGACGAGCACCGTTTCGTTCCGCGCCAGCAACCCGAGCGGCCGGAGACGCGGGATAGCCCGCCACATGGCGGCGAAGGCCGCGGCGCCCGACACCATGTGGCCGTCCTCCATCGCGTGAAACCGGGCCAGCAGCGCCGCCTGATCGATCGGGCAGGCAGCGTCCGCCTCCGCGACATCGATGAAGCGGATCGCACCGCGCCCGTCGAGCCGGCGCATGAGGGCGATTTCACGACAACACAGCGGGCACCCGCCATCATACCAGACCAGGAGTTCACCCATGCCGTCTACATAGGGGCGAGGCCGGTCGTTGCCAGTCGCGACGGCGTCCTCAGCCCTGGGTCGCCGATAACACAGGTTTCGTGCGACGAGATGCGCCCCTCCGGCGATGCCACCAGCGCCGACTTCACGGGTTTCCCCTTGCGTCCCGCCCGGGTAGGCCGAGTGGGCGAAAGGGAGTCGGATCATGGCCAACGAAGCCTACAAGGAATGGTACGTGCAAGGCCTCCAGGCGCTAAAGTCGGCGGCCGAGCAGGGCCGGGAAGCCGCGAGCGCGACAAGCGCGGCCGTCACGTCGCCTGAACTGAAGAAGATGGTTGAGGAAGGAAGTCAGCGGGCGGAGCGGAACGCCGCCGAGATCGACCGACTTCTCGAAAAGGCAGGGCGCCCGTCCTCAAGTATCCCCAACAAGATCATGGAAGGGATCCGAGCCGGAAACCGACAGGTCGTCGATGCCGCGAAGGACCCCGAGGTACGCGATGCCAGCGTCGTGGCGGCGGCGCAGATCGCCCTGCATTACTACATCGCCGCCTATGGCACCCTGGCGTCGACCGCCAAGCATCTCGGCCTGAGCGAGGATGCCCAGACTTTCAAGCGGCTGACGGACGAGGTCAAGCAGCAGGACGAGCGCTTCACCCAAATAGCCGAAGAGATGGCCAACAAGCGGGCGGGTGCCTGACAAATTAACGGTTTCCAACGGCGATGGCGCAAAACCCATCACCACAATGCTCGAGGCGAGGACCTGTACTTCTGCGCCGCGATCTCTCAAATGATGGTGGCTCAGGTTGAGCGGCGGCCGTGCTACCCGCGCGGCCTCCCTTGACGAACCAGGTTCTGACCAACAGTTCCGCTTTGAGCACACCAATGCGGGACTTTTAACATGACGATGATCAAGACCTATCTGGTCACCCGGAGCGACGCCGAATGGCGCGCCACTCTCACGCCTGAGCAGTACGACGTGATGCGGGGCCATGGGACGGAGGCGCCGGGCAGTTGCGCCCTTCTGCACGAGAAGCGGCGCGGCCGCTTTTCGTGCGTGGGATGCGACACCCCACTGTTCGAAACCGTGCTGAAGTTCGAGAGCGGCACGGGTTGGCCCAGTTTTGGCCAACCAATCGCCGGAGCCGTGGAAACATCGGTCGATCGCGCCTACGGCATGGTTCGCACGGAGGTGCATTGCGCCACCTGCGGGAGCCACCTTGGCCACGTGTTCGACGACGGTCCGCCGCCCAGCGGCCTGCGCTATTGCATCAACGGCGTGGCGCTGAACTTCGAGCCGGCGTGACGTTCAGGCGGCACGGGCCGGTGGCCCCGCCGCCTCGAGTTCGGTCAACTCCACGTCGGTAAAGACTCGGCTTCGCGTCAGGAACCGGACGCCTTCGGGAGCTTCGGCGGAAAAGCCCGACCCGCGGCCCGGAACCACGTCGATGATGAGTTGGGTGTGCTGCCAATAATCGAATTGGGCAGCGCCGATGTAGAATTGGCAGCCCCCGATCTCACCCAGCAGCACATCCTGCGGACCGACCCGGAAGTCGCCCACCGGGAAGCACATGGGGGCAGAGCCGTCGCAGCATCCGCCCGACTGGTGGAACAGCATGGCTCCGTGCTGGATCTTCAAACGGGCCAGGACGGCCGCCGCTTTTTCGGTGATCTCGACCCGCGCGATCATGGCCGCTCGTCCTCGATGGATGATCGGGAAGCGCGCCGGACCATTCCGCGTGCCTTCCCTTGTTGAGGCTCAGAAGAAGCCGAGCGCTTTGGGCGAATAGCTGACCAGCATGTTCTTGGTCTGCTGGTAGTGGTCCATCATCTTGAGGTGATTCTCGCGCCCGATGCCGGATTGCTTGTAGCCGCCGAAGGACGCGTGGGCCGGATAAAGGTGGTAGCAGTTCGTCCAAACGCGGCCGGCTTGGATGGCCCGACCGAACCGGTAGGCGCGCGTCCCGTCACGGGTCCAGACGCCGGCACCGAGCCCGTACAACGTGTCGTTGGCGATCGAAAGCGCCTCCTCCTCGCCGTCGAACTTCACCACCGATACCACGGGGCCGAAGATCTCCTCCTGGAACACCCGCATCTTGTTGTTGCCTTCAAGCACCGTCGGCTCGACGTAATAGCCTTCGCCGATCTCGCCGCCGAGGTCCGCCCGCTTGCCGCCGGTCAGCACCTTGGCGCCTTCCTGCTGGCCGATGTCGAAGTAGGACAGGATCTTTTCGAGCTGGTCGTTGGAGGCCTGGGCGCCGATCATGGTGCTCATGTCGAGCGGATGGCCCTGCTTGATCTTCTTCACGCGGGCGACGGCCCGTTCCATGAACCTGTCGTAGATCCGGGCATCCACCAGGGCGCGGCTGGGGCAGGTGCAGACCTCGCCCTGGTTGAGGGCGAACATGGCGAAGCCTTCGAGGCATTTGTCGAAGAAGTCGTCGTCCTGGTCCATCACGTCGGCGAAGAAGATGTTGGGCGACTTGCCGCCGAGTTCCAACGTCACCGGGATGATGTTGTCGGACGCGTATTGCATGATCATGCGGCCCGTCGTGGTCTCGCCCGTGAAGGCGATCTTGGCGATGCGCTTGCTCTGCGCCAGCGGCTTGCCGGCCTCAAGGCCGAATCCGTTGACGACGTTGATGACGCCGGGGGGCACGATGTCGCCAAGCAGTTCCATCAGCACCAGGATGCTGAGCGGGGTTTGCTCCGCGGGCTTCAACACCACGCAATTGCCGGCCGCCAGCGCGGGGGCGAGCTTCCAGGTCGCCATCAGCAGCGGGAAGTTCCACGGGATGATCTGGCCGACGACGCCCAGCGGCTCGCGGAAGTGATAGGCCACCGTGTCGTTGTCGATTTCCGACAGGCTGCCTTCCTGCGCCCGGATCACTCCGGCGAAATAACGGAAGTGGTCCACCGCCAGCGGCATGTCGGCCAGGGTGGTTTCACGGATCGGCTTGCCGTTGTCGAGGGTCTCGATCATGGCGACGAGGTCGAGCTTCTGTTCGAGCACGTCGGCGATCCTGTTGAGGACCTTGGCGCGCTCGGCCGCCGACGTCTTGCCCCAGGCGTCCTTGGCCTTGTGGGCGGCATCCAGCGCCAGTTCGATGTCGGCCGCCGAGGACCGCGGAACTTCGCACAGCTTCTGGCCGGTCACCGGGCTGGGGTTGTCGAAATAGCGCCCCTCGACGGGGGCTACCCATTTGCCCCCGATATAGTTGTCGTAGCGTTCGCGGATCAGAACCTGTTTGGAGACTTGATCGAGAGCTTGCTGGAACATCGTTTCCTCCTCGGGGGTTGATCGCGCCATTCGGCGTCATGGTCGTTCGGGTCGGCGAACGATGGCTTGCATCGGTGTCGCGACGGAACGTGTCGGCGCTTGGCGCCACGATCACGCAGTTTGCGCGCTTCGGAATCGCCGGTCAACGCGGTATCGGGGTGAAATCACGCATGGCATCGCGGGCTTGGTTCGGCTTCGGAAACGGGCTCAGCGGTAGCCACGCGTCGGCGCGGCAACATTCGGCTCGTTGACCACATTGTCCCTGCAAGGCGCGGGTCGTCCGGCCGAGGGTTTGCGACTTCGATCGGGACAGGGGGACAGGTGACGGAACAGGGTGAACAGGTTCCGCCCCGCCCCAAACCGAACGACTATGTGGTGGTGCCGGACTCTCTCGGGCCGCGCCGCGATTTCAGGATCACGGTCGGGCTGCGGGAGGGTTGGGACGAGGAGGGACGGGTTTACGACGTGTCCGAAGCCGTGCGGACGGCGAGGGGCTGGATGCGTCGCCGGCTCGAAGCCGGCTTGCCCGCGCTGTCGGGCATGTTCGCCCGCGCCGAGGTGACCTACGCCTGGCCCAAGCCCGACGGCACCGTCGGGTCCGATCGCGAACCCGTCGCGATCTTCACCGGCGAAGCGGTGCACGCCTATCTGGGGCACCTGCCCGACGCCGACATCGAAGCCATGCTGAACGACCTCGCGGTCGAACTCGGCGCCGCCCTGGGGCAGGAACGTATGTATGTGGCCTTCGGCCAGCGGACCTGGATCCTCGACGCGGGCGAAAGGTCCATGGCTGACGGATCACTGGGCCACGGCGCCGATCGGGGCTGAACGGGCGGCGAAGATGCGGACGGCAAGTCGCGCCATCCCCTGCGTCATCGGTGCCGCAGCGGCGGGGCGCGCGAACAAATCCATCCGGCGCTGGTTGAAAGGCGAGACACGATTTTTCAGGAGCGTCCAATGTCGAAGCAGATCAAGACCACCACGCCGACCGACGCCGACCTCAAGGGCAATCCCCTAATCAACGGTTCCAAGGGCACCACGGCGGCGGGGATCACGCCCGACGATCTTGAAGCCTCCGAAGGCGCCAGCACCATCGAGGGTGACGTCGAGAACGACACGAATGAGCGCGACGGGATCAGCAAAGCCGAGGCTCGCGGTGGCCGGTCGGTCACCCGGCCCTGAAAACATCGAGGTTCAACGTCCAACGCTGAAAGGTTCAGGCCATGGCACGCGTCAAAGTTGGAATTGTAACGGTGACGTGGGTCGTGGCACAGTTGCTAGCCGGGGGGCTTGCCCCGGCGGCGTCGCAATCGGCAACGACGACCCCCACCGTTCCCGACACCGACATTTCGAACAAGAACGGCACGCTGAGTGAAAAGCTGAACCAGTCCGACGGGGTGATCCATCCGCAGGGCGCCGATGATCCGGGGATACAAAAGTCCGCGCCCGCCACCGGTATCATGCCGGTCATCCCGCCGCCGGGCAGCCCCGGCGGTAACATGGATGTCCAGCCGAAATAGAATGGACGCCTCGCTAAGTATTGGAAATGAGTGAATGCTGCTCGAGCGTCCACTCATTTCTACTGATGTAATCTCGGTAGGATCATGCCGTCGTGGTGGACCACACTGTGGACGACGCCCGGTCGGTGTAAACGCCAGTTTATCCCACTGACCGTTGCGGTCGCAGGTCACGGGACGGCGACCCCCCTACAATCTGAGTTGCCTGTCGCGTTCTGATATCAGGCCAATCCGCGATGCCCCGGCAGATCGCGTTTTCCAGCAGCGTCCTTCGATTTGTCGGCCGCACGATTGACTTCATCAAGAAAGTTTTTGGTTGCCGTCTCGGTAGTGGCCGTCGCTGCGGGCATGGGCGCGTTCTCGTTGCACCTGTTTCAGGGTCGTCAGGGCAAAGCCCGTCGGGGCCCCACCTCATCCCTTCTGCCTGACGGCGTCGAGGTATCGGCCGTAATAAGGCGAAATCCGAAGCGAGTTCCAGCAGACGTATTTTCGGTACAGCCAAAGCGAAAACGTCGAGATCACGATGTTGCGAATGAAGCGTTTCAAGCGGAAATGCTTGATCCAACTTTGCTCGAATTTATGGACGGAATAGTTCTTGCGAAGGAAGAAGCTCGGCTGTTCGAAGGCGAACTTGTCGAGGATCTTCACGCCGTCGAAGGATTGACTGCGTCCATTGAGCTTGAACGGCTTGACGTAGCCGATGAAGTAATCGGTGAACGTATTGTTGTTGGGCGACCGTAGCGTCGTCGGGTCATCGTCATAGGCCCGCAGGATGCTGGATGGAATCGCGTGACCCGGCACCGCGCCGATCACGGCCGTCCCCAAGGTGCAATCCCACATGAACCCGAGGAAGAATTCATTGTCGAGCAGGGCGTCGAAGTCGCTCACCACTTCGACGTCCGTGTCGAGGTAAATCCCGCCGTGTTCGACCAGAACGTCGAGCCGGACGTAGTTCGAGACGAGCGACCAGCGTTTCGCCCGATAGGCCGCCGAGATCAGGTTGGACTTATGAACGTCGTAGGTCTTCTCGTTCCAAAGCCTGATCTCGTAGCCCCGTTGCTCGAGGGCATAGATGGATTTCAAGCAGGCCTGGACGGAGGCCCCGATCGGAGCGTCGCCGAACCAGCAAATGTGAATGATCTTCGGGATGGTCAACGATGAACCCATGCGCGTGGTTTGGTCATCGGGCTGACCCTGGCCAGCCACGTCGCGGGCGGTCGATGCCGGGTCGCCCTCGCGAACTCGCCCGCCTTCTTCGTCAGACGCCGTGGTGGACCGGGTATCGTCGCACCTAGCGTCACGACCGGTCGGGCCAGGGTTCCGCGAAAAGGTCGTCACGGGGCCGTGCTGGCCCGGTCGAACCGCGATCGAACCCGTTGCATCCACGGAGGCCGCGCCCTCGTGCGGGTCGTGACTTTGTTGAGCACGATGCCGAGCAGGTGCGCGTTCGCGCTTCGCAGCGCGTCCAACGCCGCCGTCAAGTCGTCGGTCGTGGTGCGGTTGGCTTCGACCACGAGCACGATGCCGTCGAGAAAGGGGCTGACCGCCTGGGCGTCGGACGAGCGGCTGAGGGGCGGCAGGTCGACGATGATGTCGTGCTGGCTATGCAGCGCCGTCAACAGGCTCTGCATTTCGGCGGAACCGATGAACAGGTTGGGGTCGCTCGCCCGGCCCTTTCCCGCCGCCGGAACGAAGGCAAGCGTGGGGTGCAGCGCAACCCGGAACAGGTCGGTCGACGGCGTGTGCCCGATCAGGGCTTCGCCAAGCCCGCTTTTGGCGTCGGGCGCGAAGGTGCGGCTCAGTGCGGGGTTGCGAAGGTCGCCGTCCACCAGGGCGACCCGTTCCCGCGAGGCCGCGATGAGGTAGGCGAGGTTGCTGGCGATCGAACTCCGCCCCTCCCTGGGCGACCACGATACGATGCCGATCGAATGGTGGCGGGAACTGATGCTGGCCGTCAGGATCGCCGTCCGGGTCACCCGCAGCGCTTCGGCGAAATCCGATTGAGGGTTGGCCGTGATGGTGTCCAGGGCCACGCTGCCGCGCGACGACCGGATGGCCGTGGGCACGTTGGGGAGAACGCCCAGGCAGGCGATGCCGAACGCGCGCGACACGTCCCGATGCGATCGGATCGTTCGATCGAGGCTGTGCCGGACGGCGATGACGGCGAGACCAAACAGCAGGCCGAGCATCAGCGCGAAACCGACGATCAGCCCCGATTGCGGGTAGGCCTTCCCCAAGGGTTCCAGGGCGGCGCTGATCACGCGCGCATCCGAATCCGGCATCCGCATGTCGGGGATGGTTCCGGCCAACACCGCCTGGGCGGCGGCCTTCTGTTGAGCGTTGACGTCCGTGATCCGCCCTTGCAGGTACTCGGCGCTTCGTTCGGCGGCGCTGGCGCGCAGTTCGATCTGATCCCGGATGTAGGCGGCCGTCACCGAATTGGCGAGGCGCGCCGACTCGCGGGGGATCGGCGACCGATAGGAGATCTCGAGCACATAGGATTGGCCGATACGCCGGACCCCGACACGGTCCGAGAAGGCCTGAAACGCCCGGGCGCTCGCCGACCGCGGGCCGGTCGCCTCGACGACTTCGGGGCTGGCTGCCAAGAAGGGGACCCATCGCGCGAGCGACTGGCGCAAGCCACCCGACTTCGCGGTGAATTCCGGCGCGTTGACAAGGTTCAGGGTTTCGAAAACGAAGTGCAGGACCCGCTCGGATTTGACGACCTGGATCTGGCTTTCGGCCTGGGCGCTGTCGAGGATGGGAGGAAAGCCGCCCGATCCCGCATCCATGCCGGTGCCGGCCTGTCGCCGCGGTTCCAGGATGATCTGGGTGAACGCCACATACTCGGGCGGCGTCACGTAAAGGTAGAGGCAGGCCAGCGTCACGCAGGCTGCGAGCCACGTCAGCAGAGCACGCCGGTTCGCCGCCAGGACCGCCAGAAGGTCGCCGATGCTGATCTGCCGGTCACCCGCGCCCCCGTCGGGCGTCCCGTAGGCGTCGGGCACCATGGCTTTGCGGGGCGGCCATGCGGCTTCCGCGATCATCTGTTGGTGCTTCACAAGCGCTCCGCCTTCTCGGGTGTCATCCGTCCCATCAGGAAATCGACCATACCCAGCACGTTGCCGCATAGTCGCCCGAAGCGGTCGATGTAGGGTTCGGGCGCGAAGGACCGAACGAGGTTGCTCGCCAGGTTGCCGAAGATGTGATGGGCCACCAGGCGCAGGCTCATGCTGCCCTTGCGGTGAAGGTAGATGGGATTGATGACCTGCGAATAGCCGAGCCGCCGGCCCGAAACGCGGCCCTTCTTGACGCCGAGGTGAACCCCGAGGGCGTCGCCGACCATGATCGAGCGCCAGCCACGCCGGGTCAGCGCGGCGCCGAAATCGCGGTCTTCCAGCCATCCGTAAAGAACGAGCCGCTCGTCGAAGTCGAGCCCCGACACGGCCGAGCGGCGAAACGCCATGTTGCATCCGTAGGGGCTGTAGGGATCGCGGATCCAATGAAGGTCGTGGCGGGGGAATTGCGCGATCGCCTGCTCGGCCGCCGCCATGGACAAGCCCGGCCCCTTGATGCCGTCGGCGATCACGTGGCCGGTCACGACCCCGACGTCCCTGTGGATCCGGAAGGTTTTCTCGATCGCATCGATCCAGTCGGGATGGGGAACGAAGTCGTCATCGAAGAACACCACGAGGTCGACCTCCTCGCCGAGGTGCCGCAGGGCCGTGTTGCGCTGGGCGGCCAAGCCCGGCTTGCCGATCAGGACGGTGATGTCGGGTCGATCGGCGAGAGCGCCGGCATCCTCGGCTGACACGCAGGACAGGATGATCGACGTTGGCGACAGCGTTTGACGTTGGAGCGTGTTCACCACCTCGGTCACGACCGCTGGCCTTCCCCGGGTGGCGAAGATCACGCAGATGTTGGTGGCCGGGCGGGTGTCGGACCGAATCGTTTCAGATGATGCGCCCGATCCCGCGTCCGGCCTCATGGCGCGCCTGCCCCCGACGCGAACAGGTCGAGGTAGCCGCGGGCCGATACCGTCCAGGAATAGCGCCGGGCCTGCGCCAGCCCGCGTTCCCGCAGTTCGCCGCGCAGGTTTGCCGAGCCCGCGAGGTTCTGGAAATGGACGACCCATCGCTCCGGCGCCTCGGGGGAGGCCAGCAGGGCGGCGGAGCCGCAAACCTCCGGCAGGCTCGCCCGGTCGGACGACACCACCGGGCAGCCGAGCGCCATGGCTTCCACGATGGGAAGCCCGAAACCTTCCGTGAAGGACGGAAAGGCGAGGCAAAGCGCGTTGTTGAGCAGGAGGGCGAGGTCGTCGTCCGACACGACACCCAACCATCGCAGGTTCGGCTTCGCGGCGCCCTCGGTCGAGGCGAAAATGCCGGATTGACCGCCCGCGATGAAAAGGTCGAGCCCTAAACCGTCGAGAACATCGGACAGGCCAAGGATCAGCCCGGCGTTCTTGTGCCGTGCCCGGCTGCCCAGCAGCAGAACAAAGGGGCGACGCGCGGGATTGCTGGCCAGCAACATCGACGCAGCCGCGTTCCAGCGAAGGACGTGTTCATGTCCATTGGGCAGCAC
>CALMOK010000326.1:0-4804 GCA_937871825.1 uncultured Alphaproteobacteria bacterium
GTCGCGGTACCGATCGCCTTGGTGGAGAAGCCGGGCGAAGAACCGAAAAGCCTGACCGATGGCGCGGCGCTGTGGGCCAAGTCGAAATCCGAGATTTCACCCGAAGACTACACCGAATTCTATCGCGGGCTGGGCGGCCAGTTCGATGAACCCGCCCTCACGGTGCATTGGCGTGCCGAAGGGCGATACGAATATAACGTGCTGGCCTTCGTGCCGGGCTCGAAACCCTTCGACCTGTTCGACCCCGCCCGGAAGGGCAAGGCCAAGCTTTATGTGCGGCGCGTTCTGATCAGCGCGGAAGCCGATCTCCTGCCGGGCTGGCTGCGTTTCGTGCGGCTCGTCGTCGATACCGCCGACTTGCCCCTCAACATGTCGCGCGAGCTCATCCAGAAAAGCCCCATCTTCGCGGCGATCCGCAAGGGTGTCACCAACCGGGTGCTGCAGGATCTGACCAAGCTCGGGGAAGCCGACGCCGAAAAGTTCAAGGGCATTTGGGACAACTTCGGCGCCGTCCTCAAGGAAGGGCTTTACGAGGATCCCGAGCGGCGCGACGGCTTGTTCAAGCTCGCCCGCTTCGCGTCCTCGACCCATTCGGACGGTGGCCGGACGCTGGCCGATTACGTGGCGGATCTGCGTCCCAACCAGACGGCCATCTATTACCTGCTGGGCGACGACGCCAAGCGGCTCGGCGCGAGCCCGCAACTCGAAGGCTTCCGGGCGCGCGGCATCGAGGTCCTGCTCCTGCCCGATCCGGTCGACGCCTTCTGGGTGTCGACGGCGACCGGCTTCGAGGGCAAGCCGTTCAAGTCGGTGACCCAGGGCGCGGCGGACATCAAGCTCGTTCCACTGGCCGAGGGCGCCACCGAGCCCCAGGCGGGCGACGTGACCCCGCAAGTCGCGACGCTTCTGGCCTTCATGAAGCAGACCCTGACGGAGGCCGTGGAGGATGTCCGCGCGTCCGACCGGTTATCGGAAAGCCCGGTCTGCCTGATCGCGCCGGAGTTCGGCCCGGATCGCCGCATGGAGCGGATCCTGTCCCAGCATGGCAAGGTGGGCGAATTGTCCAAGCCCGTGCTCGAGGTCAACCCCACCCATCCGCTTGTAACGGCCCTCGCCGGCAAGGTCGCGGGCGTCGACGACAAGGGCCTGATCGAGGATGCCTCATGGCTGCTGCATGACGAGGCCCGGATCATGGACGGCGAGATGCCCCGCGACGCCGCTGCCTTCGCGGGCCGGCTGCGCCGCGTGCTCGAACGCGCCAGCGCCTGAGCAGGCGTGTCGACGCCACGCTTCGATCCCGAGGCGACGCGGCGGGCAGCGCTTGAGCAACTCGCGGCTGCCCTGACGGCCGCCGGCGTGCCCGAGCCGCGTGCCGACGCGGGGATCCTCGTCGAAGACGCGGCCGGCCTCGATAGGTCGGCCCTGCTGCGTTTGGGCCACGTGCCGCTCGGACGGGAAGCGGCGGATCGCTTGAACGCCTGGGTGGTCCGACGGCTCGACGGCGAACCCGTGTTCCGGATCGTCGGCCGCCGCGAGTTCTGGGGGCTTGACCTTCAGGTGACGCCGGCCGTGCTCGACCCCCGATCCGATACCGAAGCCGTGGTCAGGGCCTGCCTGAAGGCCTTGGGGCCGCGCCAGGGCTGGCCTTTGCGGCTGCTTGACTTCGGCGTCGGGTCGGGAGCCCTGCTTTGCGCGCTGCTCGGCGAATCGAAGCTGGCCCATGGCGTCGGCGTCGATCGATCACCGGAGGCTTGCGTGGTGGCGCGGCGCAACCTGGAAGCTTGCGGTTTGGCCTCGCGCGGAGCTGTCCTCGAAAGCCATTGGTGGGATCGCGTCTCGGGCCAGTTCGACCTCGTGGTGTCCAACCCCCCGTATATCGAGACCGGCGCGATCGCGGGTCTCGCCCGTGAAGTTCGCGACCACGACCCCCGGCTTGCCCTCGATGGCGGCCTCGACGGACTCGACGCCTACAGGGCCATCATCCCTCCTTTGCCGGCCCGGTTGAACCCGGACGGCTTGGCGGTGCTTGAAGTGGGAGCCGGGCAGGCAAACGCAGTATCGGAGCTGCTGCGAAACGCGGGTCTCGACGTGATCGGAACCGAGCGGGACCTCGGCGGCCACCAGCGGGCCGTCATGGCGCGAACGCGCTACCGCTGAGGCCCTGCCCGGCGTCTGACGGAAAAGCCCGAAGCGATGGCGGCTACCGCCATGGGCGAAGCGCCGGGCAGAACCCAAAGCCATGTCGTGGTCGTCGGGGCGGGTTGGAGAAACAAGCCTGGGCTTGGCTGACTCTCGGCGCGGCGCGCGACTGATCACGGGACCAGACCGCCAGGCGGCGTTCGAACGGCAAACGACCCTCGTCCGAAGTCACAAACGCAACACCGGCCGCAGATGCTGCGGCCGGTCACTATCCTACTCTATCCTGGACCTGCGTCTTGAGCCGCCAGGCGGCCCAAGAGTTTAAGATCCTAGAACTTGTAGTTCAGGCCGATGCGGGCGAGTTCGCCGCTCGTCTCGACACGCGAGTTGAACGAACCCGGGTTGCCGTTCTGGCCGTTGATGGCGAGGTTGTCGCTTCCGAGGTCGTAGTGGATATATTCGGCCTTGAGGGTCACGGCGCTCGACTTGAAGAAGTTCAGGAACGAGCCGGTGGGGAGTGCGTATTCGACGCCGCCGCCGTAGGCGTAGCCGGTCTGCATGTTGCTCTGACGTCCGCTATACGCGACGGCGCCGGTGCCGTCGAAGAAGGTGGCGCGGCGGTTGACTTCACCGAAGGCGAAACCACCCGTTCCGTAGACCATGAACTGCTGGAAGGCGTAACCGACCCGGCCGCGCACGGTGCCGAGATAGTCGAGGCCGCCGTGGAAGCGGTTGGTGTACACCGCGTTGCCGACGGTCGCGAGGTTGCTTCCGGTCTTGTCGAGGTCGGTGTAGGAGGTGTCGGCTTCGACACCGACGACGATCCCGTTGCCGGGTCCGAACTGGTAGTTGTAGCCAACCTGGCCACCGGCGGTAAACCCGTCGTCGCTGGTGCGGAACGAAGCCGGACGGACGTTCGTGACCAGGGCGTTCTGGTTCACGGCGTCGCCGCTGGAAATGTTGCGGAAGCGCGTGTCGTTGCTGAACGCGTAGCCGGCGTTGATGCCGAAGTAAGCGCCCGTCCAGGTGAAGATCGGCACAGGAGGCGTGAACACCGGCGGCGCCGTGCGGAGCGGAAGATCGGCGGCGGAAGCGGCTCCGGTCAAGGCAGCAAGGGCAGCGCCGGTCATCAGAATTTTCTTAAACATTGTCTCAGCGTCTTTCGCAGGAGTGCATTCCGGTACCCTAATGATTTTCCACCGGCCCCACTATGACTTTCAGGCAACACTACCGTCTAATCAAAAGGTTGCCGAAAAACAGCGGCAACACATTCGTAGGATGTTAGGCACGTTTGCTGGGAACAAAATGCTATTCGGCCGCAAACAGGCCGCATTGCATGCCGAATGATGGCTAAATTCGGCATTGGGGTTTGATTTAAGCTAACAGTTGGGCCGAACCTGTTCATTTGTGTGTCCAATCCGTTAAATGACGGCGGCCGTCACGCGCTATGGCGAGGACGCGCGACGTCGCGGCATGGTCAACGAAGTGTGATCGCCTCACCTGGGCGCGGTGACACAAAACGATCCAGGGGTCGGCAGGTCTCACGATCAATAAGGCCACTCGCTGGGCGAGACAGTGAACGGCACGACCGCCCGACCGCGATTTTGAAGGGTTGGTTCTCGGACCCCGACCTCGAGGATCTCGCCCACGAAGTTGTGGTCGGGCATGCCGTCATTCTTCGTCGTCGAGATCGCGCCGTCGTCGTTGTGAGGACCTGACCTGCGGATCGCCCAGGCGGTGACCCTGGTACTGGCATCTTGGGAATACCTGTTCGGATCGCGTTTGCCGTCGCAGCTCGTGTCGCCGCTAGTGCGAGGCAACACGCTCATCGGCCTTCCTCGGTCTTCTCGAACGGCACTCGCCCCGGATCCTCGCGGGTTGAGCGATCGACACAGTGGATGGTGGTCTCGGTTAAGCTTCCTCCCAGCATCAGCGGGGTTAAGTCGATGGAACTGCTTTGCGAGCGCGCTCGTTCGTAGTGTGTCCGTCGAGACTTCTTGCGCTGGAACAATGCGTCAAGACGATTATCATAGATAATCTTGATCCTGAACATAAATCAACTTGGAGGCCCCATGCCAGATTCCACTCGCCCCTTGGCCATCGTGACCGGCGCTTCAACAGGCATCGGGCTGGAACTGGCCCGGATTTGCGCCGGTAAGGGCTATGACCTCGTGATCGCCGCCGACGAGCCGAGGATCCACGACGCCGCCCGCACGCTCGCAACGGGCGGCGCCACCGTCAAAGCCGTGGAAGCCGACCTTTCAACCATCGAGGGCGTCGACAAGCTGCAGGCCGCCGTCCAGGCAACCGGCCGACCGGTCGACGTGTTGATGGCCGATGCCGGCAGGGGGCTCGGAAAGGGCTGCCTCGACCAGGATTTCGGCGACATCCGCAAGGTCGTCGACACCAATGTGACGGGAACGCTCGACCTGCTGCAGAAGGTCGGGCGCACGATGCGGGCCCGCGGCTCGGGCCGCATCCTGATCACCGGTTCGATCGCGGGCTTTCTGCCCGGAACCTACCAAGCGGTCTACAACGGCACCAAGGCCTTCCTGGATTGCTTCGCCTTCGCGCTGCGGCACGAGCTGAAGGACAGCGGGGTGAGCGTGACCTGCCTGATGCCGGGCGCCACCGAAACCGACTTCTTCGAGCGCGCCGACATGAT
>CALMOK010000326.1:4814-22969 GCA_937871825.1 uncultured Alphaproteobacteria bacterium
CCAAGGTCGGCACGGCCAAGAAGGACGACGCCCACGAGGTTGCCCAGACGGGGTTCGACGCCATGATGCGCGGCGACGGCGACGTGGTCAGCGGCTGGATGAACAAGCTGCAGACGGCCATCGCCACCATCACGCCGTCCGGCCTATTGGCCGAGGCGCATCGCAAGATGGCCGAACCGGGGTCCGCCAAGTCTTGACGGACGGGGTGAAAGCTGGCCGAGGGCGGTGCGGGCCTTTTAGCCGGCCGCTTTGACGGGCGGCGGCGTCGGGGTGTCCCGCTTGAGGGCCGCCCGCAGCCGGGCGAGGTCGATCGGCTTGGTCAGGAACTCGTCGATGCCAGCCTCGAAGCAGGCTTGCCGGTCGTCGTCGAAAGCATAGGCCGTGAGGGCGACGATGCGCGTCGGCGTCGCCCCGGAGCCCTGCTCGGCTTGCCGCAAGCGCCGGGCTGCCTCCTGCCCGTCGAGGCCCGGCATCGAGATATCGAGCAGGATGGTGTCGAACGGCTTGGTTTCACCCCGCATGGCGGCCAGGGCGGCGTTCAACGCGACGGCTCCATCGGCCACATGGGTGACCTCGGCGCCGATCCGATCGAGCATCTTCAGCATCACCAGGGTATTGATCTCGTTGTCTTCCGCCAGGAGGATGCGGAAATCGTCGGCCGGCGCGAGGGGTGCCGGCGCGGCTAGTTCCGTGGGCGATGCCAAGGCGACGTCTCCGCCCATCCGCGTCGCGAGTGAACGCGCTCGCACCGGCTTGACTAGCCAGCCGTCGAAGGTTTTCGTCAGTTTCTGCCCGAAAGCCCGCCGTTCGGTGGGCGAAAAGAGGAGGACGGCACGGAAAACGCCGGCCGCCGACGCCGCATCCGCCAAAACATGCGTCGCGTGTTCCCCCAGCGCGCAATCAACCAGCATAAGGTCCGGCTTCTTGTCGAAGGTGAAATGGCGCATCGCTGCATCGAGCGTCGTGGCGATCGTCACCTTGGCCCCAGCGTGGCCAAGGCTTTGGGCGAGGTAGGGAGCCTGGAAGGGCGAGTCGGCCACGATCAGGACCGTCGAGCCCTCCAGCCCGGCCAGCGGCTGCGAAACCTGCCCGGCTTCCATGTCCGCCGCCGGAAGGGCGACCGTGAAGCCGAAGACCGATCCTCCCCCTGGCCGGTCGCCGAGTGTGAGGCCGCCGCCCATCAATGAAACAAGGCGCCTGGAGATCGACAGGCCAAGGCCCGTTCCCCCATGCCGAGACGCCGTCGTCGGGCCACCCTGCTCGAAGGCGTCGAAGATGGCGGAGCGCCGGCCGGGCGGCACGCCTGGACCCGTGTCGGCCACCGTGAACGCGAGACCGCCATCGGCCGCCACGTTCACATGCACGCCCACCCCGCCTCGCTCGGTGAACTTGATGGCGTTGCCGGCAAGGTTGGTCAGCACCTGCCGAAGCCGGGCCGCGTCGCCGATCAGGTGGCGTGGAACGTCGGGTGCCAGGTGGGCGGCGATTTCCAAGCCCTTGTCCTGCGCGCGCGGCCCCAGCAATTCCACCACGCCTTCGACGAGGTGCTGAACGTCGAACGGCTCCGCACGGAGTTCCAATTTACCGGCCTCAATGCGCGACAAGTCGAGCACCTCGTCGATCAGCGCCGTCAGTGAACGCCCGGAAGCATGGATGGCGTCCACATAGGCCTGCTGCTCGGCGTCGAGCGAGGTCGCGCCGAGCAGTTCGGCCATGCCGAGAATGCCGTTGAGGGGCGTGCGGACCTCGTGGCTGACGGTTGCCAAGAACTGCGACTTGGCTTGCGTCGACGCCTCGGCCCGGATGCGAGCCTCACCGGCGGCGCGGACTTCCCAAAGGTCGTCGGCCAGCCTTTCCTGCGCCTCGCCGACGGTGCGAGCCTCCTGCCGAAGGCGCGTGCGCTCGAAAAGGGTGTGTAGAAACAGGATTGCGCCAACCACCCCCATGACCCAGGCCAGGGTCAGGTTGCCGAAGAAGGCGGCTGCGAGCTTGAGCATAGGTGTGTCCGACCGTCGGCCGATGGGCCGTTTTGGAACAATCGGTTAAAATGCTTGCGATTGGGTTGCCGCCGGACTCACGC
The DNA here is from genome assembly GCA_937871825.1 of uncultured Alphaproteobacteria bacterium. Taxonomy (GTDB): domain Bacteria; phylum Pseudomonadota; class Alphaproteobacteria; order Rhizobiales; family Beijerinckiaceae; genus Lichenihabitans. The sequence goes on from CALMOK010000326.1 coordinate 6,895, forward strand.
CGCCGTGTTTCGTCGATCGGCCGGGGCGCGGTAAGACAGCGCTTCGGCAAGGTGAGGACGGCCAACCTCCCCGGCGCCGTCGAGATCCGCCAAAGTCCGGGCCAGCTTGAGGACGCGGTGGAAGCCGCGCGCCGTCAGCCTGAACTTCTCGCTGGCTTGGCGCAGCAGGGCGGTTCCGCCGGCGTCGATCCGGGCCACGTCTTCCACAATGGCGGCGGGCGCGGCGGCGTTGGTCGAAACCGTGGGCAGGCCGAGCCCGGCGTAGCGCTCGACCTGCATGGCGCGGGCGGCCGCCACCCGGGCGGCGACCTCGGCCGAGCCTTCGGTGGGCGACGGCAGCAGCAGGTCGGCGGCGGTGACCGCCGGCACCTCGATGTGCAGGTCGATGCGGTCGAGCAGCGGTCCGGACAGCCGCGCCGCATATTGCGCCATGCAGCGCTCGTTGGGCTGCCGCCTGCAGGCGTAGCCGGGTTCGAGCGCGTGGCCGCATCGGCAGGGGTTCATCGCCGCCACCAGTTGGAACCGGGCCGGATAGGTGACCCGGTGGTTGGCCCGGGCGATCGACACTTCGCCGGTTTCGATGGGTTGGCGGAGGCTGTCGAGCACCGGGGTGGCGAATTCGGGAAACTCGTCGAGGAACAGCACGCCGTGATGGGCGAGCGACACTTCGCCGGGCCGCGCCCCGGCGCCCCCGCCCACCAGCGCCGGCATCGAGGCCGAATGGTGGGGGCTGCGGAACGGCCGGCGCTCGGTGAGTTCGCCCCCGCTCAGGTGACCGGCCACCGAGTGGATCATCGAGACTTCGAGCAGCTCGCGCGGGGTCAGCGGCGGCAGGATCGAGGGCAGGCGAGCCGCCAGCATGGATTTGCCGGCGCCGGGCGGCCCGTTCATCAGCAGGTTGTGCCCCCCGGCAGCAGCGATCTCCAGGGCGCGTTTGGCGCTTTCCTGTCCTTTCACGTCGCGAAGGTCGGCGCCGCCAAGCGCCTTGGCGCGCAGCGCGGGCTCGGGACGGCTCAGCACCTGCGTGCCCTTGAAATGGTTGGCGAGCGCGATCAGCGAGACCGGGGCGAGGATGTCGAGGTCGCGCGACGCCCAGGCGGCTTCCGGCCCCGACGCCCGTGGGCAGATCAGCCCGTGCCCCCGCGCGTTGGCGGCCACCGCCGCCGGCAGCACGCCCGCCACCGCCGTGATGGTGCCGTCGAGCGCCAGTTCCCCGATCACGGTATAGCCCGCGATGGCGTCGGCCGGGATGGCCCCGATGCCCGCCATGATGCCGAGCGCGATCGGCAGGTCGTAGTGGCTACCCTCCTTGGGCAGGTCGGCCGGCGCGAGATTAACGGTGATGCGCTTGGCCGGCAGGGCGAGGCCCGACGCCGTCAGGGCGGCGCGGACCCGCTCGCGCGATTCCCCCACTGCCTTGTCGGGCAGGCCCACCACGGTGAACACGACGGAACCGTTGGCGATCTGAACCTGGACATCGACGGGGCGGGCCTCGATGCCCTCGAACGCCACCGTGGCCACGCGCACAACCATGAAGTCTCACCCTGCCCCGGAGCGAGGCGGGTCATCGTACCGGCTCGATCGTCCGAACGCGAGGCCCGGCGCGCCTCGATCAGCCGATCTCAGCTTCCGACGCGGGGGCCGCGCCCATAAAGCAGGAGCATGGCCACGATCACCACGCCGTAGATGATCTGGCGGCCGGCCTCGGCGATCTGCATGACCGAGAGGATGGACTGCAGCAAGGTGATCAGGATCACGCCGGCCGTCGTGCCGAGATAGCTTCCTCGCCCGCCCAGGATGGATGTTCCGCCCAGCACGACGGCGGCGATCGCCGGCAGCAGGTAGGGATCGCCCATCCCCTGGTAGGCCTTGTCGGAATAGCCGGCGAGCAGAACGCCCGCGAAAGCCGATAAGCCGCCCGACAGCGCGAAGGCCAGCAGCACGATGCGCCGGGTGTTGATGCCCGACAGGTAGGCCGCCGCCTCGCGGTTGCCGATGCCGTAGACCGAGCGGCCGAACGTCGTGCGCCTGAGCACGAAAACCGTGACGGCCCCCACGACGATCCAGATCCACACCGCGTTGGGGATGCCCGCCAGGGCGTGCCCCGTGGCGAGCCCGTGCATGGCCGGGGTTGCCATGTCCTGCGGGGCGGAGCCGCCCGTCCGCAGGATCATGAGGCCCTGGGCAACCGCGTTGATGCCAAGTGTGAAGATCATCGAGGGGATGCGGAGGTAGGCCACCCCCACCCCGTTGACGAGGCCGAAGACGACGCCGCACAAGACGCCGGCGGGAATGGCGAAGGCGGCGCCCCATGGGCCGTATCCGGCCGCAGCCGTCGACATCATGCCACCTACCGTCACCAGCCAGGGGACCGACAGGTCGATCTGCCCGAGCAGGATGACAATCATCATGCCGGTCGCCGCCATCGCCAGGAAGGCGCCCACCTGCAATTGCTGGAGAAGGTAACCTGGTGACAGGAAGCTCGTGGAATAAAGGCTGCCGACCAGCAGCAGGGCAACGATGCAGCCAAAGGCGGTCAGAACGGCCGGATCGAGGCGTTTGAACAGGCCGGGTGGGGCGGGATCGGCCGGGTCGATGCGCATCGTCATGGGCCGAACAGCTCCAGTCGGTTGCGGACCCGCAGCAAGCGAAGCGAGCCGAGGCTCACGGCCAGCAGGAGGACCAGCCCCAGGAACAGGGGTTGCCAAAGCGGGTCGAGGTCGAACACGAACAGGAGGTCGTTGATGGTGCGGAAGATGAGCGCGCCGAAGATGGCCCCGACAGCACTTCCGGAGCCGCCGAAAAGCGACACCCCGCCGATCACCACGGCGGCGATCGAGTTCAGCGTGTAGGTGGCGGCATTGGTTGAGGACGCCTCGCCCGAATAGGTGAAGAAAGCCAGCATCAGGCCGCCCAGGGCGGCAAAAAGGCCCGCCATGCAATAAGCCAGGAACTTGGCGCGCGCCACCGGAGCCCCCGACATGTAGGCCGACACTTCCGCCGAGCCGGCCGCATAGGCGGCACGACCCAGCACCGAGCGGCGGAACGGCACCCACACCAGAAGCATGATGACGACGAGCGCCACGACGCTGACCGGAACACCGCCCGGCCCCTGCCCGGTCAGCGCATCCGCCAGATCCCCGTTGATGTCGCCCCCCGGGTTCGGCCGCAGGGCGAGCGCCAGCCCGAAATAAATGGCGCCTGTGGCGATCGTCGCCACGATGGGTTGAAGGCGGCCGTAGATCACCAGCGCGCCGTTGACGGCGCCACAGGCGAGGCCCGCCAGCAGTACGCCGACGATGCCGAGCCCCGTCATGAGCGGCGAGCCGATGACGATCCAGGACGCCAGGCAATCGGCCAGGATGAAGATGGCGCCCAGCGACAGGTCGATGCCGGCCGTGAGCACAACGAAGGTCTGCCCCACCGCCACCAGGGCCAGCAGCACGCCCTTGTTGGCGGCGGTTTGGACGACGTTGGCGCTGAAGCCCGCCGGGTGATTGGCGGCGTAGATCCCGAAGATCACCACGAAGACGAGCGCGGCCGACAGCGTCGCCTTGTGCTGGTCGAAGCGGTAACGCCAGTCCCTCATGGCGTCGCGGCGGATGTCAAGCCGGCCTCCCCGGCTACGGCTTCGACGTTGAGGGCGCTGGCGACCAGAGCGCTTTCGGTCAGCGCCTCGCCGGCCAATTCCCGGCGCACCGCACCGCCGTAGAGCACCAGCACCCTGTCGCAGCAGCCGATCAGTTCGGCGTAGTCGGTGGAATAAAGCAGGATGGCGGCGCCCTCGTCGGCCAGTTTGCGAAGCAGGCGATACATTTCCTGTTTGGTGCCCACATCGATCCCGCGGGTCGGATCGTTGAGCAGGATGATGCGGGGGCTGTTCATCAGCCACTTGGCCACCACGACCTTTTGCTGGTTGCCGCCCGACAAGGCGCCCACGGGCGTGTCGGGGCTGGCCGTCTTGACGGCGAGCAGCTTGACCATCTCGCCAACCGCGCGGCGCTCGGCCGCCTTGTCGAGGACGCCGCCGCGGGACAAGCGTTCGAGCGAGGCGAAACACAGGTTCTCGCCCACCGACATGGGCAGCATGAGGCCCTCGGTCTTGCGGTCCTCGGGGATCAGCGCCATGCCGTTGGCGGGCGCCTTGGCGTCCCCGGGCCCGCCGATCGACACAGGCCGCCCCTCGATCACGACCTGCCCCGTCACCCCGCGCAGCACGCCGAAGAGCGCCAGCAGGAGTTCGCGCTGCCCCTGCCCGTCGAGCCCGCCGAGGCCGACGATCTCGCCCGCGCGCACTTCAAACGATATGCCCGCCAGGGTTTCCCCCCAGGACAGGTCCCGCACCGCAAGCGTGGGGGTGGGGCCGGTTGGCACCGGGGCGGGCTTGGGCGGAAAGACGTGGCTGTATTCGCGGCCGATCATCATGGCGATGACCTCGCCGTCGGACTTGGTTCCCGCCGGAAAGGTCGCGACGTGGCGGCCGTTGCGGAACACGCTGCAATCGTCGGCAAGCTCGGCGATCTCGTCCATCCGATGGGAAATATAGAGCAGCGCCAGCCCCTGCGCCCGCAAAGCCTTGAGCACGCGGAACACCGTTTCGACGTCGGCGGCGGTCAGCGCCGAGGTGGCCTCGTCAAGGATCAGCAGTCGCGGGTTGCGGGCCAGCGCCTTGGCGATCTCGACGAGTTGCCGCCGCGACAGGGGCAGGTTCTTGACGAGTTCCAGGGGATGGATGTTGCCGGCGCCGGCGCGCGCCAGCGCGGCTTCCGCCATCCGCCGCTGCGCCCGCCCGTCGATCATGCCGAAACGCCGGGGCGGGTTGCTGATCATGATGTTGTCGGCGACCGACAGATCCGGGATCAACGACAATTCCTGAAAGATGCAGACCACGCCGGCCGCGTTCGCAGCGGCCGGCGAGGGAAACCGCACGGCCGCGCCATCGAGGCTCATCGTGCCGGCGTCGGGTTGCACGACGCCGGCGATGCACTTGATCAAGCTGGACTTGCCGGCCCCGTTTTCCCCCAGGATGGCGTGGATGCGGCCGGCCCGCACCGCGAGGTCGACCTCTTCCAGCGCGCGGACACCCCCATAACGCTTGGTGATCCCCCGCAGGCGGAGCAACGGTTCCGTTGAAGCCGCCAAGCCCGCCTTTATGGGTTCCATCGCCGTCGTCACGGATGTCACGGCTCTCGATCAGGGTCTCTTATTGATTGGTTTCGGACTGACCCATGATCTCCTGCGCGGTGAAATTGATGCCGCAGGTCGGAAAGGAATTGCCGACGAAGAAGTTGTCGGTCTGCTTGGGAAACGTGTTCTCGCCATCCTTGAAGCTAGGATCTTCGACGTGGGCGAGCGGCAGCTTGATGGATTGCGGCACCACTTCCCCGTCCAGTGCCGCGAAGGCGGTCTTGATCGCCACCGCCACCTGGGCGGGACCCGTGCCGCCCGAGGCGCATTTCAGGCCCTCGCCGCCATGCGCGAGGCAAAGTTTCCGAAAACCGTTTTCGGTTTCGGCGGCCGCCGGGATCAACGGGTGGCCCGCGTCCACGAAGGCGCGCGTCATGCCGGTGGAGCCGCCCTGGGCGGTCATGCCGTCGAAATGCTTGTGCACCGCGATGGCGTCGGCCGCCACCTTCTGGGCCGTGCCATCATCCCACTTGCCGACGACCTCGACGGTGCTGAACGGCTGCCCCGATGCCTTCAGGGTATCCTGCAATCCCTTATGCCGGTCGGTGTCGACGGATGTTCCGGTCACACCACGCACTTCGAGGATGGACCCGCCCTTCGGCAGTTCCTTGACCAGCCAGTCGCCCCAATACTTGCCGAGGCCTTCCTGATCGACGTTGACGTTGATTGCGTCCTCGCTGTCGATCGTGTTGTCGAAGGCGATCAACACCACGCCGGCCTGCTGGGCACGCCGTACGACCGATTTGAAGGCGGTCGGGTTCTGGGCGTCGACGATAATGGCGTCATAGCCCGAATCGATGAAATTGTTGATGGCCGAGATCTGGGCCGCGATATCCTCGCCGGTGGAAACGACCTTGAACTCCTTGAGCTTGGCCTTGACGTCAGCTTGCTCGGCATAGGCCTTGGCGGTCTTGATCATTTGAATGCGCCAGGTATTGCCGATGAAGCCGTTGGCCAACGCCACGCGGTACGGCCCCGCCTTCTTGGCGAACTTGAAGAATTTGGTCTGAGCCGTCCACGGCACGTAGCATTGCGGATCGGCGGACGGCCCCGACACCAGTTGCGGGCCGGCGGCGAAAGCGGCTCCCGAACCGCCCAGAACGGTGGCGAGTGCCAGAACGGCGGATTTGAGATGACGCATAATCTTCTCCCTTGGCGTTCGACCCTGATGGGCGACCTTGTCGCCCTTTTTACGTGACGCGTCCGCGCCATCAATGGTCAGACTTTACCGGCAAACGCACGTTTCGCAAGGGTCGCGTTAGCGGTGAACGATGGCCATCGTTCGCCGCCCTGCCAAGGGCGGACGGAGCTAGGCCGGGAGGCGACCGTCCGGCGTGTAGCGATCGACCGCGTCGGGGAGTTCCTTTGAAAGCCTCGACAGGAGTTCTTCGCGCGACAGGCCGGTCTTCTGCGTCAAGGTCGACAGCACGTCTGGCCCGATCGCCTGTTCGAGGTGCTGAGGGGCGATCGCCTGATTAGGCCCCGCGTTGACCCAGGACTGTGCCACCGGCCCATGGCCGTTCTGCTGAAACTGGTTGACCAGCTGGGACAGGCCGCCACTCAAGAACCCGCCGCCTGCGCCGGCGCCCGTCAACCCACCGAGCAGGCCGCCCAATCCGCCGGCCATGCCGCCCGGCTGGCTTCCCGGCGCAAGCGACGGGGCCGCCATGCTGCCCTGCCCCATGTTGCCCTGCCCGATGCTGCCCGCCGTTCCACCGCCCTGCCCCGCGCCGCCGAGCATTTCGGCGATCTTGTCCCTGTTCTGAAACCCCGCAACCGCCAGAAGTCCCAAAAGTGCCGTCATGGACGGAAAGCCGCTGTCGCTCATCTTCAATCCTCCCTCAAGTCAGGGAGGAACGGCCAGCGGGATGTCGGAGTTCCGCCCGGTCGCGCTTCAGCTTGGCCGGCGCGCGTCCTTCATCTCGATTTCCACGAAGGCGATCGGGTGGACCGAGCCGTTCTTGACGTCGTGCCGGATGCCCCTTGGACGCGCGTAGGCTTCCCCCGCCGCTAAAAGCACGGCCGTTTCGCTCGTGCCGTCATGCACCATCAGGGTGCCGCCCAACACCATCACCACGCAATAGTCCATGGCGTGTTCGTGCCAGCCCGTGCTCGCGCCCGGCTCGAAATCCCACCGGGTGATCCTCACCCGGTCGTCGTCGACCTGAAGGGTGGAGCGTGCCGGGATCGTGCAGGTGAAAACCAAGACCACACCTCACCGGAACCATGCCCCGCCACCTTGGCGCGTGCGCTATGGCGATCCAACCAACACGAGGTTCGGCTTCTGCGACCCTTAAAGTCAAGCATTCACCATTGTCTTCAGGCGCGGTTTGGGGCCGCTGCGACACCTGGTTGAAACAAACTTGGTCTAACGGTGGCTGCACCTCACCTGGGGAAAGCCCGATGCCGTTCCGTTTCCGCCCACCGCAGCTCTTGTCCCGGTTCCGACAATGCGACGATGCCGTGAGCCGCGACGCCGACGAGCTCATGAACCTGTTCGGCGCCGCCGCTTACGAAACAGCGACGATGAATTCCTGGCGGGAAGACACCGGCCTCGTGATCACGGCGCGGCCTGGGCACTGGTGGCGCGTTCGGCGCGAGATCGGGCGCCGCTTGGGTGTCCGGGAGGTCGAGCCCACGGCTGAGTTCGTGGCCTGACCGGCCGAAGAGCGGCCGATCGAACCCGTGCCGTTCAAAGCCGCATGAACCGCAAGGCCGGCAACCCACCCTCAACGGCGAGCGCGGCCCGATATTCGCCCAGAAGGCGGCCGCTCCAGAACCGATAAGGGTGACCCGCGTCCGCCGATCCGTCGACCGACACCAGCATCGCGGGGCCGTCGGGATCGGTCGTGACCTCGAAACTGGTTGTCGCGCGGGACAAGCCTTCGCCGGTCAGCTTGAGGAAGGCCTCCTTCCTGGTCCAGCAAGCGTAGAACCCGTCCACGACCCGGGAGGGCGGCAAGCGGGCGAAGGAAGCCACCTCGCCGGGTGCAAAAAACTGACGGGCGAGCAGGTCGCGCTCCGGGATGGGTCCAACCCGTTCGAGGTCGACGCCGATGGCTCCGCCCCGGGTCACGCCAAGCAGCGCCCAGCCGTCGGCGTGCGACAGGTTGAAACTCGGCGGGCTCGCGCCGGACCCTCGCGCCAGAACCGGTTTTCCGAACGGACCATGGTCGAAACTGACCTGCGCGGCGGGCAGTCCGACGTAGGCGCCGAGCAGCAGGCGCAGCAGCCCGCGACCGACGATGAAGCGGTGCCGCTCGACCGGACGGGACAAACGCGCGGCACGGGCGCGTTCGGCCTCGTCGAGGCTGGCCGCCAGTTCGGTCACGGGTCGCGGGGGAGTATCGAGCGGCAGCACCCAAAGGTGCGCCTCGGCTCCGAGGGACAGTCCGCCGCGAGCCGCGAGGTCGACCCACTCGCACTCCGCCAACGATGCCGGACCGTGGAGCCCTTCGATCGCCCGAGGCCCCGCGTCGTCATGAGGATCAAACACCGTCATGCCAACGGCGCCGGCCAGGCGGGCCCGGTTCTGACGCGAATGCGACCCATCCTTTGCACATCGTCGTTCACGCCCGGGTTGTCCCACCTGCCGGCCGCTTCTAGGATGAGGAGCTACCAAAGCCCGGCGGCTTTTCGAGGTTGGACCAGTTCACGTGGTTGTCGTAAAGCCGCTTCCCTGGATGGACCCAACTGTTGCGGCGTCGCGCTTGCGGGACTGGGGCGGACTGACCTTCCTTGACAGCGCCATGCGGCAAGAGACCCTCGGCCGCTTTTCCTACGTCGCCGCCGATCCGTTCGGGCGCTTCGTGGTTTCTGGTGGCAGGCCGGGATGGAACGGCACCCTCCTACCGGAGCCGCCACTCGTCGCCCTGGCGGTCAAACTCGCCGAATTCTCACAACCGACCATTCCGGACCTGCCACCGTTCCAGGGCGGGGCGGCTGGGTATTTCGCCTATGAGTTCGGCAACCTTCTGGAGCGCCCGCCGGCAATGGCGGCCCGGGGCGCCATGCCCGAGGCCGAGTGGCTGTTCTACGACCTCGTTTGCGCCTTCGATCATGGCACGGAACGCGCCTGGATCATCTCGACGGGCCTGCCCGCCGAAGGCGAGCCGCAAAGGGCCTTACGGGCCCAGGAACGGGCGGCGCTGTGCGAGGCCACGCTTCTGGCGGAGCCGGGCCTGAAGCCCCCTTCCGCACCCCATCATTCCATCGAAAAGACCGACTGGCAGTCGAATTTTGCGGCCCCAACCTATGCCGACGCGGTCGGCCGGGTGGTGGAGGCGATCCTGGCGGGCGACATCTTCCAGGCCAACATCGCCCAGCGTTTCACGGCCGTCCTGCCGCAAAACTTCGACGCGTGGGCTTTTTATCGGCGCCTGCGCGCCAGCAATCCGGCGCCGTTCGCCGCCTTTCTCGAGCGCGACGGCTTGGTGATCGCCTCGAGTTCGCCCGAGCGGTTCGTGACGGTGAGCGGTCGCTCCGTCGAAACCCGGCCCATCAAGGGAACCGCCCCCCGCTCGACGGATCCCGACGCCGACCGCCGCCTCGCCGACGCCCTCCTGGCTTCGGAGAAGGACAGGGCGGAAAACACGATGATCGTCGACCTGTTGCGAAACGATCTGTCCCGCGTCTGCCTGCCCCACACCGTGCTCACGCCCGCCTTGTTGGCGCTCGAATCCTACGCGGGCGTTCACCATCTTGTTTCAACCGTCACCGGCGTGCTGGCTCCCGGCCTGACGATGACCGACGTGGTGGCGGCGGCGTTCCCCGGCGGGTCGATCACGGGCGCGCCGAAGCTCAAGGCGATGGAGATCATCGACGCGATCGAAGGCGAGCCGCGCGGCATCTATTGTGGGGCAATCGGCTTTCTCGGGCTCGATGGCCGGTCGGACCTCAACGTCGCGATCCGCACGGTGCTGCTCAAGGACGGCATGGCGACCTTCGGGGTCGGCGGCGGCGTCACGGCCTTGTCCGACCCGGCGGCGGAATATGACGAAACGCTGGTCAAGGCGGAAAAGCTTTTCCGCGCCTTCGCGGGCCGAAGGGCCACCGAGGACGCATGATCCTCCTCATCGACAACTACGATTCCTTTGTTTTCAACATCGCCCGGTATCTGGTCGAGATCGGCCGCGAGGTCCGCGTCGTGCGGAACGACCGGATCGATGTTGCCGGAGTCGAGGCGCTCGGCCCGGCCGCCGTCGTGCTGTCGCCCGGACCTTGCGGTCCCACGGAGGCCGGCGCCTGCGTTCCCATCGTCCAGGGCCTGAACGGCCGGATTCCCATCCTGGGAATATGCCTCGGCCATCAATGTATCGCGGCGGCCCTGGGGAGCCGGGTGACGCGCGCCCGTGAACCGATGCACGGGCGCGCCTCGATGATCCGCCACAACCGGCAAGGCTTGTTCGCCGACCTGCCGGACCCCTTGCGGGTCGGCCGCTACCACTCGCTGATCGTGACCATCGAGCCGGGCTCGCCCTTGGCGGCCACCGCCTGGTCGGGCGAAGGCGAGGTCATGGCGTTGGAGCATCGCGACGCTTCCACCTTCGGCGTGCAATTCCACCCCGAATCCATCCTGACCGAACATGGCCATCATCTCCTGGCCAATTTCGCCGCCCTCGCGGAACGCCCACGAGGCCGCTGAGGGCCGATCCCCAGGCGGCACGACCTGCATGGCGCATCCGGCGGCACGCGACTGGCAGTTGCGACAGTGTCTCGATGCAGCCTGTTCCAATCCGGCACAGGCGATCGAACGAAAGCCCCGTTGGGGGACCTTTCGACACAAAGGATCAACCATGTATGCCACGGCGAAGATCGCGGCGCTTTGCGCGCATCTCCTGATGCATCAGCAGGCCCACCAGGAAGTCTTCAACCGGTTCGCCTATTATAGCCGCGACATGCCGATGTATGTCGTCAAGCTTTCACCCGTGAGCCTGAATGCCCGAGGTGCCCAGCTCCGGTACGAGAAATATTGCGAGTGACGTCAGGCGCGCCAAGGCATCGTCGCTCCGGTGACGTGGCTCGCATCCGCAAGGTCGCCGGCCAGCAAAGGCAGGTGACGGCCGGGGCCGATCGATGCGATGTTGATCCCAGGCTCCACGGTGGGCGAGGCGAGTGCGGGGACACAGGGGAATGGCGGAACGGCGCCGGATCGAAACCAGGCTGATCGGATCCGGGGTCGCGGGATCGATCGACGTCGCCGATCTTCCCTGGCGCGACCGGTCTTGACCGTGACGACCCCCGAACCGAAGCCGCCCAACGAGGCGGAAGGACGGTTCGGGGCCGAGGCCCGGGCCACGCTGCTGGACCTTCTGGTTTGGAGGCGCGACGTCCGGCGCTTCAAACCCGACAAGCTCGCCCCAGGAACCCTCGAGCGCCTGATCGGGATCGCCTGCCTGGCTCCGTCGGTCGGCTTCAGCCAACCGTGGCGGTTCGTGCTGGTGGATGACGCCGGGCGGCGCGGCGCCGTGCGGGCCTCGTTCGAGCGGTGCAACGCCGAGGCGCTCCGCTGCCAAACGGGCGAGCGGGCGGCGCTTTACGCCCGGTTGAAGCTGGCGGGCCTCGACGAGGCACCAAGCCAACTCGCCGTCTTCGCCGACCGCCACACCGGCCGAGGACACGGGCTTGGCAGGCTGACCATGCCGTCCACCATCGACTATTCCGCCGTCATGGCCGTCCACACGCTGTGGCTCGCCGCCCGTGCCGAGGGGATCGGGCTCGGCTGGGTGTCCATTCTCGACCCGGACGGCGTCGCGGCGGCGCTCGACGTTCCCCCGACCTGGACGTTCATCGGTTATTTCTGCGTCGGCTATCCGTCGAAGGAGGACGACGCGCCGACCTTGGAGCGGGAAGGTTGGGAAAGCCGGTGCGACCCAGCTTCCATCCTTTTCAGGCGTTGAAGGAGCCGGCGGTTGTCGGAGCAAATCGTTGGACCAACGAGCCGCCGACCGTTCCGATGAGGTTCATGGGCGTTCGACGCTGTTCGAAACGTCCTGATCGTCCACGTCGCGGCCTTCTCAACAGATGACCGGCCCGATCCGAAATCGGGGTCCTCGGCGAAAGGTCTCGTCCACGCCCGGCGGTGGTCAAGGCTGGTTGCCGCCTGGGTGGGCGGGATCGAGCAGGACGGGCCACGCCTGCGCGTCGACACCCCCCGTTTCCTTTCCATGCCGAGGCGATGCCGTGCGACGACAAGCGACATGCGTAGGGGAATGCCCGATCCCGGTTTCAGGCGTTAGCACTCGAACCAACTTGCGAGGAACCTGCGATGGATCATGAACTGCGTGGACGATCCGTCGTCATAACGGGCGCTTCCAGCGGCATCGGCCGGGCGGCGGCGCTCGCCTTCGCGCGGCGCGGCGCGAGGCTGGCCCTGGCGGCACGACGGCCCGGCCCGCTTGACGAGCTTGTGGTCGAATGCCGAGGGTTGGGCGCCGAGGCGATCGCCGTTCCCACGGACGTCACGGACGCCGAAGCCGTCGCCCGCCTCGCCGATCAAGCCCAGCGCACGTTCGGCGTGATCGATACCTGGATCAACAACGCCGGAACGGGCGTGTTTGGACCCTACCAGGACGCCGATGTCGCGCTCCACCGCCGCACCATCGAGGTGAACCTCCTCGGCACCATGTATGGCGCCGCGGCGGTTCTGCCGATCTTCCTCCGGCAAGGTCATGGAACGTTGATCAACAACATCTCCATGGGGGGCTGGGCCCCGACGCCGTTCGCGGCCGCCTATACGGCCAGCAAATTCGGCATCCGCGGTTTCACGGCGAGCCTGCGGCAGGAGCTTGCCCCCCATCGGCACATCCATGTCTGCGGCGTGTTCCCGTCGATCATCGACACACCTGGCCTGGACCATGGCGCGAATGTCTCAGGCAAACGGCTGAACCCCGGCCCTTTCTTCTACACGGCGGAGGATGTGGCGGCGGTTTTCGTCTCGCTAGCCCGGCGACCGCGCGACGAAACCGCCGTCGGCTGGCCGGCCCGGGCCGCCCAGGTCGCCTTCGCGCTCGCCCCCATGCCGACCGAGCAACTCATGGGGCTGGTGATGCGGAAAGCCCTTGGCCGGGCCGATCCGGGTCCGCGCACGGACGGCGACATGCTGGTGCCGAGCGACAAGGGAACGTCGGTCGACGGTGGTTGGCTGGCGGCGAAAAAGGTGCCGTCGGCGAGGCGGATCAACAAGGCCGTCGGCATCGCCGCCGTGGCGGGTCTTGCCATCCTGCTGGCCAGCCGCGCAGCGGCGCGCGGCGACGCGGCGCGACCGATCGACTGACGAGGCCCGCTATCCGCGAGCCTAATTAATTCGATCATCATCTTCCTCCGCCACGGTCCAAGGCGGAGATGCTTCTATGCGAATGTCGATCAGGCGAAAGATCGCGGCAACCGTCACGGTCGCGGTTGTGGCATCGGGCCTTATCACGACGACGATCTCGATGCGCCACGAACTGCGGCGCTACCTCGAATCGCGACGCGAAGCCTTGGTGGCCACCGCTCACGCTTTCGCATCGGCCGCCGCCGAGCCCACCAGTAAGCGGAACGCCGACGGCGTTTTCGAAGCCTTGAAGGCCATCGGCGACGTGCCGCGACTGCTCAACGCGACGGCGCGCGACGAGAACGGCAAGGTTTTGGCGGAGGTGGGATCGGCCGCCCGGCTCGACGGCGATGCCGTGGTCGGCGACGGCACGGATGAGACGGTGGTGGCGCTTCTTCAGAGCCGGTCGATCAGCGCCATGGTTCCGATCCTCGACAGCGGCACCAGGATCGGCTCGCTCGAACTGGTGAGTGCCGCCGACGACCTTTGGGATGACGTGCTGGCCGCCCTTGGCGCCGACGCGGTCGGCACCCTGCTGGCGCTCGCGGCGGCCCTAGCCATTGCGGCGCGGCTGCAGCACAGCATCACAAAGCCTCTCACGGCGCTGACCGGCATCATGCGACACGTGAGCGCTGAACACGACTACGCGGTGAGCATGCCGGCGCCGGGCGGCGACGAGGTGGGCGTCCTGATCGCCGGCTTCAACACCATGTTGGGCGACATCCGCGAGCGAGGCGAGCTGCTGGCCCGCCACCGGGGCCGCCTCGAACAGGATATCGAGGAGCGTACCCGCGACCTCGCCCTCGCCACCCAGGCCGCAGAAGAAGCCAACCAGGCCAAATCGACCTTTCTGGCGACGATGAGCCATGAAATCCGCACCCCCATGACGGGGTTGCTGGTCATGGCGGAGCTTCTCGTAACCGGCGACCTGCCCCAGAAATCGCGTCGCTACGCCGAGGTGATCTCGAAATCCGGCCAGGCCCTGCTGGCGATCATCAACGACATCCTGGACTTCTCCAAGATCGAGGCGGGCAAGCTCGACGTCGAGCAACTCCCCGTCGACCCCCGCGAGGTCGCCAACACGGTGGTCGGCTTGTTTCACGCCCGGGCCAGCGACAAGGGATTGGATCTCGCCGCGCGGTTCTCGGGCGACCTGCCCCAGAACTTCCTGATCGATCCGGTGCGACTGCAGCAGGTGGTGGGCAACCTCGTCAACAACGCCCTCAAGTTCACCGAGGCCGGCTCCGTGCTGCTCGACGTGCGCGCGACGCAGGGTGGCACGGTCTCCTTCGAGGTGACCGACACCGGCATCGGCATCGAGGAAGCCCGACTGCCAAACGTGTTCGAGGCGTTTTCGCAGGCCGACGGCACCACCACGCGGCGTTTTGGTGGGACGGGCCTCGGCCTGACGATCTCCACCCGCTTGGCGGAGGCCATGGGCGGCGGCTTGACGGTTCGCAGCCAGCTTGGCGTCGGTTCCACCTTCAGTTGCACCGTGCCGATGCTGGCCCCCGTGCCGCCCCCGGCACGACGAAACCTCGACGGCCTGGAAGCGCATGTCGCGGTTGAAGGGGCGGCCACCCGCTCGGCCGCCATCGCCTTTCTGGAGAACGCGGGCTGCACGGTGCGGCAGGGTCCCATGGCGGAGGTGGATTTCGGCACCGTCCGGCTGGTTCTCACCGACGGCTTGCCCGACATCGACCGGGCACGGCGCGGCGCGGCGCGCGTCGTCGCGCTGGCCGAACCCGGGATGGACGATGCCGGTCTCGAGCTGGCGGTCGACCTCGTCCTTCGAAAACCCCTCATGGAGGACGAACTCCTGGCCGTGCTCGACAGGATCACCGGCGACGAGCCGCTCCGCGCCACCACGGTCGCGGCGCGGCGTTCGGCAGCCAGCGTCGCCTATGACGCCCGCGTGCTCGTCGCCGACGACACCGCCGTCAACCGGGAAGTCATGCGGGAAGCCCTGAGCCGGTTCGGTATCCATCCCGATTTCGCGGAAGACGGGCGCGAAGCCCTGGAGGCCGCGACCGCAACAGCCTACGATCTCGTGTTCATGGACGGAAGCATGCCGGAACTCGACGGCTTCGAGGCGTGCCGCCGGTTGCGGGTCGCCGAGGCCGGATCGGGTCGCCACACCGTCGTGATCGCGTTGACGGCCCATGCCGTCGGACCGTCCGCCAACGCCTGGGTCGAGGCCGGAATGGAGGGAGTGCTCTACAAGCCGTTCACCATCGCCGAACTCACGCGCTGCCTCGCCACGCGGCTGTCCGGCCACGCGGTCGCCGAGGCCTCGCCCGGTCCGGCGAACAACGGGCCGTTCGCCATTGCATCGGAAATCGGCCACGCCGAGCGGCTCATAGACCGGTCCGTCCTCGACGACATGGCGTCGTTGGGCGATGGGTCGGGACGGCATTTCATCGCGCGCGTGTTCGGACTTTATCGCAGCCACGCGCCCGATTGCCTCGCCAAGGCCCGGACCGCCATGGCGAACCGCGAGGGCGGCGCGCTCGCATCGGCTTCCCACGCGTTGAAATCCATGAGCTTCAACATCGGGGCCAAACAGGTTGCCGG
>CALMOK010000327.1 GCA_937871825.1 uncultured Alphaproteobacteria bacterium
TCTCGATCAACCGCTTCACGGAAGGCGACATCAAGACGCCGTTCGGCGGCTACAAGAAATCCGGCTCGCTCGCGCGCGACAACGGCACCGAGGCGCTCGACCAGTACCTGCAAACCAAGACCATCTGGTTCGACATCGGAGCCGTCGCGTGATCGCCTCGCCCGTTCGGGATGCCGGGCGGCGCGCGCGGGCCCATATGGATCAAAGATGACCCTGCCCGTTCTCCGACTGCATCCCGCCGACGCGATCGGCATCGCCTTGAATGACCTCGCGCCGGGCGACGCGATCGGCGCGGACCTCGTGGCCCGCGAGGCGATCCCCCGCGGCCACAAGGTCGCGTTGTCCTCCTTCGCCCCCGGGGATCCCGTTAACAAGTTCGCCACCTTCATTGGCGTCGCCTCCGGTCCGATCGCGGCGGGCGCGCACATCCACAGCCACAACCTCGCTTTCCGCGCTTCGCGGGCCAACCGCGACCGGCCATCGGCGCGGCGCAACACCATCGACCCGCTCGACGCGCCAGGGTCGGCGACCTTTCAGGGCTACCGGCGGGAGGACGGGCGGGTTGGAACCCGCAACGTTCTTCTGGTGCTGGCCACCGTCAACTGCTCGGCCACCGTCGCCAAGCGGATCGCGGAACAGTTCCGCCGCGAGGTCGACCTGTCGGCCACCCCCACCATCGACGGTGTCGTGGCCCTCACCCATCAGCACGGCTGCTCGTTTCGCGCCGACGGTCCCGGCATGACGATGCTTCGGCGCACGCTCGGTGGTTACGCGCGCCATCCGAACGTCGCCGGCACCCTCGTGGTCGGGCTCGGCTGCGAGGACAACCAGGTCGACGCTTTCCTGGCGGCCGCGGGCCTGACCAAATCCGAGCGCTTGACGACGCGCGTCATCCAGCAGGAAGGAGGCACCCTGGCGACGGTCGCGGCCGGCGTCGCGGCCCTCAAGGTCATGCTGCCGCGCACCGCCGCCGCCGTCCGCACCACGGTTTCGGCCGCGCACCTCACGGTCGGCCTGCAATGCGGCGGGTCGGATGGTTTTTCGGCGGTGTCGGCCAATCCGGCGCTGGGTCTCGCGGCCGACCGCCTGGTGGCCGAGGGCGGCACCGTGATCCTGTCCGAAACGCCGGAAATCTATGGCGCCGAGCAACTCCTCATTGAGCGCGCCGCGAGCGAGCCCGTCGCGCAGCGGCTCCGCGACCTGCTGGCCTGGTGGGAAGACAACGCCCGCCGCGACGACGGCACGCTCGACAACAATCCCTCCCCCGGCAACAAAGAGGGCGGCATCACCACCATCCTCGAAAAATCCCTGGGAGCCGTTTCCAAGGGCGGATCGAGCCCCCTCAACGCCGTCTATGGATACGCCGAACCCATCGTCACGCCGGGCCTCGTGTTCATGGATTCGCCGGGCTACGACCCGGTCGCCGCCACCGGCCAGGTGGCGGCGGGAGCCAATCTCATCTGCTTCACCACCGGCCGAGGCTCCTGTTTCGGCTGCGCCCCCACGCCCTCGCTGAAGATCGCCACCAACTCCGGCCTGTTCCGCCGCATGGCGGGCGACATGGACCTCGACGCTGGCCCGATCCTCGACGGCACGTTGAGCCATGAGGCCGTGGGTGCCGCCATCTTCGACCGCATGCTGGCGACGGCCTCGGGGGCCCGCACGGCGAGCGAGCGGCTCGGCTACGGCGAGGAAGAATTTATTCCCTGGGCCCAGGGGCTCACATACTGAGGTTTCCATGCCGAGTTTCGACGCCCTGGTGGCTTATGCCGAACGCCTGCTCTCGGCCGTCGGTCTCGATGGCGACAAGCCGGCCGTTACGGCGCGTCTGCTGGTGACGGCCGACGCCATGGGTCACACGACCCACGGCCTCGCGCAGCTGCCCGACTACCTCGAGGACGTCCTGGCCGGGGGCATGACGACGACCGGCGAACCCGAGGTGCTTGCCGACAAGCCGGCGGCCGTCGTCTGGGACGGACGGCGGCTGCCCGGCGTGTGGCTGACCGACAAGGCCGTGCGCCTCGCCGCCGCACGGGCGAAGATGACCGGGATCTGCGCCGTCACGATCCGGCGCAGCCACCACATCGCGTGTCTCGCCGCCTTTCTTCCCGCCGCCACCGAGCAGGGCCTCATGGCGATCGTGGCATGCAGCGATCCGTCAGACGCCCACGTGGCGCCGTTCGGCGGCACCAAGGCCGTCTTCACCCCGGACCCCCTGGCGGTCGGGATCCCGACGGAGGGCGATCCGATCCTCATCGACATCTCGGCCTCGATCACCACGGCCGGCATGAGCGCCCGTTTGCGCCGGGAAGGCGGCAGCTTTCCCGGGGAATGGGCGCTCGACGCCGATGGCCGGCCGAGCCGCGACCCGAACGTCCTCGTGGGCGAGCGCAAGGGCACGCTCCTTCCAACCGGCGGGGTCGACCACGGCCACAAGGGCTATGGGCTCGCCCTCATGGTGGAGGCGCTCACGCAAGGGCTTTCCGGCCACGGTCGGGCCGACTCCGAGACTGGCTGGGGTGCTTCGGTGTTCGTGCAGTTGTTCGATCCAGCGCTGTTCGGCGGGCTCGCCGACTTCACCCGGCAAACCGAATGGGTGGCGGAGGCCTGCCGGACCAACCCGCCCGCCGACCCATCCCGGCCGGTCCGTTTGCCGGGTGCCGCCGCCGCGCGGGGAATGCGCGAAGCCCTGGCGAACGGGATGACACCCCGGCCGGGCCTGCTCGAAGCACTCGAACCCTGGGCCGCTCGGCTCGGCGTCGCGCCGCTCCGCGCTCCTTGACCCGGGAAACCGCGAGGCCACACAGGACATGGACGACCGCCACCCCAGGACCTTTCTGTTCGTGCTCCTGCCGGATTTCCCGCTCTACGCGGTGGTGCCGGCCACCGAGGCGCTGCGCATCGCCAATCAGAATTCGGGATTGTCGCTCTACGACTGGCGTTTCGTGTCGGCCCGGGGCGGGGCCGTGCGGTCGAGCAACGGCATGGCGATCGAGGCTACGGTCGCCATCGAGGCGGCCGGCGTTCCCGATTGCATCATCGTTTGCGGCGGCAACGAGCCGACCCAGCATCTCGGCAAGCCCCTGCTGGCCTGGATCCGACGCTTGGCGGCCCACGGCGTGCTTCTCGGCGCCCTCGACACCGGCGCGTTCGCGCTCGGGGCGGCGGGCGTGCTGCGGGACCGTGCGATCACCCTGCACTGGGAAGCCCGCCCGGTGTTCCTCGACATGTTCCCGAATGTCGTGGTGAAGGAGCAGATCGTCGTCATCGACCGCAACATCGTCACGGCGGCCGGCGGGACGGCTTCGCTCGATCTTATGTTGATCCTGATTGAAAAGGCGCATGGGGCCCGGCTGGCCCAGGTGGTGGCCAACGCCTTCGTTCATGGCCGCCCGCGCCCGCCCGAAACCCTGCAACGTCCCGATCTCAGCCAAGCCGGCGACGATCAGACCGTGTTCCGTCGCGCGATCCGCCTGATGGCGGCCAACATCGCGTTCCCGCTCGGCATCGCCGATCTTTGCGCCGAGCTGAAAACCTCGCGCCGCCGCCTCGAACGCGCCTTCGCCAACCAGATCGGCCGCTCACCCGCCGCCTATTACGTCGACATCCGGCTGCAAACCGCGCGTGAACAATTGTTCTACAGCAACAATCCCGTGGCCCACATCGCCGAGGTCGCGGGCTTCCAGTCGAATGCCCATTTCTGCCGCGCCTTCCGGAAGCATTTCGGCGCGTCGCCGACCATGATCCGCAGGGATTTCAACCAGGACCAGCGCCGCACCTACCATCCCACCGGGTCGAGCCTCGTGGGCGACGGGACGGCGGGACCCTCCTCCCGGCATCGACCCGCCTCATCGCCGGGCTGTGCCCCCTCGCATCAGGTTCGGCGCGCCGGGGACAATTAGGAACGGCAAAACTCCTGTCGGACCAGGAGGTTGGCTTTCAGTTGTCAGAACCCGCTGGTGGGCGCGAGGACCTGTCCGATCACGGCAAGGGCAGGTCGGGTATGGCGAGCCGCGGCGGCGGTGAGTTCTCGGCCGACTGGGCTGCCCTGATCGGCGTGTTTCCCCTGTGAGCCATGCGGGCCACCCGCGGCGAGCCGTGACGTCGAGGGCTCGCGCGGGCCGGCTCGATCGATGGGACGAACTGAACCGGGGCCCCTTCGCCCATGGACGCGGGATTCAAGCTCGTGGCCGCCGAAAGCGCGTCGTAGCCCGGGCTCGGGCGAGGCATCGCCCGCGTGGCGACAAGGCCGCTCTGCCCTCCCTCGACGAAGCCGAGAAGCTCGGACGTCGTCGCGGTTGTGCGGCACAGGCGGTAGCGCACCGTCAGCGCGTGGCGTTCCTCGAGGACGTTGGTCGGGGTGCCGGTGATCCAGGCATCGGCCAGGTTCACGCCTTGCCAGGCGTAAACGCAGTTCACGCCACCCTTGCCGCCAACAAGGGCGCCGAAAAGGCCGAAGGTGTTGCGGGTGCCGACTGGTCCGAGCTTGAAGGAGAAATTCGGCAGCAACTGCTGCGCCTCCGTGGCGATCGTGTCGTCCTCGATGCGCGGCGCGAGGCCTGTGCGCGTGACCGTCACCACGATCTCATTGTCGCCCGCCGTACCGGCATCGCCGGCGAGCGTGATGGTTTGAACGAAGCTGTCCGTCTTGCGTTTCTCGTCGACCCCCACGATCGTGCCGGCCCCGGGAGGCAGGGCGACGAGGGGGATGCCCTGTCCAAGCCCGAGTTCACGAAGCCAATCGATCTTGTCCGCGGCCCGCGCCGGCGTGGCACCGCAGCCGACCGCCAGCACGATGCCCAGAACGACGTTCCTGACGCGGCCCGCCAGCGTGGACCGGCGGGAAACGGGCGCCGCGATCACCTCTCGTAACCCGACTGGCTGGCGGCGGCGATGCCAGCGCGGCTTTCGCTCGTCGACAATTGTGTATCGAGCGCCGTGAACATGCTGTTCGCCTCGTCGCGATGACCGGTGTGGTAAGTGGACCAGGCTCGCAGGATCGCGAGGTCGCGTGGTTCCCCTTCAAACATGCGACGCTTGTTCAAGGCTTGCAGGGTGTCCTTGTAGCGGCCCTCGTCAAAGGCCGTGGCCGCCGCCTGGGCCAGGGCGGCGAGCCCGATCTCGCTGCGGCGGACCGGCGTGAGGCCGACGCTCCCGGCAGCCGCGATCGCCTCGTCGGTCCGGTTGTTGCGCAGGTTCGCCAAAGCCTCCCCATAGGCGGCGTCGACCCGGGTCGCGCTGTCCTGGCGGGCCGCCGCGAACGCCAAGGCGGCTTCCTTCGCCCGTTTCAGGCTTAAAAGGCACCAGCCTGTTTGCAGGGCTGCCGATGGGCTGCTGTACGTCTCCGCCGCCCTGCAGCCCTGGGGGCGACCAGTCGGGGCGGCGCGCGAACGGGAGCGGGAACGGGGTTGATCGTCGACCGGGGCGGCCTCGGCAACCGGGGTGGCATCAGCAACCGGGGCGGCCTCGACGACGGCCGCCACAGGCGGACGCGCATCGACGCGCTTGCGCCGTGGCGCGACAGGGTCGGCGCGCGGTGCATCGCCGGCTGGTGGCGCCTTCAGGGATGTTCGGGTGTCGATCAAGGCCACCAGCGACGGAAACGTGGGGCCGTTATCCTTCAGGAACGCCGCCAGCGCGGCCTTGTCGCCGGTCTGCTTCAACGACAAGGCGACCCCGAGCGCCGTGCTGTCGCGCGGCTGCCAAGCCATGGCTTTCTGGAACCACGCCAGGGCGGCCTTGTACTGGCCGACGTTGTAGGCGTACCAGCCAAGCGCCTGCGCGCCGTCGCCGGATTGGGTCGTCGTCGTCACGCCGCCGAACTGCTTCAGGCGATCCGGCGCGAGCGCCACCGGCTTCGGCTTGGTCAGGTCCGCCTCCACGCTGTCGAGGTAAAGCAGGGTGAGGGCGGGGTCCGCCTCGCGCCAGCGATAGGCCAGCGCCTCGGCTTCGGTGGCCTGGTTCGTGGCCCTGAGGGCGATCACCGCCCCTTGGGCGACCTTGGCGTCCTCGGGCTTGGCCTGGGCGGGATCGGGAGCGATCTTCAAAGCCGTCTGGAACCAGCCGCTTGCCTTGGTCCAATCCTGCCGTTTCGAGTAGAGCCAGCCCAGCAGGGCCGCATCGGTGGCGTCGCCGGGCCGGGCCGCCGCGGCCTCCAGCCGCGCCACATCCGCGGGCGCCGCCGTATCGCCACCAGGGCCACCCAGCACCCGACCCACCCGCTGCCGCACGAGGTCGAGATCGACGGCGTCGAATTCAGGCCGGCCATCGGGCGCGGGCTTTCCCATGGTGACGAGCTTCTCGATCTCGGTCGGCCCCAGCGACACCATGGCCTTGCGAACCGTCGCGAGCCGTTCGGCCGGATCCTGGCTGCTGGTCAGGATCGTTTGATTGATCTTCAAGGCCTGCTCGGTCGCGCCCGTGCGCCCATAGGCCTCGGCGACGCGCCACGACACATCGAGGTCGACGGGAACAACAAGCTCAGGATGGGTGGTGGCGAGATCCACCACGGCCGCGAAATCCTTGCGGTCGGAGGCGGCGACCAGGGCCGAGCGCACCCGCTTGGTGGCAAGTTTCGTCACCAGGTCATCAGGTGGGCTCCAAGACGGATCGGCCACCTTGCGGCGCGCGATCTCGACGTCGAGCTCGTCGAGCTTGTCGGCCCCGAACAACTCCCACAGCGGCTTGTCTTCCGACTCGTCGATGGGGGTCAGCC
>CALMOK010000328.1 GCA_937871825.1 uncultured Alphaproteobacteria bacterium
CCCGTGGTGATGATGTCCTCGACCATCAGCACGCGGGCTCCGGATGGAATGGAGAACCCCCGCCGCAGCTTGAACGCCCCCTCTTCGCGCTCGACGTAGATGGCGGTCGCGCCGAGGTGCCGGGCCGTCTCGTAACCCGGAATGATGCCGCCCACGGCGGGCGACACAACGATGTCGATCGGCCCGAATCGGGCCGTGACCTTCGCGGCCAGCGCCGCGCAAAGGCGGGCCGTGCGGACGGGGTCCTGGAAGATGAACACCTTCTGCAGGAAGACGGGACTGCGCAGGCCCGACGACAGGATGAAGTGGCCTTCCAGCAGCGCCCCGGCGTCGCGGAACTCGTCCAGAACTTCGTCTTCGGTCATGGCGCGTTCGCTTTCGATTGGGCGCGTCGGCGCGACGCGTTTGTCGTGGCCCGGTTCATCCGTTGACGCGCTCGACCTGCGACACGACGGGCTGCGTCCGCAGGTGGGACATGATGGCGTTGAGCTGTTTCAGATCCCAAACCTCGAGGTCGAACAGGATCTTCCGGAAGTCCGGCGAGCGGACCAGGAAATGAATGTCGTCGATGTTGGCCCCCCCGTCGCCGATCACGGCTGTCACCGCCGCGAGGCAGCCCGGCTCGTTGATGCAGGTGACCTCGATCTGCGCTGGAAAGAGTTCCTTGTGGGCCATGTCGATGTCCCACCGCACGTCGAGCCACGCTTCGGGCTTGTCGTCGAAGGCCATCAGGGCTGGCGACTGGATGGGGTAGATGGTGATGCCCTCGCCCGGCGACAGGATGCCGACGATCCGGTCCCCCGGCACCGCGCCGCCATTCGGGGCGAAGCGCACCGGCAGGTTGCCGCCGAGACCGCGGATCGGGATGGCGCCGCCCGGCGCGTCGGGGAACTTGAACCGGAGATTCTCGACCTTGCTGAGCCCGAACCAGCCCAAGTCGCCCTTTTCGGGCGCCGCCCCGGCTTTGCGCTCCTCGGTGACATCAGGATAGACCGCCTTGACGATGTCGCCGGAATACATTTCGCCGCGACCCACGGAGGCGAACACGTCGTCGATCGATTGGCGGGCCAGGCGCGGCAGGACGGCTTTCAGCTTTTCGTCCACGAGGGTGCGTCCGGCCCGATCAAAGGCCCGCGCCACGATCTGGCGGCCAAGCCCGGCATATTGGGTGCGGATCGCGCTTCGCGTCGCCCGGCGGATGGCGGCACGGGCCTTGCCGGTGATGACCATGCCTTCCCAGGCGGCGGGCGGGACCTGCCCCTTGGCGCAGGAAATCTCGACCTCGTCGCCGTTCTTTAATTCCGACATGAGGGGCGCGATGCGGCCGTCGATCTTGGATCCAACGGCGGAATTGCCGACGTCGGTGTGGACCGCGTAGGCGAAATCGAGGGCGGTCGCCCCGCGCGGCAAGGCGATCAGCCGCCCCTTGGGGGTGAAGCAGAACACCTGGTCGTGGAATAACTCGAGCTTGGTGTGTTCCAGGAACTCTTCTGAATTGTCGCCCTCGGCCAACTGGCCGATGGTCCTGCGCAGCCAATCATAGGCGCGGCTCTCGTTCGCCAGAACCTGAAGGTCGAGCACCCGCCCATCCTTGTACAGGGCATGGCCGGCGATGCCGTTCTCGGCCACGCTGTCCATCTCGTGCGTCCGCACCTGGAGTTCGACCCGCTGACGTCCCGGCCCCACCACGGTGGTGTGAAGCGAGCGGTAGTCGTTCTGCTTGGGAGTCGAGATATAGTCCTTGAAGCGACCCGGCACGCTCGGCCATCGCGTGTGGATCTGGCCGATGGCCCGATAGCAGTCCTCGATGTTTTCGACCACGACGCGAAACCCAAAGATATCGGACAACTGCTCGAAGGCGAGCGACTTCTGTTCCATCTTGCGCCAAATGGAATAGGGCTCCTTCTGCCGGCCCTTGACCTCGGCCCGGATGCCGCGTCCGGCGAGCCGCTCGGCCAGTTCGCTTTCGATCCGGTTGATCAGGGTGCCGCTGGTCGCCTGCATGTGCTCGAGCCTCGCCCTGATGGTTTCATGGGCGGCCGGCATCAGATGGGCGAAGGCGAGTTCCTCGAACTCGCTCCGCATGCCCTGCATGCCCATGCGGCCGGCGAGCGGGGCGTAGATGTCGAGGGTTTCCTCGGCGATCCGCTTGCGCTTGTCCGGCGGCACGAAATGCAAGGTCCGCATATTGTGGAGCCGGTCGGCCAGCTTGACCAGGAGCACCCGCACATCGTCCGCCACGGCGAGCAGGAGTTTGCGGAAATTCTCCGCCTGCTGGACGCGCTTGGACACCAGGTCCAGCTTCTTGATCTTGGTCAAACCCTCGACAAGCGCGCCGATCTCCGGCCCGAACAGCCCGTCGATCTCCTCGCGCGTGGACTCGGTATCCTCGATCGTGTCGTGCAGCACCGCCGCCACGATGGTGGCGTCATCGAGCTTGAGATCCGTCAGGATGGCGGCGACTTCGAGCGGATGCGTGAAGTATGGATCACCCGAGGCCCGTTTTTGAGCGCCATGGGCCTTCATGGCGTAGACGTAAGCCCGGTTGAGCAGGTCCTCGTCGGCGTGCGGGTTGTAGCTCCGCACGCGATCGACCAGTTCATACTGGCGCATCATCTTGGCGGCGCCAGGACGCCTCGGTGCCGTCATGGCGATGGTCATGCCCTAGTATTGAGTGTTCAACCAGGGCGAGGCAAGAGGTCGACCGTCATCGACCAGGGCTTTCGACGATCGGGTGTTATTCGCCTTCGTCTTCTGTTTCGGCCGGGGGCACGAGGCCTTCGAGGCCGCGCAGCAGGTCTTCCTCGGTCATGCGGTCGAATTCGACGTCGCCCACCGCGTCGCTCGCCGCGCGGGTGGGCGGCGCCAAGCTCGGCACCACCTCGGCTTCGGGCTCGTCGACCTCGACATGCTTCTGCAGCGAATGGATCAAGTCTTCGCGCATGTCTTCCGGGGCCAGGCGCGACTCGGCGATCTCGCGCAACGCCACCACGGGGTTCTTGTCATTGTCGCGGTCGACCGTGATGGCGGTGCCGGATGAGATCATCCGGGCGCGATGGCTGGCCAGCAGCACGAGGTCGAACCGGTTCTCGATCTTGTCGACGCAGTCTTCAACGGTCACGCGCGCCATGAGGGCCTAATCCTTGCAGCGAAATGTTGGGCTTTGTTATCAGGCGATACCATTCAAAGGGTTGGCGCCGCAAGACAAGCCATCTTCTTTTCCGCCCTGATCTCTATGAAGTGTCGTTCCGACGCGCAATAATCGCATTTGCAGGCTAAATCGGACGAATAAACGACTTGATTTGAAATGCTCATGGATCGAGCATGGATTTGTCCGACCGAACCGTTGATTTTCGAAACGCAGGGCTTCAGGTCGATTTCATCCGTCCTGGTTGCAGGCCAGGGTGGAATCATCAACCATTCGTTAGGCGGAAGTCTATTACTCGGGCAGCCGCAACAATCATCTGAGCGAATTTCTATGGCGGAATCAGAACGTATCGCGCTGTTCATCGACGGCGCAAACCTTTATGCGACCGCGAAAGCAGTCGGCTTCGACATCGATTACAGGCGCCTTCTGCGCGAGTATCAGGGCAAAGGTCGCTTGATCCGCGCCTTCTACTATACGGCGATGGTCGAAGATCAGGAATATTCATCTATTCGCCCTTTGATCGACTGGCTCGATTACAATGGATATGCCGTGGTCACCAAGGCCGCGAAGGAATTCGTAGATGCCGCGGGCCGTCGCAAGATCAAGGGCAACATGGATATCGAGTTGGCCGTCGACGCCATGGAGATGGCCAGCCATATCGACCACATGGTGCTGTTTTCCGGCGACGGTGATTTCAGGTCGCTCGTCGAAGCCGTCCAACGACGGGGCGTTCGCGTTTCGGTCATCTCGACGGCGATGTCTCAGCCGTCGATGATCGCCGACGAGTTGCGCCGGCAAGCCGACGAATTCATCGAGCTTGGCAGTCTGATCGGCCGCATCGGTCGCGACGCCGGCGAGCGTACCGAACGACAGACCCGTTATCCCGACCGCCGAGCGCCCCCGCCGCAAACCAACCCGACCGACGTCGAACCGGCCGGCGACTGACCCGCTTGCTCGATCCCGATCACGACTGTCCACTTTGCCCGCGCCTCGTCGCGTTCCGACAGCAGGTCAGAGCGCGCGAGCCGACATGGCATAACGGACCCGTCCGGTCGTTCGGACCCGACACCGCGCGGCTGCTGGTGGTCGGCCTCGCGCCCGGCCTGCAAGGCGCCAACCGTACGGGCCGCCCGTTTACCGGCGATTGGGCCGGCGACCTCCTTTACGAAACGCTCGACCGCTTCGGATTTTCGAGCGGAACCTACGACGAGCGACCCAATGACGGCTTGGCCCTTCACGACTGCCTGATCACCAACGCTGTCCGGTGCGTTCCTCCGGCCAACAAGCCGGTCCCGATCGAGATCGCGACGTGCAACCGGTTCTTGTCGGCGACCCAGGCGGCGTTGCAGCGGTTGACCGCGATCGTGGCGCTTGGCCGGATCGCCCATGACGCGGTGCTGCGCTCAAGGGGGCTCCGCCTCGCCGCCCACCCATTCGGTCACGGTAACACGCATGGCCTGGGTGCTTCCCCACCGCTCATGTTGTTCGACAGCTATCATTGCTCGCGCTACAACACCAATACCGGCGTTCTGACGACCGCGATGTTCCACGCGGTCTTCGCACAGGTGCGGGATTACTTGGAGGGAAGGGGCGACGACGCCCTGACCCAGGTCGCCCCTTAGTTTCGGTCGCGCATCAACCTGGATTTTTCCCGGTTCCAGTCCCGCAGCTTTTCGGTTTCGCGCTTGTCGTGGTTCTTCTTGCCCTTCGCGAGCGCGATCTCGATCTTCGCCATCCCGCGCTCGTTAAAATAGACCTTCAAGGGCACGATGGCCATGCCCTCGCGGTCGACACCGTTGCTGAGCTTGGCGATCTGCCGCGCCTTCATCAGCAGCTTTCGCGGGCGACGCGGCTCGTGGTTGAAACGATTGGCCTGCACGTACTCCGGTATGTTGGCGTTGATCAAGAACAGTTCGCCCTTCTCGGCCGAAGCGTAGCTTTCCGCGATCGTGGCCTTGCCGGTGCGCAGCGATTTCACTTCCGTGCCGGTCAAGACCAGGCCGGCCTCGAAGACTTCGCCGATCTCGAAATCGTATCGGGCGCGACGGTTGTCCGCCACAATCTTGAAATTGTTCTTCTCCACGACCCACCACGCGCGATTTTCGATGAAAGGGAGCGGCACCCCCATGTAGCAAGACGTTCCGCGATCAGTCGTGCAGGATACCGGCGTGACGCATGGCGGCCCGCACGCTTGTGCGCGTGGCATCACTCAACGGCACCATGGGCAGGCGCACGTCCTCCCCGCACAATCCCAACAGCGACAAGGCATATTTGGGGCCTGCCGGGTTTGGTTCAATGAACAGCGCCGAATGCAGCGGCACCAACCGGTCCTGAAGTTCCAGGGCGGCGGCGTAATGGCCTTCGAGGCAGGCGCGCTGAAGATCGGCGCAAAGCGCCGGTGCCACGTTGGACGTGACCGAGATGCAGCCGTGGGATCCAGCCGCCATGGCGGCCAGGGCCGTCATATCCTCGCCCGACAACTGGATGAAGTCGGGGCCGAGCACCTGACGCTGCAACGACACGCGGGCAACGTTGCCCGTCGCGTCCTTGACGCCGGCGATGTTGGGCAGGTCGCTCAAGCGTTTCATGGTTTCGACCGACATGTCGACGATCGATCGACCCGGTATGTTGTAGATGACGATCGGAAGGGCGACCGCATCGCTGACGGCTTTGAAATGGCGGAAAAGGCCTTCCTGGCTGGGCTTGTTATAGTAGGGGGTGACGACCAAAACGGCATCCGCGCCGACCTTTTCGGCATGACGGGCGAGGTCGACCGCCTCGGCGGTGTTGTTCGATCCCGCGCCCGCCACCACAGGCACCCTGCCCCGCGCTTCGGCGACGCAGATCTCGACGACCCGTCGATGCTCGTCGTGGCTGAGTGTCGGGCTTTCGCCCGTGGTGCCGCAGGGCACCAGCCCGTGCGAGCCGCTCTCGACCTGCCAATCCACCAGGGCCCGGAAAGCCGCCTCATCGACGGCGCCCCCGCGAAAAGGGGTCACCAAGGCGGTCAAGGAGCCTTTCAACCGTGATCTCGCCATTGCTTGTCCTGCCAGGGGTATCGGCCCGCCAAGCCGCCCCAATCCGTCCCAAAGAACCAGGCGCGTTCACCGGCCCGGTGTCGTCAAACAAACAGTCTAGACCGAACGCCCGCCCCGGTCGAGGGAGACCCGGTCCTTCGACGCCGTAAGGGCGCCGCATTGTTGAGGCTCCCTGCCAATGCTGGATCCAACCAATGTCATCGACGTCGCACTTCAAGGGGGCAGCGCGTCGCCCTCGCTGCTGGTTGATGAAGTCTTAACGCGAGCAGGTCACCTTTGGCGACGACTCGCTCACGGTCGGGGCCGCACCGCGGACAGCGAAGCAAGCGCAAGGGAACGGGATGTCGAAGGCGCGTTTCATTGGTCTGGGGTTGATGGGCGTGGCCGGGGTCGGTGGCGTGCTGGCCACCGTGCCGGCTTCCCGTCACTTCATTCGCCGCGAGATCGCGCAGCATCGGCACTTCAAGTTCAGCGACACGACTGAAACGAATGTGGTCCCGGTTCATCGCAACGCCCAGGATGGATTGGTCGGCGCGGCGGATCGCCGTTTCTCCCCGCGCCCGTCGGCGGACGAAGCCGTGGAGCTTTCCGGTCCCGTCCGGGTCGCGGCAACGAACTTCGACCCGCCGACGGTCACGGCGGCCGGCCAAAACCGCTTCGCCGGTCCGCCCACCATGGATGCCGCCACGATGGCCCCGTCCGTCCGCACGCCGGACCGGGACACGGGCGCCGAAATCAACCTCGCGGGCGCCAAGCAGGCGATCCAGCTTTATCGACAAGGCAATCTCGCCGCCGCCGACGATTTCGCGCGGCCGACCAGCGGCGCGTTGCGCGTGCTGCTTGATTGGACCGCGGTGCGTTTGGCCTCGACCCAAAGCGGGACGCCGCGCCTTCAGGCCTTTCTCCAGGCGCACCCGAACTGGCCCCTGCGAACCTGGGTCGAACGCCGGATCGAGGACGCCAAGGCCGGCACCCGCGACGCGAAGGCGATCATCGCCCAATACGCCGCGACGGCACCGAAGACCATGCTGGGCAAGCTGGCACTCGCCCGCGCCAGATTGGCGACCGGCGACCTCGACGGCAGCGCCAACTTGGTTCGAGCGCTTTGGCGGGAGGACGACCTGACGGCCGGGGAAGAAGCCGTCCTCCTCAAGGAGTTCGGCGCCCTGCTGCGCCGCGAGGACCATAAATACCGCGCCGACCGGCTGCTCTACAAGGAAACCGTGCAGCCCGCGCTTCGTGCCGCCGTGCTGGCCGGGCCGGACGTGGTCCTCTTGGAAAAGGCGCGAAGCGCCGTGGTGGCCCTGGCGCCCGCCGACGCGGCGATCCAGGCCGTGCCTAAGGCGTTGCAGAACGATCCCGGTCTCGTTTTCTCCAAAATCCAGAAAGCCCGCCGCGCGGGAAAGATCGCCGAAGCAACCGCGCTGATGCTGGCGGCGCCGACCAGCCCGGCGGCCGTGATCGACGGAGACGGATGGTGGGTGGAGCGCCGCCTCGTCGCCCGCAAGCTGCTCGATGCCGGCGACCCCAAGACGGCCTTCCAGATTTGTGCCGCCCACGCGGCGGCATCGCCGGCGATGCGCATCGAAGCGGAGTTCCACGCGGGGTGGATCGCGCTGCGCTTCCTCCACGACCCGGCGCTGGCGGCGCCCCATTTTGCCGCCGCTGCCGCCGTGGCCGAAACCCCGATCTCGATTGCGCGGGGTGCCTATTGGCAGGCGCGAACTGCAGAGGCGTCCGGCGACCCCGTGGCGGCCGCGAAATCCTACGCGGTGGCGGCGGCGCAGCCTACGACGTTCTATGGCCAACTCGCGGCCGCGCAACTCGGGCAGACCCGCGTGACGGTTCGCGAGCCGAACCTCGTCCTGGCTGGGGACGAGCGGGATGAATCCGTCCGGGTCGCCGCCCTCCTGTTCTCGCTCGGCGAACGCGACCTCGCCCTGAACCTCGCCTTGGCGATCGTCAAAACGGAGCCCGATGAGGCGCAAATCGCCGCCCTGGCGCAAGTCGTGTCGGGGACGGGCGACGCCCGCGCGACGCTGACCGTCGGCAAGGCAGCCGCGCAACGCGGGTTGCCGCTCGACGATGCGGCGTTCCCCACCTTCGGGATCCCCGACTATACCCCTCTCGTCAACTCGGCCGACCGCTCCATCGTTTATGCCATCGCCCGGCAGGAAAGCGAGTTCGACCCTCGCGCCGTCTCATCCGCCGGCGCCAAGGGCCTTATGCAGATGATCGCCTCGACGGCTCGGCAGACCGCCCAAAAGGCCGGGATGGATTTCAACGAAGACCGCATGCTGACGGATGCCGCCTTCAACGCGCAACTCGGGGCCGCTCACCTGGGCAAGCTGCTGGCCGATCAGGGCGGCTCCGCGATCCTGACCTTCGCGGCCTACAACGCGGGCGCCCGCAAGGTCCAGGAATGGATCGAGGCTTATGGCGACCCCCGGACCCCGGGCGTCGACGCCGTCGACTGGATCGAGCGCATCCCGTTCACCGAAACCCGAAATTACGTGCAGCGCGTCTTCGAGAACATGCAGATGTACCGGGCCCGCTTCGGCATGCCCACCGCGCTGCTGACCGACACCAAGCGGCAACTTGCCGGCAAGGGAACGTGAGCGTGCCGGATTTCGTCAGCCGTTTTGTTTCGGCGACGGACGGCCTTCGCCTGCATGCGCGCGATTACGAGTTGCCCCGTGTCAACGAGGCTGTTCCCGCATCGCCGATCGTGGTGTGCTTGCCGGGCCTCGCCCGCACGGCGGCGGATTTCGACACGCTGGCCAAGGCTCTGCTCCAGGGGGGCGTGGCCCGCCGTGTTCTCGCCCTCGATTACCGCGGCCGTGGTCAGTCCGACCGCGATCCCGATCCGGCCAACTACGATCTGCGGATCGAGTCGGACGATATCCTGGCAGTCCTGGCAGCCCTCGACGTCGGCTCTGCGGTTTTCGTGGGGACTTCGCGCGGCGGGCTGCACATCATGCTGCTGGCGGCGGTCCGGCCGGCCCTGCTGACGGGCGCCGTCATCAACGACATCGGGCCGGTGATCGAACCGCGCGGGCTGGCGCGCATCCGGGGCTATGTCGGCAAATTGCCCGAACCGCGATCATGGGCCGATGCCGTCGACCTTCTGCGGGGCTTGGCCAGCGCGCAGTTCACGGCGCTCGGACCGGCCGATTGGGACGCCTACGCCCGCACGACCTTCGAGGAACGGGACGGGCGTTTCGTCCCGCTTTACGATCCGGCGCTCATGCATAATCTCGAGAAGCTCGATCTCAACGCCGTGCCGACCCTGTGGCCGCAATTCGGTGGCCTGTCGCACCTGCCGATCCTGGTGGTGCGCGGGGCGAATTCCGACATCCTGTCGCTCGAAACCATGGCCGAAATGGTCAAGCGCCATCCCGATTGCGAGGTCCTCATGGTTCCCGGCCAGGGTCACGCACCGCTGCTGACCGACGAAGCCAGCACCGGACGGATCGTCGCGTTCGTGCACTCGTGCGGCTCGGAGCGACGGGCGGCCGACAGCGCGCGACGAGGCTTGGCCATGCTGGGGTGATCTGTCCGGTGGCACCAGGCTGCGGTCGGCGCCGGAAGATCACGTCGCAGAATGCCTAGTGCCCTTTTCGGGACACAGCCTTCGAGGCGACCGGTGTGCGGCTGAACCGTCGAGGTCGTTGGGGTCCAATCAGCACGGCAACTCATCGACGCCGACGTCAGCGCGTGCCATGGAGGGCCAGGAACGGCTCGGAAAACGTTTGAAGCGTTTCGCGATTGGCTGCCGCGACCGCCCTGATGAAGCCCGAGTAAGGCAGGTCGGTGACCGTCACGAGGCCGATGTGGCCGTTCTCGCCGTCATAGGGCCGTCCCGTCAGGGGCTCGTCGGCATATTGATACCAGTGACAGCCCACGATCGCGGGATCGTTGACGGCAGTTCGCAGGTAGGCCGCGTAAGCGGGGCCACGATCGGCTTCCCGGCCCACATCGACCATGCCGGGCCAGAACGAGCCCCGGTCGGTCGATCCGAAGTGAAACTCGCCGATCAGGACAGGCCGGTCAAAGGCGCGCCAGGGCGCTTCAGCCTCGGGTGCGAGGCCGTAAACGTTGAAGCTCATGACATCGCACCAGCGCGCGCAAGCCGCCACCACCTCCGGCGTTGCCGCCGCGAAGCGCGTGCCGAGGTAGAGGTGGTGTGGGTCGTAGCGCTTGATCGCGGTCGCCACGGTGCGGAAGTAAAGTTCGGCGAATTGGCCGGCGAACGCCGCAGCGTCGCGCGTGGCGGCGTCGCCGGCGGGGCTGGGCCAGGACAACGACCGGTTGACGGCGTCCGCCCAGTCGCGGACACCGGCGATCCGCCACGCCGCCGCCCAGGAACGAGCGCTTCCGTAGCGGGCGCGGAGTTCGGCGAACAGGGCCTGCTTGGCGGGGCTCGCGCCGTCAAGCGCCAGGACCCGCGCGGCAATGCCGGAGCCGGGCTGGTCGACCGTGCCCCAGGGTAATTCGTTGCCGGAAGAATAGCCCAGGAGGTAGGGATCGTTCTTCCGCGTCGCCGTCATGGCTCGCGCCACCTCGTCGGCGACTTGGGCGAAGCGCGGATCGAAAGGGTCCGGCAGGCTTCGACCGCCAGCCAT
This sequence comes from uncultured Alphaproteobacteria bacterium, assembly GCA_937871825.1. Lineage (GTDB taxonomy): Bacteria > Pseudomonadota > Alphaproteobacteria > Rhizobiales > Beijerinckiaceae > Lichenihabitans. Next base: position 10,812 of record CALMOK010000328.1, read on the forward strand.
CGGCACCATCCCGGACGCGCCTTCGAAATCGTAGAAGCTTACGTGGGGCATCGCGGCCCGGTCGGTCACCGCGGGTTCGCTCCAGTTTCCGAGCGTGTTGAACCCCCAGGCGGTGAGCCGCCCTGTCACCTCGCTCGGCCAGCGCGACGTCCAGGCGGGGCCGAGGCCGCGCTCGATGTTGGCCTGTCCGACATCGAAGGTGCGGGCGCCACCATCGGCACCAGGCTGATAATAGCGCTCGAGTGGGTGGCCGGGGACGGGCAGGTTCGTAAACAGCCGTTCCCGACCCTCCACGATCGTCGGGTTGGACGCCGTCACGGCATCCACCCCGAGCGAGAAAAAGCGGTGTCCCGCCGGCGTCACGAAAGTCCACCGACCCTGCAGCTTTTCGACCCTGAAGGACAGGCTGGTCGGCAAGCGCGGACCAGCGCCGATTCCGCCAAACCGATCAGCCGCCGGGACACGGAGGTGGCCGAGCCGTTCCGTCTCGATGGCGGCCTCTCGCAGCCGCGAACGAAGGGCCGCGACGCTGTCGATCTTTTCGGGCCACGTTCCCCGCACGGCTTGCCCGAACGCGTCGGCGATGGCTTCGCCGAACGCCGGGGATCGAGCCCTGTCCCGCAGCGCGAATTTGCCGAAGGCCAGGTGATGCGCGGCATCCGTCCGGAACCCGGACAGGTGCAGGGCGACGACGTGGCGGAGGTTCACGGCGCCGCTGACCGTCGTGATCAGCCTTTCGCCCGCGCGCGGCTCCAACCGGGCTGATGGGCGTCCCCGCATGCCGAGCGGAGCGGTGTCGAGGGGCAGTACCAGCGTGGTGCGGGCGCCGGGCGCGAGGTCGACGACGCCGGTCAGCGAGCGGTCACCGCCGTCGGCACCGATGTCGTCGTCGAGCCGCAGCAGGAGCTTGAAGGAGTCGGGACCGCGATTTTCGACCTCGAACGACAGGCCGCCGGCACGGCTCCAATCAAGCGGCTTCCCGGCGAGAAAGCGGACGGCCGGCCAGTCGCGCCCTCCTTCGAATCGATAGGACGTCCATTCAGGCGCGGCATTGTCAGCGCGGAGGTCGAGGTGGACGCCGTCGAAGACCGGCGGATCCAGGCCGAGCACGCCAGAATCCGCACGAGCTGCCGACGGTAGAAATCCGGCCAAGACCAGTACGAAAAACCGTATCGGAACCGACCAATGAACCGCCATGCAAGAGGCCTCGAACGGCCGCAGCGATATCCGGGCTTGTTTCGTGCCGCGCCGAACAGGACCTTAGCGTGGAAGGCGAGGCGCCCGATCGGCATTCGCCAAGCTTGGACAACGAAGTGTGACCGAGCGGGTTGGGGCAACGTCCAATGAAGCCTTGGTCGGAGTGGCGGGATTCGAACCCACGACCCCTAGTCCCCCAGACTAGTGCGCTAACCGGGCTGCGCTACACTCCGATCCCAAGGCACCGTGTGAGTAGCGCGTCGAAGCCCCTCACGCAAGTGCCGTGGCGGTCGCCGAAGTGGACGGATCAGCTTTGCGCGGCAAGGAGGATGCGCTTGCACTCCTCCAATTCGGCCAGGATCGCGCGAAGCCCGCCAAGCCCGTCCTCAGTTGGAAAACCCGGTCGCGGGCTCGACAGCGGCACGCTCTCGACCGGATGCCACGGCATCTGGTCAACGCCGCCGAGATTAGAACCCGGCTGTGTCGCGTCCTCGCCATGCGCGGGGGGGAATGAAATATCGTGATTGAGGTCACGCAGCGCCGGTGCCTCGCTTTCGCCGACCGGCCCGCCCGGAAACCAGCCCTCGTCCATGTCCTGCCGCGGGGGGGAGGCGGCTACGCCGGATGCGGGTTGCACGCCGCCCTTCTGGGCCAGCGCCGCGACGGCGCGCGGCCCCTGCTCCTTCAAGATGCGCTGCACGCCCCTGATGGTGTAACCTTCGCCATACAGCAACCGCCGGATGGCGCTTAAAAGCTCGACGTCCTCCGGCCGGTAGAAGCGCCGGCCCCCGCCACGTTTCAGCGGTTTGATCTGGGCGAAGCGTGTTTCCCAGAAGCGAAGCACATGTTGCGGAAGGTCGAGTTCGTCGGCGACCTCGCTGATCGTACGGAATGCGTCCGCGCTTTTCAGAACGGCGCCGCTACTGCTCATTTCCTGTCGCCGTCTGCCCGTTGATCCTGTGCTTCAGGATGTTGCTCGGCTTGAAAACCATGACGCGGCGCGGCGTGATCGGCACCTCGATGCCGGTTTTCGGGTTGCGGCCGATCCGCTCGCCCTTGGAGCGCACCATGAAGGACCCGAAGGAGGACAGCTTCACGGTTTCGCCCCGGGCGATGGCTTCCGACATTTCGGACAGCACGTGCTCGACGAGTTCGGCCGATTCGGTGCGGGACAACCCGACCCGCTGATAAACAGCTTCGGACAGATCGGCCCGCGTGATCGTGCGCGAGATGGGTCCGCCGCCGTTCTTGGCTGTCGGCAGTTCAGAAGGCCTTCTTACCAACAGACCCACCCCCTTGATGGAACCAACGTTCACCAAAAATTATATGAGACCGGGCAGTCTGTCTGCCGCGTTAACAACACACCGCCAAGTTTTCGGGTTTGGCGCACTAGGCGTCGCCGCTACCACCGGATGAGAGCGCTGCCCCATGTGAACCCGCCGCCCATCGCCTCCAGCAAAACGAGGTCGTTCTTCTTGATACGGCCGTCCGCGCAGGCCACCGAAAGCGCCAGTGGGATGGAGGCGGCGGACGTGTTGGCGTGGATCTGCACCGTAGTGACCACCTTGCCGGCATCGATCCCCAACCGGACGGCCGAGGAGTCGATGATCCGGCGGTTCGCCTGGTGGGGCACGAACCAGTCGAGGTCGGCCGCCGTGATGTTGGCGAGCGCGAAAGCGTCCCGCACCACGCCGTCCACCATGCCGACAGCGTGGCGAAACACTTCCCGCCCCTCCATGCGGAGATGGCCCACCGATTTCGTCGCCGACGGACCGCCGTCGACGTAAAGCTTTTCCCGATGTCGCCCGTCCGACCGGAGATGCGTGGACACGATGCCACCCATCTCGAAGGCGGAACCGCCGTCCTCGGCTTCCAGCACCACGGCCCCGGCCCCATCGCCGAACAGCACGCAGGTGGTTCGATCCGTCCAATCCAGCAGCCGTGAAAAGGTTTCGGCCCCGATCACCAGGGCCCGCCGGTGCGATCCGGAGCTGAGGAATTTCTCGGCCGTCGCGATCGCGAAAACAAAGCCCGAACAGACCGCCTGCAGGTCAAAGGCGACGCCGTGGTGGATGCCGAGCGCGGCCTGGACCTGGGTGGCGGTCGCCGGAAAAGTATAGTCGGGCGTCGAGGTCGCCACGATGACGAGGTCGATGTCGGCCGCCGTCATGTTGGCCGTCGAGAGGGCCGCCATCGCGGCGCGGGTCGCCAGCACGGAGGTTGTTTCTTCCGGGGCCGCGATGAACCTTTGGGTGATGCCGGTACGCTGAACGATCCACTCGTCGGACGTGTCCACGAGTGTCGCCAGTTCGGCGTTGGTCATGCGGCGCTCGGGCAGGTAGGCGCCCACGCCCCGGACCACCGCTCTCCATTGCAGGTGTTCAGTCAATCGATGGCTCATTGGTAACAGGCAATCCGGCGTCGGACGCCACCTTGATCTTCTTCCCGGCGTGGCGCAAATCTATTGGACCGGTTGGGCCGGCTGTTCGTCGCCAACGGTGGCCGGCCGTCCGTCGTGAGCGAGAGCCAGCGATTCCCGGATCTTCGCGAGCAGTTCGAAGCGAACCATCGCGTAGGCGATGTCGATCGCTCCCGCGTAGCCCAGGGC
>CALMOK010000329.1 GCA_937871825.1 uncultured Alphaproteobacteria bacterium
GGCCTGGACGGCGCCGGGCTCGAGCAACACCAGCGCCACGCGGCTCTACCGCGCCGATGGCGGTTCGGCGTCGTTCGACGGCGCGACCCTGATCCGCACCGTGGCGGGCGCGCCCAACCAGGCCTTCGACACCGTCGACGGTGGGCTTGCGGCGGGCAGCTACAGCTACTGGATCACGGCCGTGAACGGGTCCGGCGCCGCCTCCGGTCCCGTCGGCCCGCTCGTCGCGACGGTGAGCTGATGGACCCCATCGTGTGGCCCAAGACGCTGCTGGTGCCGGGAACCGTCAAGCTCGCCCTGCAGAACCAGTCGCGCGGCGGCGGCGCCGGCGTGGCCGGGGTGGAACAGGTCGTCGTATCGCCCTCGGCCCGGTGGAGCATCGCGTTTTCGGGGTTCGCCATCCGCACGCGCGAGCAGGTCAAGGCGTGGCGGGCCATCGAGGCACAGGCCGACTGCCGGGCGAACGCGCTGGTGGTCCCGGCCTACGACTGGGCGCGCGGACCCGTGCGGGACCAGCTCGCCGGCGGCGTCAGCTTCGGCAGCGGGCCGTTCCTCCCGTCGACCTCGTCCATCGCCACCACGGCCGGCGCGGCGATCAACGCCACCGCCTTGTCGGTGTCCTGGACTGGGCCCGGGCCGGAGCCGGGGCAGCACTTCTCGATCGGCGCGCAACTCTACCGCGTCGCCACCCTGGCCAGCACCGGCGCCAACGCCGCGACGCTCACCGTGCGGCCCTGGCTGCGCGGCCCGGTCGGTGCCGGCGTCGCGCTGAACTTCGACGATCCCGTGTGCCTGGTGCGGCTCGCCAAGGACGACGGGCTCGCCCTCGACCTCGAGAAGTGGCGCTTCGCGTCACCCAGCGTCGAGTTTCTCGAAAGCCTCTGACGGCTCCAGCCGATCGACCTTCCGCTTCGCGGCAACGCCGCCGGAGATGATCCCGCATGTCCCTTTCCACGGTTCAACCAAACGACAGCGCGCCGTCGGCCCGCGACAAGATCAACGCGTCGATCTCGCTCCTCAATTCAGTGTCGGACGCCGTCAATGATCTTGCGTCGTCACGCACGATCGACGAAGCCGGCATCCGCGACTTGCATGACACGGTGGCAAGCCTCGTCATCTCCCGTACCCTGGACGAGGCCGGCATCCGTGATCTGCATGACACGGCGGCAAGCTTGGTCGTTTCGCGAACCATCGACGAGGCCGCGATAAGCGAAGTGCACGACACCACGGCGAGCCTGGCCAAGTCGCGCACGGCTGATGAAGCCGCGATCAACAGCATCGCCTCGACCGTTTCCGGCCTCGTGACCGAGGTGAACGACCACCAGGCCGCGCTATCCAGCCTTCAACCCACCGTCGCGACGCTCGTCGACCGGGCAACGACCGATGAGGCCGCGATCAACAGCGTCGCCGCCACGCTGGGCAATGTTTTGAGCGAGGTGAACGACCATCAGGCCGAAATCCTTAGTCTCACCGGCAACGTCGCGGCCGTACAGCCCTCGCTTGCGGCCCTGCAAACCTCACTCCGGGCCAGCTTCCAGGCGCTGGTCAACACCACGGCGGGCGCCATCCTGCGTCACCAGAACAAGATCGGCGACAACCCCTACCTGTTCACGGCGGCCCTCGATCGGTCGCCCGCTGTTGCGCCGCCCTTGCCCGACGACGGCACCATCGTCACCCTGTTGGGCCGCGTCTACCGCGCCACCGGACAGGGCGTCGTGGCGACGCGTCGCACCGTCTGGGCGGAACCCGGGCGGGTGTTCGAGGTCCGCTTCAACTACGCCCGTTTCTCCGCGCCCTCCGACCCGTCGAACGACACGATCCGCTGCGGCATCGCCTGCCTCGACCAGAACGGGCGGCTGATCTCCCAGATCGTCGTCAACGACGACCAGCATCCCGACCCGGCGATCGGCATGAAGGCGCTGGCGGTGCGCGTCCCATCGCAGCCGGGCGACGCCGTGCCGATCGCGCTGCCGGCGGGCTGCGTCGAGTGGCGGCCCTTCATCAAGGCCTTCGGCCTCGACGCCGTGACGGACTTCATCGCGATCAGCACGAGCGACATCACCGACGCCGGGCTGTTCTCGCCGGACCTGTCGGCGCTTGCCAACCGGATCACGACGCTTGAGTCGACCGTCGCCAGCCAAAGCCCCCTGGCGGCCGGGGTGGCGAACGGGCTGGCCACGCTGAACGCGAGCGGCACGGTGATCCAGCTGCCGATGCTGAAGTCGGCGTGGCTGATGGGGGCCGAGCAGATCGTGCCGGGCGCGGCCGATGTCGTGGAAAACGTGATCGCCCAGACGGTGGACCGGACGGTGGTGGTCGATCACCGCATGAACCCCTACGTCGCCGTCGGCTCGCCATGGGCCGCCGCCGCCCAGCAGGCGCTGGGGCTGTCCAACGCCCAGGTGGCGGCGATCTTCGCGGCGATCGGCTCGCCGGCGCAAACGAGCGGCAGCGCCTTCCCCGACGTCGTGTTCACCTTCAACATCGCCACGGCCAGCGCGCTGCGCGCCGCCCGCGCGGCCTTCTCGACGCTGCCCAACGCCAGCATGAGGGTGTTCCGCGCCAACTTCATCGGCGACGAGGATAGCGACAGCTTCTACCTTTTCGCCGTCGAGAAGTTCGCCCCGGTCGGCGGCGGGCTGTACGGCCTGCTGCTCAACTATCTGACGGCACCCGCCACGGCCGCCGCGCCCGGCCTCGGCCTCCAGCACGACGCCGCCCGCGCCATCCTCACCACGATCTGGAACGCTGCCTCCGGGTACAAGCCATGACAGGGAAACTCACGATGCGTCACGTCCTTCGGACCCTCGCCTGCGGCCTCGCGATCGCCGCCTCGGTCACCACCGGGCAGGCGTCCCCCAACAGCGTCGTCAAGGCGATCATCAACGCGACGGGGTCGACCTACCAGGAAGGGACCGTGGACGGCACGGTGGACGGCGCCACCGGCAGGCTGCGGGTGATCCCGCAGTTCCAGTGCGACACCGCCGCCCACAAGTGCAGCCTCCTGCCGGCCGTCATGCCGGGGCTCGGCGGCGACGTCACCATGGCGCCGGGCTCCACCACGGTCACGTTGAACAACTCCGGCGCCACCGCGGGCGGCTACGGCACGCCCTCGGCGGTTCCCACTCTCGTGGTGGACGCGAAGGGCCGCGTCACGTCGGTGACGGCGGCCCCGATCAGCATCGGCCCGCAGCAGGTGACCGGCCTCGCCGCCTCGGCGACGGTCGACGCGACGGACGCGGGGAACATCACCAAGGGCCTGATCCCCGGCCCGCGGCTCGACGGTGTCACCATCCCCCACCATTACGTCGGCGTGAACCCGGTTCCGCTCGGCGCCCATCCCATGGGGTTCTACATGAACCCCGCCCCGACATCGGCCGACTACGGCGACTTCCGCTTCCAGCGCGACGAAACCGGCATGTCGGGGGGCACGCCGGGCGTGGTCAACACCGCCACCAACAACCTCTGCTATGGCGGTGCGAACGTCGGGTCGTTCCTGTGGTGCGGCCTCGACGTGCTGCACAACAACTCGAAGACCGGAGAGAACGTCGCCCGCTATTCACAGGCCTATCGCGACGGAACGAGCCCGACATGGGCGTTCGTCGCCGATGCCGAGGACAACCACAACGTCAACAACCCGACGAGCGGCCTGCTCGGGCAGGAGATCGACGTGCTGGCGGCCGGCACCGACAACAACCTGCAGCGGCTCGGCACCGACTACGTCTTCGGCCCGCCGGTCAACGTGGCGGCCCCGGCGGGCGGCTGGCTGCCCGGCGTGATCGCCTACGGCATCCGCATGAACACCCGGGCCGGCACGTCGGTGGGGACGGCCTTCCGGCCCAACGGCAACTACAACAACGCCATCATCGATTGCCTGGGGGCGACCGTCATCTCGTCCGGCTGCGTGTGGATGAAGGACGGGCAGTCGCTCATCATGTCGAGCAACGGCGCCTCGCTGTTCACCTACGTCGACGGCGCCTGGCAGCTGCGGCGCAACGGCACGTCGCAGTTCTCCGTCGACGGGACGACGGGCGTGGCCACCGCGCTCGGCGGCTTTGCCACGCCCCTGTTCACGCCCGCCTCGTCGTCCGCGCCCTGCGCGCCGGGCCGCGTCGCCGACGACGCCAGCTACCACTACGTCTGCACCGCGGCCAACCACTGGAAGCGCGTCGCTCTCAGCGACTTCTGACCGCTCCCACGCTTCGCCCTTTCGTCAGCCGCCTCCGGGCGGCTTTTTCATGCCTGGAGCACCCCATGACCCAGCAACCCGATGAGCCGTCGGCCGATCCCGCGCGCCCGGGCCGATCCTGGCGCAAGCTGATCGACCTCGACGGCGACTTCGTGCCCGACGTCGAGCGGATTTACGAGCCCTGTAATTGCTCGCACCTCGGCCCGTGTCCCGACGGCGATCCCTTCGCGGACACTTGCCCGCGTCGCCAGCATCCCGCCTTTCGTTCCGGAGATTCCAAATGAACTTCGTGGGATCCGCCACCAAGCTGATCGACACCGACCTGCCGCGCCTCGGCTCGCTGATCGGCGTCGGCGAGGACGAGCTGCACGCCTTTCTCGACGTCGAGACGGGCGGCGGCGGCTTCGATCAATCCAGGCGGCCGAAGATGCTGTTCGAGCCGCATCTCATGTTTCGGCTGACCACCAGCGCGACGCGGGCTCGCGCGATCGCCGCCGGGGTCGCCTACGCCAAGCAGGGCGAGAGGCCTTACCCGAAGGACTCCTACCCGCAGCTCATCCTGGCGGTCAGCATCGATCAGGATGCCGCGTTGAAGTCGGCGTCCTGGGGCATCGGGCAGGTGCTCGGCGAGAACCACGCGGCGGCCGGCTTCGACACCGTGCAGGAGATGGTCGATCGCATGGTCAACGGCGGCGAGGCTGCCCAGATCATGGCCGCCATCGCCTTCATCAAGGCCAATCACCTCGACGACGAGCTGCGGGCCCATAATTGGCCGGCCTTCGCGCGCGGCTACAACGGGCCGAACTATGCCAAGTTCGCCTACGACACCAAGCTGGCGGCGGCCTTCAAGAAGTGGTCGGCCATTCGTGACACACCGTTCCCGCCACCCTTGACCACGACCTTGTCGGCTGCGCTCCACGCCACGCCGGACAAGCCCGCGATCGCCGCGCGGCACGTGGCAGCGATCCTGGCGCTGGC
>CALMOK010000330.1 GCA_937871825.1 uncultured Alphaproteobacteria bacterium
ATGATATCCTTAACCACCGCGATGGCGGCGGGGGCGCGCAACCCCGACTTGTAGGTGAACACCGCCAGGATCAGGAAGGCGATGATCAGCGGCAGGTCGCCGACGACGCCCGTGGTTTCCAGCCCCATCGCACCGATGATGACCTGTAGCCCCACGAGCTGCAGCGCGATGTAGGGCATTGTCGCCAGCAAACCCGTCAAGGCCACCGCGAGGGCGAGCCAGCGATTGTCGAACCGGCCACGGACGAAGTCGGCCGCCGTGATGTAGCCATGCCGCTTGCAGACCGACCAAAGGCGCGGAAAAACCACGAAGGCCATCGGATAGATGATAGTCGTGTAGGGCACGGCGAAGAAGGCGATGGCGCCCGCCCCGAAGGCCAGGGCCGGAACCGCGATGAACGTGTAGGCGGTGTAGATGTCGCCGCCAATCAGGAACCAGGTGACGAGAGTGCCAAATCGTCCGCCTGCCAGGCCCCATTCGTGCAGCAGGTCGAGGTCGCCCTTGCGCCAGTTGGCCGCGACGAAACCCAGGATCGTGATGCCACCGAAAAAGGCGACGAAGACCGCGAGGGCGACCCAATTGACCGACATCATCTCTCCCTGGGATTTTATTTATGGTGCGGCTCAGCCGTCGGTGCGGCCCGATCCCGTCGAACCGGGGCAGGCAAGGGGACCGTGCCTCAGCGCGTCGCCAGGTAGACGATCCCGGTCAGGACCGAACTGATGATCACCCAGCTCATCTGGTAGACGTAAAAATACGGGAAGCCGTAGAAGCTCGGTTCGACCGTGTTGTAGAACGGGACCCAGAGCACGGCGACGAAAGGGACCAGCAACAGCAGGTGCCAGGGCGTGAGCCGGTTTCTGGACAAATCGGCAGGTCGGTCCGTCATGTTCGTTTTCCCCCCGTGTCCAGCACTATAAAGTTCGGCGGGGCCCCACAAGGCGCCATGTCCGAAAGGTGACGCTTTCGAGCGGCTTTCAGGCGGTTAGGTTTGTCCATGCCATCCAATCAGCAGCGCTGGCCGACCGAGTTGCGGATCTTGAACGGCGGACGGCAGATGCGTGTCGTCTTTGATGATGGATCAAGTTTCGAACTCGCGGCTGAATACCTCCGGGTCAAGAGCCCGAGTGCGGAGGTTCAAGGCCATTCCCCGGCCGACCGCAAGGTGGTCGGGGGCAAGCGCAACGTCACCATCGCGGCGGCCGACCCTGTGGGCACCTATGCGGTCAAGCTCCGGTTCGACGACGGGCACGACACGGGCTTGTTCACTTGGCCCTACCTGCACGAACTCGGGTCGGATCATAGGACGATCTGGGCGGCCTACCTGACCGAGCTCCAGGCTCGCGGCATCACCCGCGACTGAGTGCCAAACTGGAAACCTGAAGCCGAACACCGCACCTTGTCGGCTTCGGTGGCATGGTGGGCGCGACAGGGATTGAACCTGTGACCCCTCCCGTGTGAAGGGAGTGCTCTCCCGCTGAGCTACGCGCCCGTCCTCGTTGACGATCCGGAGGCCATAAAGACGGGCCTGGCCTAAGTCAAGTTACGCGGCATCGGCGGCTGTGCGACGGCTTGCAACCCGGATGCCAATTCACAGGTCTCAATCATCGAAATGTCCGGCCATGGTCGGTTCCAGGCTCTCCGGCCGACTTTCGCCGGCCAACCTTCGTGCTCGATCTCCGAATTGGATCAATAGGCGAGGCAGGCGGCACCGGCCGCGATCGCGAGGCAGGACGCCATGCGACGAGCCGTCAATGTTTCCTTGAGGAAGATCCGTCCGATGACCGCCGCCCAGACGACACTGGTTTCCCGCAGCGCGGAAACGACGCCCATCGCGCCGTACTGCATTGCCCAGATGACAATCCCATAGGCGAGAATCGAGGCGAGGCCACCGGTGAGGGCCATCAGCGTTTGTGGTTTCGTGTAGGCCGGGGGCGTCCCGCGCACCGCCCAATAAAGAAAGGGCATCGTGATGCTCCAAAGCAGGAACAAGCTGTTCGAGTAGGCGAGACTGTTACCCGAAAGGCGGACACCGATGCCGTCGACGACGGTGTAGGCGCCGGTCAGCACACCTGTTGCAAGCGCCGCCGGCAAGACATCGGATCTGACCGCCTTGCCCTGGAAAGCCAGCGAGAGGATGCCGAGGGAAACGAGAGCGAGTCCGATCGAGGCGACGACATCAAGGACCTCATGGGCGACCAACAAGGCCCCCAGGGCAACAAACACAGGCGAGGAACCGCGCGAAATCGGATAGGTCTCCCCAAGCTCACCTGACCGGTAAGTTCGTACCAGAGATAGGTTGTAGCCGACGTGAATCGTCGCCGAGGCGATCACATAGGGCCAGCTCGCCGCGGCGGGCCAAGCGATGAAAATCGCCGTGATCGCCGTGACGATGGCCACGGCGATCATCATCAATGTCATCGACCAAACCCGATCGCCGCCGCCGCGAAGAACCGCGTTCCAGCTCGCATGCAGGATCGCGGCTCCGGTAACGCAAGCAAGGACGAACGGCGTCAAGGCGTCAGCTCAACGCATCGATCGTTGAAAAACGCGTTCGATCCGACCGACGTCGCGCTTTCGACCTTGCCATGCCGCCTCACTCCGGCGCGCCTTCATGAATACTAAAATCTCACCACTCCGTCGACGGTGATGGGCCACATGTACTACCCTGGTGGGTGACGTTGATTGCGGTTCCGCTTTCTGCCACTCGCCACGCCTTGCCCTTCGGTCTGGTTTAACGCCGAAGCCACAACCATCGTGGTCACCTCATCCTTGTGGCGAAGCATCATGAGGCCACCCCTTGGCCGTCCGCAAGCGCATCATGCTTGTCGGACGGCCATGGTGGTTCGCGACAGGATAGTCGATCACGCCTTACATGTTGGCGGCATAGGCGGATCGCGCCAATTGGAGCTTTGACGCCGGGAACGTCGTGTCCGCTTTCTTCGAGGCTGCCACCTCGTTGGCGATGTTCGGTGTCTTCGCCGTACCGTTGATGGGCGTCGAAGATTTGGACGGCGTGCTTCCATGGGCCTCCGCCGGTTTGGCCGAAGCCGACGTCGCGGTCTTCAAGGACGCGAGGATGCTCTCGTTCAGGTGTGACACCGACTTTGGGCCAGATGATTTGGTGAGCGACGACAGCAGGTCCACGATGCGCGTCGCGTTCAATTGGCTGACCTGCTTGGCCGATTGTTCGCGCAGCGTCGTCTGGTCGGCCGCGCGGGCGGCGCCGTTGAGCGAGGCGGTCACGACGCTCGGCGAGGTCAGGTTCGCAGCTTGGCGAAAAGCCACGGTCGCCGTGGGTGCGGCAGGGGACCGCGA
>CALMOK010000331.1 GCA_937871825.1 uncultured Alphaproteobacteria bacterium
CATGCTCACCATGGTGACCGGCGGGGCTGGCGACGTGCGGACCGAGCAGGTCGATGTCGACCTCAAGCGGTCCAACGGGCAAAGCCTGCCGGCCCGCATCCTGCATCGTATCGCCTTTGCGGAAGATCGGGTGCCGGGGCCGTCGCGGAGCCTCGTCATCAACCGTTCGGCCGGCGAGGAGCCGGCCGAAGACCTGCGCGCCGCCGAAGTACGGTTCGCCCGCTTCTTCAATTCGACCCCGATGGCGATCGCCTCGCTGGACGAGCGCGGCCGCATCACCCGCTCCAACGCGGCCTTCGCGCGCTTGTTCGGGGATGCGCTGCGCCTCGGGCAGGGCGACGACCTCGCCTCGCTCTACGCGGGTGTGATCGAGGCCGACCGGCCGGCCCTGCAGGCAGCGGTGGCCGCCGCGGTCGCCGGTACGGGAGACATCGCGCCGGTTGACGCCGCGCTTTCGGGCAAGGGCGAGCGCTCCGTCAAGGTGTTCGTGTCGGCCGGTGAAACCCGGGGGCAGGGCGAGGGCACCGCCAACATCTTCGCGCTGGAAACCACCGAGCAGCGCACCCTGCAGGAAAGCTTCGTCCAGGCCCAGAAGATGCAGGCCATCGGCCAGCTCGCCGGAGGCGTGGCCCACGACTTCAACAACGTGCTGACCGCCATCCTGGGCTATTCCGACCTGCTGCTCGCCAATCACCGGCCAACCGATCCGTCCTTCCAGGACATCATGCAGATCAAGCAGAACGCCAATCGGGCCGCCGGCTTGGTGCGGCAATTGCTGGCCTTCTCGCGTCGCCAAACGCTCCGCCCCGAAGTGCTGCAACTCGGCGATGTGCTGGCCGACCTGCAAAACCTTATGCGGCGGCTGGTCGGCGAGAAGATCGAGATCGACGTCAAGCACGGGCGCGACCTTTGGCTCGTGAAGGCCGACCTCAACCAGTTCGAGCAGGTCGTCATCAACCTCGTGGTGAACGCCCGCGACGCCATGCCGGGTGGCGGCAAGATCATGGTCCGCACCCGCAACGTGTCGCCCGATGAATGCGGAGCCTTCGACGAGAAGACGCTGGTGCCCGGGCCCTACGTGCTGGTGGAGGTCAGCGACAGCGGCACCGGCATCCCGTCCGACGTGCTTCCCAAGATCTTCGAGCCGTTCTTCACCACCAAGGAGGTCGGCAAGGGCACCGGACTCGGGCTGTCGATGGTTTATGGCATCATCAAGCAGACGGGCGGCTACGTGTTCTGCGACAGCACCGTCGGGCAAGGCACGAGCTTCCGCATCCTGCTGCCTCAGCACAAGCCCGAGCCAGCCGATCAGGGGGTGAAGAAGGAGGCCGTCAAGGCGCTTCCCGCCGACATGACGGGGCGCGGCACCATCCTGCTGGTCGAGGACGAGGAAGCGGTACGCGCCTTCGGGGCGCGCGCCCTCACCTCGCGCGGCTACACCGTGATCGAGGCTGGGTCAGGGGCCGAAGCCCTGCAGGTGGTCGCGGAAACCGAAGGGCCGATCGACCTGATCGTGTCCGACGTCGTGATGCCCGAGATGGACGGCCCCACCATGTTCGGCGAGTTGCGCAAGCGCGGCGTCACCGCCAAGGTGATCTTCGTGTCGGGTTACGCCGAGGAGGCTTTCGCCAAGAACCTGCCCGAGGGGGAGGCGTTCGGCTTCCTGCCCAAGCCCTTCTCGTTGAAACAGCTCGTCGAGGCCGTGAAGACCAACATGACGAGCTGACCGGTCGACCTAAAGCTTGTTGAGGAAGCCCGCGAAGCTCATCAGCCCCTCGGGCCACGGTCCGTGGCCCGACTCGTCGTTGATATGGCCGGCCTCGCCCGCGTCGACGAGCTTGGAGCCCCAGTCGAGCGCCAAGCTCTCGACCTCGGCGAACCGCCCGTAAGGGTCGCTCCGGCTCGCCACCAGCACGGACGGACAGGGCAGCGGCGCCGATGGAAAGGGCGTGAAGGCGGGGTCGATCTCCGGGATCGATCGCACGGTCTCCTCGCCCGGCGGCGTCACCAGGAAAGCCCCGGCGACCGGGGCCGCGCCCGGCTCCGTCAAGGCCGCCACAAGGGCGATCACGCCCAGGCTGTGGGCGATGGCCACGACCGGCTGCTTGCTGTCGCGGAGGGCTTCGCGGATCGCCGTCGTCCAACCGTCCCGCCGAGGGCTGTCCCAGGTGAGGAGGTCGACGCGCCGGGCCGTCGGCAGTTTGGCCTGCCATCGGGATTGCCAATGGCCGGGCCCCGAACCACCCAGGCCCGGCACGATCAGAATGGTGGCGTCGCGACTTCGCATGAGATCGTCCTGAAACCCGCGACGGCGCCCGTCGAAGCGGGTCGGCCGCTCGGCTACCTGACTTCAGATTGTCATTCCCGTCCGTGCGTTACAAGGCGAGGGTCGTCGCCGCCGAGTCCGAACGCCTTGTTCCACATGATCTTGACGTGGGAGCCTTGAGGCATGATCCGCCGGCAACTTTCTCCGGGCGCCGTTGTTTCTGTCACAAAGCGGGAGGTCACCTTGCGAAATGGAATTTTTGTTGCCGTGTCGGTCGTGACGATCGCCTTCGCGTCGCCCGCGGCCCATGCCCAGTCGGCGGGCGGTTCCTCATCGAGCAGCCCGGGCGCTTCGTCCCCGGGCGGCGCCGGCGCGTCGTCGAGCGGGGCTGGCTTCTCCTCGGGCGGGCCAAGCCCGTCCTCGCCGCCTCCGTCGGGCGGCACGGCTGGGCGCAACGGAACGAAAGCCGGCAACGCCGCGATCGGTGGCACGACGGCGACCGATCTGGCCGAGCAGAAGCGGAGCAACCAACGGATGACGATCTGCAAGGGTTGTTGATCGCTTCATCCGGCGTCGGGTTCCGTTTGGAGCCTGCGCCGCCGGGGTGGCCGGTCAGCCGATCGCCGGCCATCGACGAGACGCACCATGGCACCCCGCAGGGTGCGGACATCCTGTTCGCTCAGTTCCATGCGGTGGAAGATGTTGCGCAAGTTGCGTCGCATGACGGGCTGCTTGTCGTCGGGCCGGAAATAACCGGCCCCGGTCAACTCCGCCTCCAGATATTCGAAGAACGACAGGACGTCCTCCCGCCGGGCACGTGGCGAACGCTCGATGGGGGTCAACGAAACCGTCGCCGCCTCGCCGGCCTGGTGCCACTCGTATCCCATCAGCAGAACCGCCTGGGCGAGGTTGAGCGAGCCATAGGCGGGGCTGACCGGGAAGGTGACGATGGCGTCGGCAATCGCCACCTCGTCGTTGATCAGCCCGGTGCGCTCGGGGCCGAACAGGATGCCGTGCCGTTCGGCCTGGTCCAGGCCCGCCGCGGTTTCCCGCATGGCGGCTTCCGGCAGCAGCACGCGCTTGCCCTGACCGCGCTCGCGGGCCGTCGTGGCCCATAGGAAATTGAGGTCGGCCACTGCGGCCTCGAGCGTTTCGAATACCCGCGCCCGCTCGAGCAGGTTGGCGGCGCCGGACGCGGCGGCTTCGGCAACCTCCGCGTAAGCGCCTTCGGGTGGCCAACCGCCCTTGGGGCGCACCAGGCGCAAATCGGACAGCCCGAAATTGGCCATCGCGCGGGCAGCCGTCCCGACGTTGACGGCCAGTTGCGGCCTGACGAGTACCACCGCCGGCCCACCTTCACCGGCCGTCTTGGTCCGATCGGTCCCCGCGCCAACCATTCAGAATGCCTCCGCCAAGCTTGGTCGCCCCCACGCCCGATGCTATAGCAGGGCCGCAACAACGGTCACACAAGCCATCAAGGCAGGTCGCATGAACAAGATCAAAGTCGCCAACCCGGTCGTGGAACTCGACGGGGACGAGATGACCCGCATCATCTGGCACACGATCCGCGACAAGCTTATCCACCCCTACCTCGATATCGACCTCGATTATTACGACCTGTCGGTGGAGCATCGGGACGAAACCCGCGACCAGGTGACGATCGACGCCGCCGAAGCCATCAAGCGTCACGGGGCGGGCGTCAAATGCGCCACCATCACCCCCGACGAGGCCCGGGTGGCCGAATTCAACCTCAAGGAAATGTGGCGCTCCCCCAACGGGACGATCCGCAACATCCTGGGGGGCGTCATCTTTCGCGAACCCATCATCGCCCGCAACGTGCCGCGCCTGGTGCCGGGCTGGACCCAGCCGATCGTGATCGGCCGCCATGCCTATGGCGACCAGTATCGCGCCACCGATTTCGTGGTGCCCGGCAAGGGACGGCTGACGATCCGCTTCGAGGGCGACGACGGGCAGGTGATCGAGCGGGAAGTGTTCAAATTCCCCGGGGCCGGCGTGTCCTTATCGATGTACAACCTCGACGACTCGATCCGCGACTTCGCCCGCGCTTCGCTGAATTACGGGCTGATGCGGCGCTACCCGGTCTACCTTTCGACCAAGAACACCATCCTCAAGAAATACGACGGCCGCTTCAAGGACATCTTCCAGGAGATCTTCGAGGCCGAGTTCCAGTCCCAGTTCAAGACGCTCGGCATCACCTACGAGCATCGCCTGATCGACGACATGGTGGCCTCGGCGATGAAATGGGCGGGCGGCTATGCGTGGGCGTGCAAGAACTACGACGGCGACGTGCAATCCGACATCGTGGCGCAGGGTTTCGGGTCGCTCGGCCTCATGACCTCCGTGCTGCTGACGCCGGACGGGCAGATCGTCGAGTCGGAGGCGGCGCACGGCACGGTAACGCGCCACTACCGCGAGCACCAGAAGGGGAAAGAGACCTCGACC
>CALMOK010000332.1 GCA_937871825.1 uncultured Alphaproteobacteria bacterium
GCCCAGGCCGGAGGCGGGGCGACCATTGACCTCGCCCCGCACGGGCTCGACCTTGTCGATTTCCTGCTCGGCGAGCCGATCATTGACCTTCGGGTGCTGATGCAGCGGCGCGTTCAGGATTACCCGGTCGACGACGGCGGCGTGCTGGTTGGACTAACGGCATCGGGCGTGCTGGCGAGCCTGCACGTGTCCTATAATTGCCCGGAAGGCTTGCCGCGCCGCAGGTTGGAAGTGCTTGGCACGAAAGGCCAGTTGACGGCGACCGACAGCATGGGACAGGACGCGGGCGGCACCCTCCTTTTCATCGATGGCCAATCGGGCGAGATCGCGCCGGTGCCGGTGCCAAACGCCGGCGCCTCGCCTTTCGCCAACCAGGTCCTGGCCTTCTCCGACGCCTTGCGCACCGGCCGTCACGGGGCGTTCAGCATGGAGCGGGACCTCCACACCATGCGGTTGATCGATGAGGCCTATCGCGCCGACAAGGCTCGCGCCGGCCATTCACCCGTTACGGCCCGGCGTCGCGTGGCCGTGCCCACCCCCCTGTTCTGAGCGAGCATCCGCCCTTGCATCATTTGCCCGAAGATCTGCCGGACGCGGCGCGACGCTATATCGAGGCCCTGCCGCGCGGACGGTTCGTGGGGTTTTCCATGTCGCCGCTCGATCGCACGGGCGTCCCGGCCTGGAAGGTGGGCCTTTTCCTCGATGACAACCAGGACCTGCGGGGTGCCATGCCCTCCGGTTACGGCTACGGCATGACCGACGGGGAAGCCATAATCGGGGCGATCGCCGAGATCGCCGAGATGATCTGCCCGACCCTGCGGCTCATCCATGAACCACGTCACTTGGGCTCCTATGCCGACCTTGTGCGGAAGGTGGGGCCGGGTGGTATCGTTGATCCGCTCACGCTCTGCCTCCCGGCCGGCAGTCCCGTCGACGCCCATACGCCACTGGCCTGGACGGTCGCCACCCGGGCGCGCACGGGCGAGCGGGTGCTGGTGCCGCTCGACGTCGCGGCCTGCGATTTCTTCGAATTGCCGGATGGCTACCAGCCTTTCACCACGCTGATCACCAACGGACTTGGCGCCGGTCCCGACGTCGAGTGGGCGGTTGGCCACGGGCTGCTCGAATGTTTGCAGCGGGATGGCAACGGCCTCCTCTTCCGGGCGCTCGACCGCGGCGTCGTCCTCGAACTGCCGGACGGGCTGGAGCCGGAAACGCGGGCGCTGCTCGAACGCTTGGACGCGGTCGGCATCGACGTGCTGCCGAAATTCGCCACCGACGAGTTCGGCCTGACCAACCTTTACGTCGTGGGGGAGGACCGCGAAGGGTTTGGTCCACGCGTGCCCATCATGCTGTCGGCCTGCGGGGAGGCCTGCGACCCGGATCGCGAGCGCGCCCTGCGCAAGGCCTTGCTCGAATTCTGCTCGGCCCGCGTGCGCAAGACTTACGGTCATGGCCCCTTGCGGGAAGCCTTGAGCGTCGCCCCGGCGGGATATGTGGACGACTTCGTGCGGACCGCCCTGCCGAGCCTCGTCCTGGAAGAAAGCCGGGCTTTGCGCGCCATGGTGGACTGGGCGAGCCTCGAGGCGGCGACCTTGCGACGGGCGCTGGGCGACAACGTCCTGTCGCGACAATCCAGCAAGGCGTTTGATACGCTTCCTTCGACGCCGTGCGCGGACGCCTACGCGCGCGGCCGGTTCGCGCGTCAACAGCTCGAATCCGCCGGGTTCGACGTGCTTTACGTCGATTGCTCGCCGCCCGGCCGGACGATCGGCGTCGTCAAGGTGATCGTGCCGGGGCTCGAGGTGGAGACGATGAGCTATTATCGCATCGGTGAGCGCAACACCCGCAAGCTGATCGAGGTCGATTCACCCCTGATCCGTTTCGGCGAGGAGAGCGACCATCTGCGGCCCGTGCGCCTCAACGCGGATGCGCGGGACCGGCTGCAGCCTTGGCTCAAGGGGCGTGTGCCCTTGTTCGACACCGCCGAAGCCGACCGCATCGTCGGGCCGCTTTACCCCCTTTACCGCGAACCCGAGGCCCACCACGTCGCCTACCGCCTGGAGCGGGACAGGCTGAGGATCGCCGGATGAACTTGCGTTTCGCCTATAACACCAACGGCACCGCGTCCCATCGCCTCCATGACGCCCTCGACCTGATGGCCGAGGCGGGCTACGCGGGCGTCGCCCTGACGCTCGACCACAACCATTTCGACCCGTTCGGTCCCGATTGGGAGCAGCGCGCGCACGCGCTCGGCGAAAGGCTCAGCGGTCTCAAGCTTGGGTCGGTGATCGAGACGGGCGCGCGGTTCCTCCTCGACCCCCGGGCCAAGCACGAGCCGACCCTGCTCAGCGCCGAGCCCGAGGGTCGCGCCCGGCGGGTCGCCTTTCTCCGGCGCGCCATCGACATCGGGGCGATCCTGGGCTCCGAGGCCGTGTCCTTCTGGGCCGGGGTACCCAAGCCCGGTGTCGACCGGGCCGAGGCGCGGGGCTGGCTACGCGAAGGGCTCGAACAGGTCGTGGCTCATGCTGGAGAGCGTGGCGTGGTGGCGGCGCTGGAGCCCGAACCCGGCATGCTGGTCGAAACGGTCGACGATTACCTGGCGGTTGCCGAAGGGTTGCCCGGCCTTACCCTGGCGCTCGATCTCGGCCACCTCCTGGTGACGGGGGAGCGCCAGCCCGCCGAGGCGGTTCGCGCCTTTGCCGGACGGATCGGCACGGTGTCGCTGGAAGACATGAAGCGCGGCGAACATATTCACCTCGCCTTCGGGGAGGGCGACATGGACACGCCGGCCGTGCTCGACGCGCTGGAGGCGACGCACTTCGCCAAGCTGGTCTGCGTTGAACTCAGCCGCGACAGTCACCGTGCCGACCGGATGATCCCCGACGCCCTGGCCTATCTCAAGACCTGCCGCGCCCCGCGCGCGGCGCATTAGCGGGCGCCCCATGCGCGTGTGTTTCGTCAGCCGCCGCTTCTTTCCGGCCATCTCGGGCATGAGCGTCTACGCCATAAACTTGCTGCGGGAACTCGTCGCTGCCGGCCACGATGTCACCATGGTCAGCCAATACCGGGGCGACGCGTTCGGCACGGCGGTCTACGGGGGCGGGCCGCCGCCCCTCGTGCCGGGTGTCAAGGTGATCGGCCTCGAACAGGTCGGTGAGCAGACGTCCGGTGACTTCGAGCGCGACATCGCCCGCATGGTGGACGTCATCGCGGCCGAGCATGCCGTCAAACCCTTTGACGTACTGCACGCCCAGTATGGATATCCGACCGGCTGGGCGACGCTGCTGGCCTCGCGCCGGCTCGGCGTACCCAATGTGGTGTCGATCCAGGGCGGCGACGGACATTGGGTCGGCTCCTGCTGCGAAACCCACCGTCTCGCCATGGTGAACGTGCTCAACCACGCCAACGCGCTGCTGATCGGCGGAGCATCGTTCATCGACGAGGTTTGCGAACGGCTCGGCACGGCGCGCGACCGCTTCATCGTGGTGCCGGGCGCGGTGGACACCGCCCGGTTCCGGCCCGCCGACGAGGCCCGAGTCGGCGAAATCGCGCAACCCGCCCGGTTGCTTTACCACGGCCGCGTCGATCGCCGGAAAGGTGCGCTCGACTTCCTCGACGCGCTGGCGATCCTGCGGACGCGAAACGTGCCGTTCCACGGCATCGTGTCGGGCATCGGGCCGGATGTCGAACCCTGCCGCGACAAGGCCGCGGCCCTCGCCCTCGGGCCCGACCTCGTGAGTTTCACGGGCTATGCCGATTACGAGGCCGTGCCGGCGCTTTACCGGAACGCCGACGTGTTCGTGTCGCCGACCTACATGGAAGGCTTTTCCAACACCATCCTGGAGGCCATGGCGTCGGGCCTGCCCAACGTGTCGTGTTTCGCCGTCGGCGTGAACGATTGTTTGCGCGACGGGGAGAACGGGCTCCTGTCGCAGCCCGGCGACATCCCCGCCCAGGCCGACGCGCTCGAGCGGATCATCACCAACGCGGCGCTCCGCGCCCGCATCGCGCGCGCCGGATTGGAGGAGTGCCGCCGGGTTTATTCCTGGGGGGCGGTCGGGCGGCGCATCATGGAAGTTTACGCGGGCGTGGTCGATCAGCGCCCCGACACGGGCTTCGCGCCCGACCTGCCGATGACGCCCTGCCGCTACCGCGCGGAGCCGCACCTGCTGTGAGCCGAACCGCGCTCGCCTTCTCGCCCCACCTCGACGATGCGGCCTTTTCTTGCGGCGGCACCCTGGCGACCCTGGCGGCGCGGGTCTGGCGCGTCATCGTGGCCACGGTGTTCACGGCCTCGGTCGAGGACCCGCAAGGCTTCGCGCTCGCCTGCCAGCTCGACAAGGGATTGCCGGCTGAGGTCGACTACATGGCGCTGCGCCGCGCCGAAGACGAAGCTGCCTGCCGCGCGCTCGGAGTGGAACGGCCCGTGTGGCTGCCGTTTCGCGAGGCTCCACATCGCGGCTACGGGTCGGCGCCTGAGCTGTTCGCCGGCGTTCAGGACGATGACCGGATGGGCGACGCCCTCCGTTCGGCCTTTCGTGAACTCATCGGGCGCCACGCGCCCGATCTCCTCCTCGGGCCACAGGCCGTCGGTGGCCATGTCGACCACATCCAGGTCGCCCGGGCGCTCGGAGCGGCGAGGGGAACCCGCCCGCTCCTGTGGTGGACCGATTTCCCCTACACGTTGCGATCCGACACCCCGAGGCGTCCCCTCGCCGATACCATGACGGCGCTGGCGCAGACGACCCTCCGTCTCACGCCGGGATCCCGCGCCAGCAAGCGCGCAGCTTGCCTCGCCTACGTCAGCCAGCTCGGGTTCCAGTTCGGCGGTCCGCAGGGCCTCGACCGGCGCTTGGCGGAAGCGGGCGACGAGGAGGTGTTCCGGGTCGAAGGGCCGATGCCGCCCCTATGAGCCGAGCTCCTCGAGAAGAACCGGCGCGGCGTGCGACCGGCTCGCCAGCATGCCGTCGATCAGGGCCAGCGCTTCCGGGCGGCCCGAATTCCGGACCTGCTCGAAAGGCGTCCACGTGCCGGTGAAGTCGAGCGCCGCGAACACCGCGCGGTAGCGGCGCAACTCGCCCGGTGTGAGCGGGATGCCGCGCACGAAAGCCTTGTGGGCCGAGATGGTGCGCGCCCGACGCTGATCGGCGGAATCGAGCTCGAACTTCAGGGCATCGCCGCAGAAAACGATCTTCCTCGCCCGGTCGTAGAGCACCGTGTGACCGTCGAAATGACCCCCGGTGAGGTGCAGTTCCAGCCCAGGCAGCGGCTCCAGCCGATCGTCAAACGGCCATGTCACGCAAACCGCTGCCGACCATTGCAGGTCGCCGGGGTGCAAGGCGACCTCGGGGTCGAACTGATCCTGGATCTGCCACAAGGCGCCATAGGAATGCGGATGCGAGGCCGACAGGATCTTGACGCCGCCCAAGTCCTTGATGGCGGCGAGGGCCGCCGGGCTATAGAC
>CALMOK010000333.1:0-1436 GCA_937871825.1 uncultured Alphaproteobacteria bacterium
GCATGTGGTCCCGCAGCCAAGCCGCGATCTCCAGTTCCCCGAGCGAGCCGTCCGCCAGCGCCAGCCATGTGGCCACGCAGGCCGCGTCGTCAGCCGCGAGCTCGCACCCGTTCAGGGCGAGGAACAATTCGGTGGTGAAGAAGCTGACCCGCTTGTTGCCGTCGACGAACGGATGGTTCTTCGCCAAGCCGAAAGCGTAGGCCGCCGCCAGGCTCGCGAGATCGGGTTCGCCATAGGCGAACAGGTTGATGGGCCGGTTGAGCGCGCTGTCGAGCAGCCCTTCGTCCCGCAGGCCGGGCGGGCCACCATGCTCAAGCCGTTGCTCTTCGTGAAGGATGAGGATGGCCGCCTTGGGCACCCAGCGGGGCGCGTCCAGGGTCTACTTCGCCAGTTCGCGCAACACCGCGTGCCGCTTCTTCAGGATGCGCCGGCCGGCCGCCAGGGCCTCCGCGACGTCGCGCTTGGAGTCCGACACGATGGTTCCGCCGTCGATGGTGTTCACCGGGGCGGGCTCGCTCGCTTTCGGCATCCCCTTCGTGACCATGGCTCAACCCCGCTCGTCCACCTTGGCGAAGATAACGCGGCGCGGCCCGGTTTGAAAGGCCGCACCGGCCGCTGGGGACGCGCCGGCCCGGCCTGACCCGCCCAGGTTCGAATCCCACCCCTTCCGCCATTCACCCCTTCACCATCGGAGCATTTCGATGAACGCCACCCCTTTGTCCGGATTCCGCCCGATCAGGCCCGACCGCCACCGCGTCGACGTGATCGATGCCGTGTTCTTCGCCCTGATGGTCGGTTGCTGGATCGCCGCCTACTGCGCGTTCTGCCCGGCCGAGCCGTCCCACCCCGTCCGTCACGTCGCGATGGAGCAGACCCGCGGCTGATCTCGCCGGCCACTCCACCACGCCGACCCTTCCTTCACATCCCGTAGGTGCCCCATGAACGCCATCAGCACGTCCCACCCCAACGTCGAAACCCTGCTCGGCTCCTCGCCATCGACCGGCGAGCCGCCGACCTTCCAGCCGATCGGCACGGACCCGATCTTCGGCCTGATCGAGCAACACCGCGCCGCCTACGCCAAAGCCGAGGGCTCCGACATCTCGGATGAGGAACGTAACAAGATGATCGATAAGGTCGATGCCCAGCTGAAGACAATGATGTCCATCGGACCATCGACTGCGGCCGGGGTGAGGGCCCTCACCGAGTACATGCATGCATATGTGAAGGGTGGGCACACCGAAGCCGCCTTGTGGGCTCTGGACGGCCTCGCACGGGGTTGGCAGACGACGTCGGAGACTGAGGCAACGCCCAAGCCCGAAGCGACCATGCCGCCGAACCAGGCGCACTACACGGTGCTCGACCGCCCTGCTATGCGAAGCACCAGCCATCGTCTGGCTGACTTGTGCGAGGAGCACTTTCGGCTTGTCGCCTTCTAC
>CALMOK010000333.1:1446-3483 GCA_937871825.1 uncultured Alphaproteobacteria bacterium
AACGCCTGCAGCTCTGCCGAGGATCAGGCCCGCGCGGCGGGCGATGAAGCCCGGAAAGAAGAAGCCGACCAAGCCGAGACGCATGCCCTTCGGATGATGAAGGAGTGTCAGGGCATGATCTACGCTATCCCGGCGAGTTCCATGCACGACCTTGGCCTCAAGGCACGGGTTCTGTCCTGGGATCAGGCCGAGTGGTGGGACGGCTCGGAAATTGATGTCCAGTACGGGGCCAGGGACCTCGTCGATGACATACTGAACCTCGCCGGCATGGACCGTATTCGTCGTTCAGACAGCCCTTTTAGCTATTTCCTGCCGGGCTACGCCGGACCACCGCAGCATGTGACGCAGGTCGTGCGACAGCGGCCTTCGAATTCCGTTGAGTGCGAGACCGACCTTCAGCGGCTTGGTCGGAAGTACCAGGATTTCATCGACCAGTTCAGGGTTCTCGACGAACGCAAGCTAAGCGACAGCGCGGCCGCCATCCGGTTGGAGAAAACCCGCGATTGTATGCACGACGCGGCCAGTTATCTGCGCTGCAAATCGGTCGAGGACGCGATGTTTCAGCTCGTCCTTGTTTCCCAGGACGTCGCCTTGGCTGCTGGCAATGATGCGGACGACGAGGTGTGTTCTTCGAGCGAAGATCGCGCGCAGCGTTTGCTCTATTCGATCGGCGAGTACCTAGAGAAGTTGTCCGGCACGTCGCTCGATCGCTTCGGGGGCGACTACCACATGCCCAAGAAATACGACGTTATGGGCGAAGGCTACCGGAGCGGTGCGCTAAACCCCGACGTCGGCGCAGTGATCGAGGAGGCCGCCTGATGCCCGGCGCGGTCCAACCCGAGACGATCCGGACCCACACTGACGCGACGGACGACGATCTGACCGAGGAACTCGCCCAGTTGCAGGGCGACCTTGCATCCATAAACGATCAGCTTTCGGATTACGGCAACGATCCCGAGGTGCAGGACGACGCCTGGTTGTCTCGAGCCAAGCATGCGCGGCGGTTCAAGATGCGCCGCGTCGCGCTCATCACCGCCGTTCTGAAATCCCGCCGGCTGGCGCAGGCCGCGCCGCAGGTCGCCGTCGCGTTGACCCTTGAGAAGCAGAAGGCCGAGGCGCACCGGCAGCGGGAAGCGGACGAGGCTCGCGTCCGGACCGCAAACCGTCAAATGAACCAGGAGCAGTTCGACGCGGCCGAGAAGCGCCGGGCCGAACAGCTTCCGATCAGGCAGCGGCACCAATCCGACGAGACAAGGCGCGTGAAGGGCAGGGCGGAAATGTTCGTCCACGCCGCCCGGGCGATCTGGGGCAAGGACGACTTGCAGCGGGTCTGGAACAGGGCGCAGCAGATGTTCCCCGACGCCGATGAATGGGCAAGCACGCCGCCGCTGAATGGGGGACGTGCCGCATGAGCGTCCGCGCCACGATCCTGCCGCCTGACCTCGGCCACGACGTCCTCGCGCGCCTGGATGTGATCGCCGGCCTCGCCTTCCCCGATGGATCGATCGGCGTGTCCAGCCTGCGCCGTGAAGCCGCCCGAGGCCGGTTGACGCTATGGCGCGTCGCCGGGAAGGACATGACCACCCTCAACGAAGTCCGGAGCATGATCGAGCGATGCCGCGTCCAGCCAAGCCTGCCCGCTTGTGGCTCCGGCCTGCCAGGGGATCACGAGACCCCGTCTGGATCATCCTCGACCATGGACGTCAGATCAGCACTGGCTGCGGCCCGGATGCGCGCGAGCAGGCTGAAAGAAAGTTCCTCGAACACCTCGGGACGAAGCATGATCCCGGCGCCGCCACGAAACGTCGTGCCGATCAAACGCCCGTGAGCGACGTCCTGTCCGTCTACCTCGACGACATCGTGCCGCAACAGGCCCGCCCGCAAAAGGTCGCGGCCCGGATCGACCGCCTCCTGGATTGGTGGGGCGGCATGGTTTTGTCGGAAGTGTCCCCGGCGACATGTCGCGCCTACGCCAAGGAACGCACGAAGGGCGGCGCCCGGCGGGACCTCGAGGACCTTCGGGCCGCAATCAATCAC
>CALMOK010000334.1 GCA_937871825.1 uncultured Alphaproteobacteria bacterium
CGCTGCCGCCGGGGGCGACAATGTACGACTTCGCTCCTTTCATCACCACGACGGCATTCAGCAAGTCAGCCGCTGCCTCGGCAGCTCCGCGTGGATCAGCCTCGATTTCGTCGCGGCCTTTCTCCAAGAGTTGCGCCATCTCTCCAGCGTGGGGCGTAATGACGACACGGCCCCCGAGCGCCCGAATGCTTGCCGCTTGAGGACGGAGTCCGCAGAGAGCCGCCGCGTCCAGGACGAAGCATGGGGACGTTACGCCTGCGCACAACGCGGCCGTCAACGCCGTCGTGGGTTCACCCTCAGTCATCCCGGGGCCGATCACCACGGTGTCAACCTTCTCCGCAAATGATGCCAAGCGGCTCCGCGCCGCGAGGTGATCGAAGCCCCCATCGGGGGTCTCCGCAAGGCCGATGACCATGGCTTCGGGAACGGCCAGCGCGACATGCAGCGCCGCGCTCTTCACGGTGGCGGCCTGGAGCTTGCCCGCTCCGGCATGAAGAGTGGCGGTGGCGGTTAACACCACAGCGCCGGGGACCTCGATCGAGCCTGCGATGACCAGGACCTTTCCGCGTCCATCCTTGCTGCCCGCCGTGGGCTGCGGCAGCGGCATGCTCCGCAGGAGATCTGACGTAAGTTCGGTAACTTTCATCGGGCTGCCACGTTTGCGTCGGGTTCCGCTGTCACTTTCATATTCTCCCGCTGGACATGGGCCACGAAATTGTATCGGACGAGGACCGGCCTCCCGCTCGCGACCTGATCCGGATCGAACGCGTACTCCGTGACCGAACAATTCGCGACGTCACCCTGGGCGTCGATGTCGAGGATCTGCTGCTCCGTCATATTCTCGATGAGGTAGCGAAGGCACAGGACGACGACCTGATGTCCTACGATGAGGACCCTGCTGCCCGCGTGATGCAGGCAGATGGTATCCAGGGCGCTACGGAGACGCAGGATGACGTCGCACCAACTCTCGCCCGCAGGTGGTCGGTGGTAGAACTTGCCTAGGATGCGCCTGAACTCCGCTTGATCCGGGTAGAGGTTTTCGATGCCGGCTCGCGTCAGCCTGTCAAGGATACCGAACTCCTTCTCGCGCAGGCGCTCGTCCACGCTGAGTTCGATCGCATCGTCAGATACCCCGCCCTCTGCATGGATCAACGTTGCGGTCTTCACGGCACGCGCATAGGGCGATACGAAAACCACATCAGGGCGCTCGGAGACCGGCATTTCGGCGAACCATTGCCCAACTGCCTGGGCCTGCTCCTCGCCCAGTGCGCTCAGAGGAACGTCAACATCACGTTCGGCGATGTCGATATGCGTTGCTCCGGACGACATGGCCGCATCCCTGGCCACATTACCGGCACTCTCACCGTGTCGAACGATCCAGATGTGACTCGGCCAGCGTTGTTGCATTCAGCACCTTCGGTAAACTTCCATCGGCAACGTTCCGTCCCGGGAAGAGTTCATCCCATCCACAGAGGCGCCTCCGCGGCTCCATCGAACCCTCAAAGGCAAGCCAAGCCATGGCCACACAACCCTTTCCCGACCTCCCGGCCCTAGCCGACGAGGGCGCGGTCCACGTCGTGATCGAGACCGCGAAAGGCAGCCGGAATAAGTACGCTTTCGACGAGAAGCTTGGAGTTTTCCTGTTGAAGGGCGTGCTGCCGGAAGGAAGCTCATTCCCTTACGATTATGGCTACATTCCTTCGACCAAGGGCGGCGATGGCGACCCGCTCGACATCCTCGTCATCATGGATGCCCCGGCGTTCACGGGATGCGTGATCGAGGTAAAGGTCATCGGTGCGATCGAGGCCGAGCAGACCGAGCGCGACGGTAGGACGGATCGCAACGACAGGCTGATCGGCGTGGCTACCCACGCTCATACTCACGACCACGTGAAGTCGCTGTCAGACTTGAGGCCACAGATGGTCGAGGAGATCGAGGCGTTCTTCGAGCATTACAACCGGCTTGCCGGCAAGGCATTTAAGCCCGTGAAGCGCAGCGACGCGACTGGGGCGATAAAGCTTGTCCACAATGGCATGCACGCGTTTGCAGGAGATAGGCAAGGTTCGCCTGCGCGCTCCTGACGCCTTGGCCGGAGGGGTTAGCACCCTCACCGGAACCGGGTCCCCGGTGGTCAACATCCCTGCCGGTCATCCATCGAAATCATGATGTCGAACACATTGCGTTCCTTGTGGCCGAGAGCGCGACAGACGAGGAACGGCAGAAAAGACGGGAGAGCACAAGGCGCAGCAGCAGTGAGAGCTACGCTGCCATGCTAGGCGCCTCATTCCCGACCCGTCCTGCGAGATCGGCCAGCCCAGGGCCTCGCGCGGGACCGGGATGGTGTCGAAACCTACGCGGCGACCGTCGAGGCACTCGGTCGAGACTCCAGCCGTGACAACCTCGCTTGGCGCTTAGGCGTCAACGAGCAAGTGAGCAACCCGACGCTGCGGCATTCCGCTCTGTCGACCTTGTTGGAGATGATGTTCGTCGGCTTGGATCAATAGGACGCTTTCGGGCATCTATCCTTGCTAACGGTTTCAGCCGTCAATCCGAATATGGCATGCAGCGAGGTTTCCATGACCATTCGTTCAACTCTTGGCCTGACCAGCAGCAAAAAGATCCGCTACGCCGTTGTCGCGCTTGGTGATATTGCCCAAGAAGCCATGCTCCCGGGCATCGCGCATACCGACAATTCGGAGGTCACTGCCTTCGTGACGGGCGACCCGGAAAAGGCGCGCCGCGTCGGCGAGCAGTACAGGGTTAAGGACAGCTACGGCTACGACGACTTCGAGATGATGCTGAAGTCCGGCCAGGTAGACGCGATCTACCTGGCGACGCCGAACTGGCGCCATGCCGAGTTCATCATCCCGGCGCTCAAAGCCGGCATCCACGTGCTGGCCGAAAAGCCGCTGGAGGTCTCGACCGCCAAGGCCCAAGCCATCCTCGATGCGCAGAGGGCTTCGAAGGCCAAGCTAATGGTGGCCTACAGGCTACATTTCGAGCCCGCCACGCTCTCCATGATCGAGAAGGTGCGAAGCGGCGACCTCGGCGACATCATCCTGTTCACCTCGACCTTCGCGCAAATGCTCTCTCCCGAAAACCACCGCGCCAAGAACGGCGACCTCGCAGGTCCCGTGCTCGACATGGGTCCCTATCCCGTGAACGCGGCGCGCTACGTCTTCGGTGCCGAGCCGACCGAGGTGGTGTCGGCGGTCGGAACGCGTCATCCAGAGGCCGCGCTGGGCAATTTCGACGACACCGTGGCGGTGACGCTGCGCTTCCCTGGTGACCGGCTCGCGCAGTTCGTCCTGACCTACTATGCGAATACTCTCGACGCCTACACAGTGGTAGGGACCAAGGGCAGCATTCAGATGAACCCGGGCTTTATGTACGGCATGTCATTGGAGCAGAGCGTCGTGATCGGCGAGAAGAAGAATCATCAGACCTTCAAGAATACGGACCACTTCGGCGGCGAGATGAAGTATTTCTCCGACTGCATCCTCAACGACCGAGATCCCGAGCCGGACGGGGAAGAGGGATACGCGGACGTCCGCGTGCTCGAAGGGGTGCTGCTCGCCCTCAACACCGGAAAAAGCCAGCCATTGCCGCCCTTCACGCGCACGAAGCGGATCGACCCAGAGACTCAGACAGAGAAGCTCTTTGCAAAGTCGTCGCCCGATCTTGTCGACACTTCTAATCCCGCCAAGGACAAGGACAAATCGCCTAAGAATTAAAGGCGCTCGAGCGGACCCAGCACTCTCGGCCGGAGCGGGACGAAGAAGGTCAACTGATGGTTTGCTGTTCTCGCCCCGTCGGCCTCCGCTTCGGTAGGTCAACGCCGGGGCGGCAAGCGACAGATGAGCTTGGATGGATTGCTCCGATGCCGCACTATCCGTGCTCGTGAAGAAACTTCGATGGGCACGTTCAAGACGACAAAGGGTGGAGCATTCCCGGTCGGCGTCAAGGCCGACCTTGCGCAGGAAGGTCGCCGCCCGGCGCAAGCGGCCCGCCAGCGCCCGAGGGCTATCGGGCCAGGTCTTTGACTTGGCGACACGCTCGCCCACCAATTCGGCAAGGGCGCCCAGAAGGTCCGAGGCGGTTCCCGTCCACTCCGTCCGCGCCTGCATCAAGCCCGCACGGCGGCAGCGACCGGATCGGCGTCAATCACGCCATCCACCGCCTCGTCACGGTTGCCGCAATAGGCCGACCAGAACGCGCCCGAAGGCCAGAGCGCCGTTTCGTAGGCGGTCGCCCACAAGGCGAAATCCGCCATGCGCGGCAGTTTGTCGAGCCTTGTGCGCGGCAGTTCGGCGAGGCCCTTCGCCACCGCGTCGAGCAGCACGCCGAGGATGCGCGGGCGCTCAAGCTCGAACGCCGTCCACAATTCCTGCTCCGGGCGGCGGCGTTCCTCGGGGATCGGTTCGAGCGTCAGGAACACGGCGCGATCGGCGAGGTCTGGCCGGGTGACGATATCCTCGATTCCGTTGAGGATCACCGGCCGGCAGCGTCGAACAGCACTTCGTCCTGATCGGACTAGAGCTGGCGCACCGCGAAGCCGCCGCTCGTGGCAAGGCGGCGGCAAAGCGTGTCTGAAATCCAGGCGGGCAGGCCCGATACATTGTCGAAGGCGAGCACATGGCCGTTGCTGGCTGCGATGAAAAGGTCGCGATCCTCGCGCGGCAAGGCCCGAAGCGGCGCGGTGTTGGGATCGAGCAGCGCCCGCAAAATCGCCGAGAAGGTGGACTTCGCCGATCCCTGCTCGCCCGACAACACGATCACCGGATAGGGACTGCGGTTGCGCAGGCAGGCGAGCGCCCAGGCGACCACCAGCACGAAATCGGCGTCTGTTTGGACATTGAGGAACGAGCGCAAGGTTTCGATCGAACCGCCGCCCACGGGGATCGGCGTCGGCTTCATGCCGGATGCGCGGCGAAAGCGGACGGGCGGGTTCTCGATGACGCGCCAGCCGGTGGCGTCGATCTCAACGGCACGCCATGTTTCATCGCCAAGGTCGAGATAGAGCCGGCCGTCGAGCCCGCCGACGCGGATATGGACCTGCCGTTCCGGCGCATCGAAATGCGCCTTGGCCTCGATGACGTTCAGTGCCGATTGCAGCGCTTCCGAACTCGGCGCGCCGCCCGTCTCCTCGAAGAAGCGGCGGGCAAGCCAGCGGCGGAAGCTCCTGACGCGGATCGGCCAGGTCTCGCGATGGCCGTTGATGTCGAGGTCGGCGAAGCCCGCGCCGTCCGCCGTATGGAACAGCTCGGCGGTTTGCGCGAGGCCGATCAGGATATCGGCCTGCGTCGGCCCGCGCCCGCCCGCGTCGCCGTTTTCCTCGGCGATGGCGTCATCGAGAGCCGTCACCCGGCATCCGGCTTTCTTCAGTTGCGAGCGCAGCCCCTCAAATGCGGCGCGGTTGTCCCGCTTGAGTGCGGCGAGCGCCTCCAGCGCTTCCGGCATGAAGGGCGCGCCCGGATCGGCTACAGTCTTCTCGGCCAGGCCCGCCAGTGAATCGGGAATTTCCTCGGCGCCGTCGATGGCGTCGGCGATCATCTGATCGGGTTCAGGGATGGCGTCGTTGTTCATCGCGCGCCCTCCGTGAGAGAGTGATTGCGGGCCTTGAGCAGATCGTTGAAGTCCTTGCCCTGCGGCGGGCGGGTGATCCGAACGCGGCGCCCCTCGCGCTGCCAGCGCCGCGCGCAAACTTGCGCCGCCGCCTCGCCGGGTTCGTCGCCATCGGCGAGCACGATCACGTCGCCAATGTCGCGCGGCAGATCGAGCGAGCGAAGTCCCGAGGTTGAAAGCGCCGCCCATGCCGGTCTGCCGCTGGCCTGCATGGCGG
>CALMOK010000335.1:0-5767 GCA_937871825.1 uncultured Alphaproteobacteria bacterium
GATATAGGACGAGAGGGCGTTCAGCATCGTGGTCTTTCCAGATCCGGTCCCGCCCGAAACCACCACCGAGATGCGCCCCTGGACAGCCGCCTTGAGCAGGTCCGCCATGAAGGGTCGAAGCGCTCCCAGCTCGACCAGGCGGTCCATGGAAATCGGCTTCTTGGAGAATTTTCGGATCGACACGAGCGGTCCATCCACGGCGACCGGTCGAATGGCGACGTTGACGCGCGAGCCGTCCGGCAACCGGGCGTCGACCAGGGGCGATGATTCGTCGACACGGCGGCCGACGGCCGACACCATCTTGTTCACGATGCGGAGAAGATGCGCTTCGTCCTTGAACCGGACGGGACTGAGTTCAAGCTGACCGCCGCGCTCCACGTAAACAGACATGTGGGCGTTGACCAGGATATCGGTGACGGTCGGGTCCTTGAGGAGAGGTTCGATCGGACCAAGGCCCACCATCTCGTCTAGCACCTCAGCGGCAAATGTTTCAAGTTCCTTCTGGTTGAGGGGCAGTCGCTCGCGCTGGGCATGTTCCGCAACAAAATGCGTGACTTGGCGCGCCAAGTCTTCGGGCGAGGTCCTGTCGATCAGGGACAGGTTGAACTCGTCGATGATCCGGCCGTGAAGTTCGACCTTGGCGTTGACGAGGGCCGAGCTGGCCGCAGCACTCACGTTGACGGGCGGGGGCGGCGGCACCACCCGCTCGGGCTTGCGTTCCACCTCGACGGCGGCGGGCACCGAGGTGGAGGTCCGCCAGCGGTCCGAGAATCCAGCCCTCACGCCGTTGCTCCTCGCGAATGGGCCGTTTTGTGATTCGGGATCTGCGTGTGGTTGGCGAGCGTCTCGACCCATTCGGCCAGGCGTTTGATGTCGCGTGAAACCCGACTGTTCGGCACGAGGTCCAGCAAGGGTCGCCCGACATCCGACGCGTTGCCGAGATTGCTCCGGTCCTCCCGGACATAGAAGGTGCGCCGCTTCGGCAGCGCTCGCTCAACCAGGTTGCGGCGGGAAATCCGGCCCAACAGATCGGCATCGACGCGGTTGACCACCGTGGCGACCTTTGTGTCGGATATGCCAAGCGCGTCGATGTGGTTGAGGACTGCGCCCAGCTTACGGAGGGCGGGCACGCGCTCCCCGCCGGACACGATCACGGCGTCCGAACCACGAAGAAGATCATCGGTCCAGGACAGCCACTGAGCCGGCAGGTCGAACAGAATGGCATCGTAGCGGCTCGCGACCGTGTCGATGAAGGCGAAAATGATGTCGGGTTTTATGACGTGGGGCAGCAGGCGGCTGAGCGGGCTGGCGAACACGTCCAGGTTCTTGGAGTGACGGCTCGTGAAAATGTCGACCAGTTGCTCGTCAAGCCGCTCCGGTCGGTCCACGATTTCCGTGATGGCGAAACGCGGCTCGATGTCCAGCGTGTCGGCGACCGTGCCTCCTTGGAGATTGAGGTCCAGGATGGCCACTCGCGCACTGGTGCGCTTGCGCCTGTTCGCCAGATAGGTGGCGACCTCGGTCACGAGGGTGGTGTTGCCGACCCCGCCCTTGCTTGGCAGAAAGCTTAGAACGGCAGCCGTGCGGTCGGACGCGTTCGCGGCATCGAGCCGGGCCAGAAGCTCGCCGAACTCGTGACGATGATCCTGCCAGGCGATCCATTCCGCGGTTCCGGTGCGCACGAGCCGCTTGTAGTCATTGGACTGCATGGCGTCGGCCAGGCAGACCACGAACGTCCGCCCGCCCTGCTCCTTGGTGAACTCGATGACGTCATCGACGTTCATGGGGAAAGCGTCCGTTTCCGGAAAAACGACCAGCGGACGAAATGACTCGGCGAAGTGGGCGTTTGTCCGCAGCTCGCCGAGGCTCGGCACCACGGCGAACGTCGATCCACGTTCCTGCATCAGGCTCGCGAGTTCAACCCGAACCCCATCGTTCACCGCGCCCACCAGGAAGCACTGCACGTCTTCTCCCTTTCGTATCCGCAGGGCCCTGGATTGCTCGACCACCGCAGATCACGGCACGGCTGAATGGAACGGCAACAGGCTTGACCGGCTATGCCGCGCAGATCAGTGCTCGTTCGCAACCGTGTAGGTTTCGGTCTTCGACCCATTTCGAATGACGTTGATGACGGAGCTCGGCGAGACCTTGGGCGAAGGCGGCGCCGACAATGCAAAGGGTGTCGAGGCCGGCTTGGGCTGTACTTCACCTCGGATACGCGCTTCGAGTTCGCTGAGTTTCTGGGCCAAGGTCTTGTCAGCCTGGGCGCGCGCCGCCTCCGAGGCCGCTTTCAACTCACTCAATTGCTTGTCGACTTCGGCCAGGCGATCGCGCCCTGGTTGTGGCGTCCCGCCGAGATCACTCACCGTCACCCGGCTCGAACTGTCTTCGCCAACCGCATTGGCCTGCCGCAAGGCGAGCGATAAACGGCCGATCCCCTGCGCGAGGATAACCTTCTGGGCGTCCTGAACATCGAGCTGAAGTGTCACCGCCCGGGCGATCGTCGGCTTATCCTGCCGCTCGTCCGCCAGTTGATCGACCGCAAGCACCTTGGCGTCCTGCAGCAGCACATCGGCATAGGCGTTTGAGTCCTGCCCCCCTTCGCCGCGCGTCGAGATCACGTCGACCCGGTCTCCCGGCAGAATGAAGCCGGCGACGCCGCGAACCTCGTCGACCCGGATCGTCACGGCTCTCATCCCGTCGTCCAACTGGGTCGAAAGTGTCGCCCGTTGGTTGGGACCCGTCACGCGTGACGCGAGGATCGGCTCGTTATGTTGAATGGAGGTCAGCGAAAGCCGCCGCCCATCCTTGATGAGATCGCCCACCTTGGCGAATGACCCCTCAAGCGGATCGACGGATTGCCAAGCCACTTCCTGCAGGTTGTCGGCCGTCAGCGGCGTGCCGAACGGCATGGCTTTCTTGGCCACCACGATAGTGGTGGTCAAACCGGCACGGCCCGATGCGGAAGCCATGTTCTGCACCGTGGCCCGCACCAGGAAAGCCGCCAAACCGCCGATAACCAGCGCAATGACCAGGGAGAACCTGGATCCGAAAATCACTGGTCGCAAGCCGCCGACGGCGTTGCGATCTTGCAGCTGATCTTGGCGAACTGGTTGTTGATGCTGGCACCCGTCGCCGAAACACCGACGATCGCGACAAGGGCGATCAAAGCCACCAGCAGCGCGTACTCGACCATCGCGGCGCCCGACTCGTCCTTATAGAGTTGCTGCAGGATACGCTTCATTTTCACTCGCCTCGCGCTCGTGGGCGGCCCCAACCTGACTGGCCCATGTTCACAATTCTAAAGGCTTTTTTAAGTTTCGCGAGCAACAAATCGGGAAACCCGACCTATGCACAGGGTTCATCGGCCCGCCCGGGCTCACAGCGACGCCGTCACCCCCAGGTACGCCATCCAGGCCGCCGCGATGCTGGGTCCGAACGGGATCACCGTCGCCGAACCCGATCGACGCTTGGGGAACCAGCCGATCAGCGCGCCGGCCGCATAGGCGAGGGTGAGTACCGCCAGCAGAAGCGCGAAAAGCACGGCCCCCTCCGGCCCAACCCAGATCAGGGCGGCTGAGATCAGTTTGACGTCACCGCCGCCGACGGCCCGCAGGGCAAATGCGCCAACCATCAGGGCCAGTCCCACCAGGCCGAACAGCAAATGCGGCAGCAGGTCCGAAAGGTGGTTGCCCGCAAGGCAGTGGAGAACGAAGCAGGCGGCCAGAAGGCCCACGAGACTGTTCCGGACGATGAATGATCTCAGGTCCTCGATCGCCACCCACACCAGGATGGAACAGACCATGAGGGAGACCGTCACTTGCACGAGCCACATGGAACCGGCCACTCACGCGCGTCGCAAGACGAGGCTGACCTCTCATCGGAGGTGGAGAGAAGCCTCAGCGAGTGGTCGGCACGCCTCCACCGCTTGCCCCCACTGACGTCGACGTCGGTGCCGCCGAAGGGGCGTTTGTGCTTGACGGGTTCCTGTAATCCTCCACCGCATGCTGGGCACGCTGGCCGTCGGTGGCCATTTCCGTCTTTTGCGCGTGAGCGGGCCAGGGGTCGATCACTTGCGCGGCGATGTTGGCCTGCACCGCGTCACCGGTGCCAACCGCAAGCGAGTCGCGACGGGCCAAATACTGTTCGGAACAGGAACCACAAGCGACGCCGATCGTCCCCAAAGCCACCGTGACGCGGGCGATCGCGAGGGTTCGATGCAGAGATGACGCTTTCATTGAACAGCGGCTTGGCTTGACACGGCCGCCGCAACCCCCGCCCCCTCGAGGATGTGCCCGTAGGGCGCGATCACCCCGCCGCGGGCCGTCGCGAACGCTCGCGCGTTGCGTTTCACGTCCGTTTTCCCGTCAACGAAAAGGTCGACATCGTTGGCCGGCAACGTCGTGTCGAGCGGCGAGGCGAGCGGCTGCCCAGGCCGGGCGGGACGGACGAGTTCCGGTGTGACGATCACGACCAGTTCCGTCTCGTTGTCCTGAAACGCCGTGCTACGGAACAAGGCGCCGAGAACCGGAACAGAGCCCAGCCAGGGCAGTTGCTCGATGGTTCGATTGCTCTGCGTTTGAAGCAGCCCGGCGATCGCAAAGCTTTGGCCGTCGCGCAATTCGACGCTTGTCTTGGCCCGGCGCTTCGAGAGCCCTGGAACCGAAACGCCGCCGCCCACCGCGACCGCAAGCGTCGGATCGATGGCGCTCACCTCGGGTTCGAGCTGAAGGTGGATCTGGCCGTTCCGAAGAACCGTCGGGGTGAAGGCCAGCTTCACGCCGAACTCCTTGTAGGAAACGGTGATCTCGGGCGAGCCGTTGAAGGTCTGATTGGCGATCGGGATCGGGATTTCACCGCCAGCAAGGAATTCCGCGCGCTCACCCGACATGGCGATCAGGTTGGGCTGGGCCAGTTGGCGGAGGTAGCCTTTCGTTTCGAGCGCGTTGATGAAGGCATCGAGTTGACCCGAGGAGCCTGAAAGCGACTGCACCACCGTCGCGAACGGAACGGCGCCGGTGGCGGCCGAACTCACCGTCGTTCCGATGAGCCCGGATAGGAACCCGGTTTGCCCCGCCGTGCTGCTGACCGTCGTGGTGGCGCCGTAGTTCCCGGTGGTGGCGATGGTGCTGCGACCGCCGAATTCGAAGCGCACGCCAAGGCTGCGGCCGGCCGTCCGATCCACCTCGACGAAACGGACCTTCAGCATGACCTGTTGCGGCGACTTCACCTGGGTCAGGTTGACGGTTCCGGGAGGAGCGACCTGCATGGCCTTGTCGACGGTGGGCGCGTCCTCGGCGAGGCCCCCAAGAAGGATGCGGTCGCCCTGGTTGTCGACCGTCAGTCCCCGCTCGCCGGTGCTTTGACGAACCTGCGAGGCGATGGCCTGGACATCTGGCCTGACTTCGACGTCGACCAGGCCGACGAGCCTCTTGTCGGCGTCGATCAGGGAAACGTTGGTGGTGCCAACCTTCTTGCCAAGCAGGTAGATCGTGCGGTCGCTGATTGGAACCACGTCGGCGATCTCGGACGAGCCAACCAGCACATCGGCGAACGCGCCCGACACCTTGATGGTTTGCGACTTGTTGACCGTCAGCTTGACGTGGCTGAGCACGGCGTTTCCGCCCGTGCGCGGGAGGGTCCGGACCTGGGCGGCGGACGAATCGAGCGTTGCGGCAAGGATCGCTGCCACCAGCGCGGCGAACCGCAGGACCGGCAAAGGATCGCAAACAGCCGCACGCACGTGGCGACGGAACACTATTGATCG
>CALMOK010000335.1:5777-13365 GCA_937871825.1 uncultured Alphaproteobacteria bacterium
GGTTCCAGTAGGTTGCTGTTAACCTCTTAACAAGAGGTTAACAGCAACCTACTGGAACCAGGGGGGGCGTCAAAGGTGAAGCTTGAAGAAGGTGGACGGGTGCGGCGATTGAGCCACGCGGGTGTCGGCTTTGCCCATCCAAGCGGTTCGACCCTGCGGCTTGCCTGTCCCTTGTCGGCGTGCCAGAAGTCTGCCCGGCGAAGAGCCAACTGCGACAACCCAGCAACCATGTTGGGATCCAAGCATAACCAGCGTTTTGGCGGACATGAAGTTTCTTGGGAAATTTCGGCGCAAGCAGGTGCTGGTCCACCATGAGGTCGCGGAAAACGACCATCCCCACGCAGCGCCGCCCAGCCCAGACACCAGCAACGCCGAGGCGGATGACGAGGATCAGGCCAACTCCGATCCGGACACCCTTCAGCCCGTGGTGGAATCCGGTTTGTTCGATGCCGCGTGGTATCTTTACCGCTATCCTGACGTCGCGACATTTCCGGGCGGGGGCCTCAATCATTTCTGCCGGCACGGATTAGAGGAACTTCGCGCACCCTCGCCGTACATCAGCCCCGCGAACTATCTTCGCCGGTTCCCGAAAGCCAAGACGTCAACCGTTCCGGCTTTCCTGCATGCCCTCGCCAACCTCAAGCCCGAGGAGCGTGAGCGGGCCTGGATGCCGGACGACGACGAGTCGCTCGGCTATCTGATGCAGCAGAGCAACCTGTTCGACGAGGCTTGGTACCTGGAGCGCAACAGGGACGTGGGCTTGTCCGGTCTGCGCCCCATCCAGCATTTCCTTTGCTACGGTGCCCATGAGGGCCGCGATCCAGGTCCCGCTTTCGATACCGATTTCTATCGCGAGAACCATCCCGGCTTCGAGGACGATGCTCGAACGGCCATCGAACATTTCGTGCGCATCGGAATGCCGCTCGGCTATGCCGGTGTCGGCCGTCCAAAATACGAGCGTTGGCTTGCTGCCTTTGACGCGCTGACTCAGGACGACATGGACCACATCGCGTCCGACCGTCAGGATGGCGACCCCGCGATAACCGCCTTCCACGTAATCGATGCCGACGCCCTTGGCGTGCTCGGCCGCATAATCGGGGCGTGGACCGGGCAGGTCGGAGCCTTGTTCGATTTGCGCTTGGTTCGCGGCGACGACGTGTCCGAACCTGAATGGGCCGCCGCCCTGAGCCGGATCGGAGAACGTCCGCATGTCTCGGTCGCATCAGCGGGGCCGTTCCTTGCGGGATTGCCCGATGGGGCCATCGTGCTGCTGTGTGCCGGCCCAACCCTGATGCGCCCACACGCTGCCTATGTGTTGTCGAACTCCCTGAGGGCGGGCAGCCAGGCGGTCTATGCGGACCACACGCTCATCGACAGCGCCGGGGCGCGGACAAAGCCCTTCTTCAAGCCGGTCATGTCGCCCGAATACATGAAGCGCCTGCCCTATGCCGGCGCCGTCGTGGGCACGGTTCTTCGCGACGGGCATCGGGCCATCCTGTCCGAGGCCATCGAGGCCGCGACCCGTGGCGAACCCGAAAAAGCCTGGGCCGCCTACCTGCTGGCGCTTCCGGTCGAAATGGTCGCGCGCGCGCCATTTCTTCTCTTTCAGCAAGTCGCCGACATCGCCGACTTGGCGATGACGGACCAGCCCGGAATGGGCCTGCACCATGCGGCTCGCCCAATCGACGCCGACGACGGGACGGCAACTGAACCGGCCAGCGTTTCCATCGTCATCCCGACGCGCGATCGATGCGAACTCCTGCGAGACTGCATCGAAAGCATTGGGAAGGGGACCGACTATCCATCGGAACTCATCGAGATCGTTGTCGTGGACAACGACTCGGAGGAAACCGAAACGCTGTCGTACTTCGCCGAGTTGGACGCCACCAAGGCCGCGGTTGTGGTCCGGTCGTCCGGCCCCTTCAACTTCTCTCAGGTTTGCAATGCCGGTGCGGCGAGCGCGACGGGCCAGATCCTCGTGTTCCTGAACAACGACATGGTGGTCAAGCAGCGTGATTGGCTGCAGAAGCTCGTCCACTTCGCAGGGCGGCCAACCACCGGCGTTGTCGGCGCCCAATTGCTTTATCCCGACGATACCGTCCAGCATGGCGGCGTGGTGCTCGGGATCCAGGGGGTCGGCGCCCATTACCTCATCGGCGTCGATGGTGAACAGGCCGCCAAGGTCGACGTGACCCGCGAATTGGTTGCTGTCACAGGCGCATGCCTTTCGATCAGGCGGCTGGTGTTCGACGAACTGGGCGGGTTCGATCCGATCCTCGCGGTTGCGTTCAACGACGTCAAACTCTGCGCCGAGGCCTACGCGGCTGGCTACCGCAATATGTATGTCGCCGAGCCGCTCTTCTATCACCACGAGTCGAAGTCACGGGGTTTCGACGGCACGCGATTAAGGCAGCAGCGAAATCTGCGCGAAGCCACCTATGTTCGCGAACGTTTCAGCGCCCTGTTCCGCGACGACCCGTACTACTCCCCGAACCTTTCCTTGCAGAAAATCGGGGATGTTGCGACGCCGCCCCGGATCATCCGCCCCTGGCGCCGTTCACGTCCGGGCCAGCGACGCATGCTTTTGCTGAGCCGAGTTCATGGCCTCGGCCATGGCGTCGCCAAGGTTGTCCTGCAACAGGCCCTGATGTTCCGCGATCGTGGGTGGGACGTCATCATCGGAGGGCCGATGCGGACCGGGGACGCACCCTACCGGGATTTTCAGCGCGCGAACCTTTGGACGGCGGAAACCGCGGCCGCTTACGCCGTGGAGAACGGGATCGATTGTGTTGTCGCGCACACCCCGCCCTTTTTTTCGGTGGCGCGCTTTCTGGGTTCGCAGCCGTTGCTTTATTTCGTCGATCACGGAGAACCGGCCCCGCGCCTGTTTCCGGACTGGCAGGTCCGTGAAGCGGTGGATTGGGAGAAGCGGTTTTGCGCTCCGCTGGCCAAGCGGGTCTTCACGATTTCCCATACCATCTACAATCATCAGTTCCGCGCCGACGCGCAGGTCATCCGCAACGGCAATTCGCATCTGGCCAGCTGGTCGGTCGAGGCAGCGGCCAGGCGGCGTGGCTTGCGGGCAAGGCTTGGCCTGGAGGGCTGCTTCGTTATCCTGAACGTTTGCCGCTTCGGCGAGGGCGAACGCCTTTACAAGGGCATCGACCGTTACGGCGCGGTCGCGTCCGATCTGCCCTATCGCCATCCGGAGCTCGCCGGAAAAGTTCGCTTCCTGCTGGCCGGACAAGGCAAGGAGGAGGACGTGGCAGAAGCGCAAGCCATGAACTTGGTCACCTTCGCAAACATCTCGGATGCCGAACTCATCGATCTATACGTCGCGAGCGACCTGTACATGAACCTATCCGAGTGGGAAGGGTACAACCTCGGCATCGGTCAGGCGCTTGCCATGGGGCTGGATGTGGTCGCGTCCGACATTGAGGCCCACCGTGAGTTCACGATCGAAACGTTGAACAGCGTTCCCGAGTTCTGCGCGTCCGTGGCGCGGCGGTTCGAAACATGGGACGAGGACGCGAAGGACCGGCGCGCCGTTATCGAGGCCTGGGACGCGCCGCTTCGAACGATGGCGGAGCTGGTCGAAGGCGACGTCGCGGCAATCGAGCCGAGTTGGCCATGAATGGACCGATCTGCTGGAGGCGCACGCTCCCGAGCGATGCCGATCGGGTTCCGGCCCTGCCTGTTTCCACCGGCTTTCCTGCAATGACGACGGTCAGCCAGGGTAGTTACCAATGCCCGGGACAGCGGCCCGGGCGTCAAGAAATACACGGAACACCTTGACGCTCCGAGGCCTCCTGGCACGTCTGAAACCATTCGGCAGGCCGACCAATGGCGCAGAACAGCCGGACCCGGCTGTTCCACCTGCGGAGCCGTCGACCATTCCTGCGCCCGTTGCCGTCGAACGACGACAACTCTGTCTCGCCGACCTGTCCCGGGAAGCCTTGCGCGACCTCATAACGGAGCTGAACGCCCGCTCGGAATCCGTCGGCTGCGTTGTCATCGACGATGGCGGGGATCACGACCACGCGACGATCATCTTTGCGGGGAACCTGGAACGCTTTCACATGCTGGCTGCGGCACGACAGCTCCGGGGACGCGTGATCTACGTTCAGGACGTTGTCAGCTGGTGGTACCAGGGCTCCCCTCTCGTGCCCGAACTAAGGGACTTCTGCCGGGGCTTCCTTCGCGATGAGGTCGGGTCACGCCGGGCCTTGTTGTTCGGACAATCCTCCGGCGCCTATGCGGCCCTTATCGCGTCGACCTATCTGGAAGGCTCGACGCTGGTGGCCTGCGCGCCACAAACCTTCTCGGACGCCGCGGCCAAGAGCACGATCCACTTCGTCGGCGTCAGGGCCTTGTCGGCGCCGCCCGACCTCATCGACGCACGGGCCCGGTTGTTGGAGAGCGTCGATACCGGCGCGTCGAAGAACGTCGTGATCGCGGCGAGCGAATACGGCAACCCGGCCACGGCGCATTTCTGGATGGACTACCTGCACGTCCTTCGCATCGCCGACCTGCCCGGCATTTCACTGTCCATCGTCAACAGCGACTCGCACGTGCTCGTCCACGGCCGGGTCGATCGGTTTGCCGAACTGCTCCATGCCCTGACACAGGATTTGTCGGCAACCGTGGAACGGCGCAGCGAAATTACGCGCAACTTCCTGGGTGAACTGTTCAAGAGCGCTTGAGCAATTGACTCCGCGGGCCGGGCTGCGCCCCGCGAGGCGAGGCCCTGCCATTCCATGATTTACGATGTTCCGAGCTTCTGTCGTGAACGGTTCAGCCGGCGTTCGTGAGGCGTTCCTGACCCACGCGCGATCCGAAACGGGCTGAACTTGCGCGACCGCAGCGCCATGAGCCGCTCGGTGGCGTTCTCATCACCGGGCACGAATTCGAGATAGGCGACGAAGCTTTGTTCGGCCGCATTAATCCGCCCTGCTGTTCCGTCGATGTCACCAAGCATGAGCAATTCCTGCAATGCGGCCGGCTTCAAGCGAACCACGACCGCTTGGGCACGGGACGCGAGATCGTAATCGAGGCAATCCAACGCCGTGTCTCGAAGACGCGTGATAAGGCTGAGATCGATCCGGTTGTCCGGAAGGCTCGCCGCTCGATCGAAAAGGATCGATAGCGCCGGC
The DNA here is from genome assembly GCA_937871825.1 of uncultured Alphaproteobacteria bacterium. Taxonomy (GTDB): domain Bacteria; phylum Pseudomonadota; class Alphaproteobacteria; order Rhizobiales; family Beijerinckiaceae; genus Lichenihabitans. The sequence continues at coordinate 10,931 of CALMOK010000335.1, forward strand.
AGGGCATTGCGATCTCCCAGATCGTCGATGATTTCCGAAAGCAGGGCTGTGGCACAACTCCGGGACAACAAGGCGATCCACGGCTCGGGCCCGATCGCGACACCCTCGGCGGCGGCGGCATCGACGGCGACATAGGCCAGTTCGGACACGTCTCTGCTTTTCCTCGCAAGACGTTGCACGTTGGAGAAGTATGGACCGAGACCGCTGCTGTCGAGGCCAGCCGCGCAGCGGAGAAGCTCAGGCGACCCGAGCGGCTCCGCCATCAGATCACGATTGGCAAGCAGGAACTCGCGAAGGCTCGCGAAGGCCACTGCCGACGCGAGCAAAGGAAGCGAGGCGGACGCGAACCATCGGTGATCAAAGGCGGGCGAGCGTCGGGTGAGGCCCGTCAAGAATGTGATAAGCGCTTCGGGGGTGCCCCAACGGCCCGGGACGGCTTCGCCCCTCAGCCAGATAAACAGAGCATGCAAGGCTTGTTCAAGATCGCCGGGAACGGAAGAATTAGCCGAAGCCTGGAGGGACATGCTGGTGCTGTGGGGCGAGGGCTCCGTGTTGTCGCGACGTTGTCGGCTCGCCATGGCCCGAGCCATGCGTCCGCCGACGGCTCGTGCCAAAGCGCGCATGTCGGCGATCGCGATCCCAACCGTTCCGGCATGGGCCGGCCCGCAGTCAGCCGCGACGGATGTTCCAGGCCATAGGCCTGTTCGCGCCGCGATCCGCGACTGAGCGGCGAGCATCTGACGCGAGAAGCCCTGGTGGACGAAGGCGGCCTCGAACAACAGGCGGGCGGCGCTCGGCAAATTGGCCGACAGGCAGACTTCGGCCAGATCGAGCTGGTCCTGCACGCTCGGACCATGGGCTGACGCGAGCAGGGCCGGTCGCATCTGCAGGACCGCGAGGGATGTTTCCATGCTGGATTCGAAATGCCCCGCCTCGTCAGACGTAGCGGCGGACGGCATCGTAAACCTCCTGGAAGCCGATCGCCATGCAGGCGAAGTCTTTCCCGCACTCGTCCGGGTCGTGGTAGATGTGACAGCCGGCGCACGGCACCTTTCGGCTGATGATGACCCCGGTGTGCTCCTGGCCCCAATCACTCCAGTTGACCCGCGCCGAGTGGATGCTGACCACAGGAACGCCCCGCAGCGAGGCGAGGTGCTTGGGACCGGAATCGTTGCCCACATAGACCGAGCAGAAGGACAGGAACGCGTCGAAATCATCGAAGGGAAGTTGCCCGTCCAGGATGATCAACCGGTCGGACCCTTGGAGATCCGGCGGCAGGTTGTTTCGAAGCTCCGGATCGCCCGTGAAGATCGCCACCTTGAGGTCGGTGTCCCGCAACAGCCGCGACGCGAGCTCCAGGAAGTGGGCCCATCGGCTCCAAACGATGCGGGCACCCGTATGCAGGACGGCGAAGCGGTCGATGTCGGTGACCCCGTAGGAATGTAGACGGTCGCGCGCCAGATCCTGCCGCCTGATGATCTTTCCGGCCTCGCTCCTCAGCGTGCCGAGCCGTTCGATCATGTTGAGGATGCGCTTCGAATGGGTGGCGACCTCGCGCCGGTTCTTCGGATCGAAGAAGGCGTCGTCGTAGCTCATCGAGAGGCGCGACCATTGCGGGTCCCGGAAGCCGTACAGCAGCCTCGCTCCCGACAGTGCAAGCAACGGCCGGCCCATGAGGCTTTGCGCGAGGTCGATCGCGAGGTCGAACCGATAGGGCGCGCATTTGTCACGAATCTCCTGCTGCTCAGGCAGGGATAGCGCCCTGATCCGCTGATGCCATTGTTCGGCATGGTTGACGACGATCACGGCATCGAACACGCCGAGTGTTCGCGCCAGATCGACGTTTGCGGGACCGAATATGCCAACAAGCGTGGCGTCGGGGAAAAGCTCGCGAAGTTTCAGGATGCCTGGGATCGACGCCACGAGATCGCCGAGCTGGTCCGACCGCGTGACGAGGATGCTGCGGATCTCGCCGAGTTGGTTCGGGCGTTCGGCCGGACGGACCACGCTCGGTCGCGCGAGGATCTGTTGCTCGATCGAGCTGCTGACATCGGGCGACAGTTCGATCACGCCGTCCGAATCCGGATGGTCCGCCTCGGCCAGCGGAGCTTCAACAACGAACTCCTCCTTGAAAGTCCGGCTTTTCTCCCCGGCGACCGTGAAGGTCAGTTCAAGCTCGTAAAGGCCAGGCGCGAAATTCGAGAAATCGGACCAGATGTTGAACGTATATTTGTGGATCCGGCTCTTATCGGGCTCGTATTCAAGCTCGTAGGGGCCTTTCAGCGGACCGCGATGGATGGGCAGGCCGTTCACCCGGGCCTGCAGCTCCAGAAGCGAGGCTCTGGAAACCGCCACGCCCCTGATCGCCTCAATGCCGCGAGCCACGTGCTTTTGACCCCAGAAGGTGTTCTGTTCGACTCCGAACTGCCTGATGG
>CALMOK010000335.1:13375-24158 GCA_937871825.1 uncultured Alphaproteobacteria bacterium
TGGCAGGAGTTCGGGCGCCAGCTGGCCATAAAGCGTTGCAAGCTTCAGATCGTCGGGACGTCCTTCCGGGTCCAGATCCTCGGGGACAATGACGGGCTGTTCGCGCTTTGGTTGTTTTCCGGGGCGCCAGCCGGCGACATGCAGTTTGTTGAGCTCGTCTTGAGCGGCCGGCTTACCGGAGGAAAGCTCCACGGCACGGGTATAGCTTTCGCTGGCGGCGTTCAGCCGGCCGGACACCTTGTAGAAGTGTCCGAGCTGAAGGATCAGATCGGCATCGTCCGGCATCAACCTGAGCGCTTCGCCATAATGGCGCTCGGCCTGTTCGAAATCGCCCGCCTCCTTGAACATGTGGCCCGCTTGCACGTGGATCTGTCCAACCCCCGGCTTCAGGCGGAGCGCCTCGACGTAAAGCGCGGCCGCGTCGCGAAACCGCCCATCGTCTCGTGCCGTGTTCGCTCCAGCGATCAAGAGGGTGGACCCACCCGTGAAATTTCGTGCGATCAACTTTCACCCTTTCAGGACCATCTTGCCGTCGACCGAGAGCCTGTCCTGGGCAACCAGCGTTGCGCGCGATATTCTTGACCATCAGGTCGTGAGCGCTTGCCGTAGGCCGGAGGATCCTCGATCCCTGCCCCGACCTCGGGTCTCAGGCGGACGTTGAGAGTGCCGGCTCCAGACGGTTTCTGGTACTCGGCGCGTGAGCGCGGTGGATCATCGACGTGGTCGACTGATCGGGGATCAGCGGCACGAGGAGCACGCGGCCACCGGCCTTCCGAACCGTTTCTGCTCCGACCACCTGCTCGACGCTGTAGTCGGCGCCTTTGACCAGAAGATCCGGAAGCAGGACGTCGATGACCTCGGCTGGCGTATCCTCCTGAAAGATGACGACGAGGTCTACGGAGCTGAGCCCTCCCAGCACATACGCGCGCGCCGCCTCATGCTGAACGGGGCGAGTCGGCCCTTTTAAACGTTGGACCGACTCGTCGCTGTTGATGGCCACGATCAGCCGGTCGCAGTTCTCCGCCGCCCGCTTGAGCAGTGACACGTGGCCAGGATGCAAAAGGTCGTAACAGCCGTTCGTGAACCCCACCGTGAGCCCAAGCTGCCGCCATTCCGCCCTGCGGCGTGCCGCGTCGGTGAGCGACACCAAGGCGCCCTTGTCGGGACCACCGCGATGGGACTCGATATCGAGGACGGCATCGAGTTCCGCGACGGTGACCCTGGCGGTTCCGACCTTGCTCACCACGATGCCGGCGGCCGCGTTGGCCAGGCGCATGGTTTCAGGAATGGGAAGCCGTGACGCAACGCCCAGCGCAAGCAGGGCCATGACCGTATCGCCGGCACCCGAAACGTCGAACACGTCGCGCGCGGCCGTGGGCAGATGATGCACCTTCTGCCCGGGCTCGAAATACGACATGCCATGCTCCGAGCGGGTCAGGAGAATGGCCGCGCTGGTCTGATCGATGGCAACGGACGCGGCGGCCTCCGCCTCGGCATCCGTCTCGCAGGGTCGTTGCGTGGCCTCGGTCAGTTCGCGCCGGTTCGGTTTGAGGATGCTCGCGCCGCGATAGATCCGGAAGTCCCGACGCTTGGGATCAATGATGGAGGGCTTCCTGGCCTCGGCGGCAGCCTCGATGACGCCCCTCAGGACCCCATCGGTGCAAAGGCCTTTGGCGTAATCCGAGATGACCACCGCCTCAGCCCAGGGAAGGATATGCTCGAACGCGCGCATCACGGCCGCCTCGATATCCTCTGAGATGGACGCGTTGAACTCGGCATCGATTCTGATCAGCTGGTGGAGCCCGCTCATCACACGCGTTTTGCAGGTTGTCGGCCGCCCGACGTCTCGAACCAGGTGACCCGTGCCGACATTCGGGAACTCATTGAGAAGACGGACGAGATCGCTCCCGACGTCATCGGTGCCGATCACGCCAATGCACTCGACCGAGGCTCCCAGGGAGGCGAGGTTTGCCGCGACATTTGCGGCTCCCCCCAGGACCGTTCTCTCCGACCTGCTCAAAAGGATCGGAACCGGCGCTTCCGGCGAGATCCGCCCGACGAAGCCGTCGAGATATTTGTCCACCATAAGGTCGCCGATCACGAGGATGCGGCGGTCATGAAAGTCGAAATGATGCATGTTCGTTCGCTTCAACCTTCAAATCGATAGCTTGTTTTCGAACCGGCATCCATGGCGGCCGTTGAACGAGGCTCGCCAGGCTTGAAGCCGAGAGCCGCCAATGTGGCGTTGAGGACCTCCTCGGTTCGAATGTTCGTGATGCAGGCGAAATCCTTGCCACATTCTTCCGGGTCGTGATGGATGGAGCATCCCGCGCAGGGCACCTTGCGACTGATGATGTAGCCGCTGTTCTCCTGGCCCCACTCGTTCCAATTGATCCGGGCTAAATGGATGCTAACGACCTTGGCGCCCCTGAGCGCCGCCAGATGTTTGGGTCCCGAGTCGTTTCCGACGAAAGCCTGACAAAACGAAACGAGACCGTCGAGTTGATCGAACGTCAGCCTACGATCCAGCATCATGAAGCGCGGCGAGTTTAGAAGCTCGTTCGGGAGGGTTGGACACGGGTCATCGGCGATGATGACGACCTTGAGGTCCGTGTGCTCCAGGAGAGACGACGCCAAGGCTTCGTAATGCGGCCAGCGGCTGAAGGCCAAGCGGGCCCCCGTGTGAAGCACGATGAACCGATCGGTCGCGCTTAGCCCGAAGGGCACCAACACGGCAGGGTCGAGGTTCGGCCGGCGAACCACGCTGGCATAGCTGCCGCCGATGACATTCAGCCACTCGATGAGACCCATGACCTTGTTGGTATGCGGCACCCGCTCGAGGCCATCGGCTATATCACGCGTGCCCCCGTCGAAACCGGCCGACAACCAGGGGAACTCACCATGGCGGGACCCATACAGAAAACGAGCTCCCGACAGGATCAACAAGGGCCGCGACACGGCGCTTTCCGACAGATCGATCGCAAGATCGAATTCGAAACGATGCAACGTTTCGCGCAACACCTTCTGCTCCGCCAACGGCATGGTCCGGCGCCGTTCCACCGGATCATCGGGAAATGTGACGACGATGACTTCGTCGAACAGGCCAAGCGTTTCCGCGAGCTCCGCGTTCGCCGGGGACAAAAGGCCGATCAGGCGAGCTTGCGGGAAGATTTCCCGTAAGCGGCGAACGGCTGGGATCGAACAGACCATGTCTCCAAGCTGGTCCACTCGCTGGACGAGGATGTTGCGGGGGGGCTTCTCGAACAGCTCGCGCCTGGCCGAACGCACGACGCTGGGACGCCGGTTGATGTCCTCCGTCAGTAATTTGGAACTTCCCTCCGCAGAGGTGACCACCCCATCCGACGACGGGTGATCGATCTCCCGAAGGGGCTGCGCGACGACGACCCGCTCCCGCGAGGTCCGGACCACTTCCGCATGCGCGGAGCGAAACCGGAACGTCAGCGTTCCCGGCCCAGCCTGCTCATTCGTAAAATCATGCCAGATGTTGAAGACGTATTTCCGACGCCCACGGGAGTCGCGTTTCGAATCAGTCTGCAACGCGATGCATGCGAGTGCGCGATCGTCGAGAAGCACCTCGAGTTCCGCCAACTCGCCGGACTCCAAGCTGTAGCCGCGAATGGCCTCGACGCCTCGCAAGGTGCGCAACGTCCCCCAAGGTCCGCGTTCCATTCGGCCCAGTCTGCGCAGGGATAGGCCGCTGGCGATCCCGGCCACGGCTTCCCGACCTGGACTTGGCACGAGTTCAGGTACCAGTTCATCGAAATCCTGGGGGGACGCACCATTCGGTTCGCTTATCTGGGCCCAACCGACCGCGCTCTCCTCGAGGCTTCGCAATTCCGTGGCTGGGTCGCTCCAATCGGGCCTGAACCGCACGGCCCGTCGATAATGGAACTCAGCCTCCTCCAATCGTCCCGCGATCTTGAAGAAATGGCCTAGCTGAAGGGCGAGTTCAGGATCGTCCGGCATGAGCCTGAAGGCCTGCCCGTAATGCGCCTCTGCCTCCCTGAGATCGCCCGATTCCTTGAACATGTGGCCGCACTGCACATGGACCGGACCATCATGCGGGTGAAGTTTCAGCGCTTCCTCATAAAGCGTCGCCGCGTCCCTGAATCTGCGCGCATCGCGAGCGCGGTCGGCTTGCTCGATCAGGAAGCCGGCAAACTTCGCCGACGCCCTCATCGGAGCGAAACGGTAAAGAGCACTTTTAAACGCCAATGGCATCCTACGGCTTTCGGCCAAGCTTGGTCCTGCATCCATGGAGCTTGGACGCCATCATCATCGTGATGTCACAAGTCACCGGCTAGCCCCGTCTTTCCCTGGCGGACCGAACTGTCCGAGGTCCCGCACCGACCGAGGATGAGGCAGGTTCCGAGACGGATGGAAGCGTAACTAATGACCGTTTTCGGAAAGAGCAATAACGTCTGATAGGGGTGACCCCGCCCTGCCCGCTCGATATTCTCTCGGCGAATGAGTGACATACGGCCAAATTCATGTTGCCACCGATCGCTGCCATCGGCAAAAACACGTCTGCTCCGGCGTCCTGCGGTCCGTTCCGGCGGGACCCTCGATGTCGAGACCGTTCTCGAATAGTCCATTCACCGGCTCGGCCTCCGGTGTGATCAGGAAAGTGCCACCCTTGCCTCGGCAACCACGGACGTCGGAAGACTTGGTCGACGGTTGGGACGCCCTGCGCCTGCCGTCGCCGCGCCGGCTGCGCGACACTTTCGCGCTGCTGAGCCTGCTTGGCCGACACAACAGTCTCGACACGCTTCTCGGGCGGACCGATTTCGAGACCATGACGCCGTCGGATGTGTCTTTTGCGGCGCTCGACCGCGCGCCTGAATCAGTTCGTCGTTTGCGACGTGGCGGGTCCTACAACGGGCAGACAGATTTTGCCGCCACGCTGCGCGGCGCGGAATTCCAACAGCGCTCGCCGGGTTTGTTCCTCAATGCTTTCGCTGAGAAGAGCCGGCTCGTCTTCATTCATCTGCCGAAATGCGCGGGCAGCGACCTCGAAATGCAGGTCGCACCGCGCTTCGTGTCCATCCCTGAGGCCCTGCGATCGACCGAGTGGATCTCAACCGACAAGTTGCTGCGAACCCTGGGTGGCTACGCCAACATGGCCCGGTTCACGGACACCATCTTCTACTATGGACATATCGACTTCGAAGCCTTGCGCCTCGAAATCGGCGTAAGGGCCGGAGACCGGTTTTTAACCGTTCTGCGTGACCCGATCGAACTGATGCTGTCCAACGCGAATTATGTGGTTCACCGGATCACGACCGATCCGGAGCGGCGACGTCCCGACACTCGCCATTGGGTGTCGCTGCTCGGGGAGAGTGCGGTTCCGGCAGACCTGCGGGATGAAGCCGGCCTAAGCTTGGCCGAACAGGTGTTGCGCGATCCCCGCCTCGTGCCGCCCAATCCGATGTGCGCTCACCTGGGCGCCGGACGTGCCGACCAAGCCTTGAACAATCTGGCGGTATTCGACTTCGAGATCACGGACATCGCGCGATACGAGCGCTGGCTCCGGGAGCGCTGGAACGTGCCGCGTTCGCCACGGTTCAACCGTTCCAAACCCCTCCTGTCCCGGCAGAATTCAGGCCGGCACTTCGATTACATGATGCACATGACCGAGCAGGATCGTCACCTTTACGATCAGGTTGCGCGGGCACTGGACGCCGCTGGAACAGCCTCGATCTTAGGATCGATCCTTAGTAAAGACATCCGGCTTTCTCGTCGGGCCACTTCGGGCGACCAGGGGATTTGCGGCATTGGCTCAAGCGGCTAATTGTCCAGGCACCCGTATTCGGGGCCGTGACGGCGTCGTACAGATAGCAACATCACATCCTCTTGAGCGGGGAAAGGGGAGGAGCAGGCTTTGGACCCGTCGAATCAGCAGGTGTCGATCACGGAGTATCGATCCAACTGGATCGAGGACATGCGCAAAGGCGTTCTCAGTTCCTTTCTGTCGGGAAAGGCCGTCGACGAGGTCCGGATCGGGGATCCTGAAGCTCCGGAAGCAAGTCGGGCCGTCGTGGTGGCGGCGTTCCAGTTGCAAAAGGCAGCCGATTACCGATCGCTGCTGCGCACATGGTTCACCTCCGTCAAGATTGGTGGCCACCTGGTTGTTGCGGTGCCGCATGCCTTTCTGCACGAGCGTCAGCTGTCGCTTCCATCGCGCTGGGATCCAAGTCAGCGACGGCTTTACACGCCGCGTTCCTTGCTCGAGGAGGTCGAGGAAGCGCTTGCTCCGAATAGTTATCGGGTCCGTTATCTGACGGATCTGGACAAGGACTATGATTACACGCTGGACGTCGATCAGGGGCCGACAGGCCAGAGCGACGTCGTGTTGGTCCTGGAAAGGATCCAGGCACCGCGATGGACACCCACCCTCGTCGTCGAGGAGCGCCAAGCGAAGCCGCGTCTGCAAACGCCGGATTACGCCTTCGAACCGGCCCGGACGCGAACTGAAGTCGCGGTTCGGCCTCGGATCGGCAAGATCCTGCTGCTCAAACTGGATCACCTGGGCGACTTCATCATAGGCCTGGGCCCGCTCGAACGCGTCCGCACCTTGTTTCCCGATGCGGAGATCACGCTCGTCGTGGGTTCATGGAACATCGACATGGCGCGTAATCTGGGCTTGGCCGACAACCTGATCGCCTTCGATGCCTTTCCTCGCAATTCAACCGAGGAAGAGGTCAATGTGGCCGGGAAGGCTGCCATCTTTCAAACCCTGGTGACTGGTGATTTCGATCTGGCGATCGACCTGCGGACAGATTGGGACACCCGCTTCCTTCTTCGCTACGTCAAAGCCAGCATTCGGGCCGGCATCGGCCCTCGCAGCCAATTTCCTTTTCTGGACATCTTCTTACCGGTCGACTTCAACCGCAACGAGCCGGAAACAGCCCGCGAGTTCATTTTCGACCATCATCGTTTTTCGACACAAGGCTCGAGCGAGCAAACGCCAAATCGAATCATCTCCCATGCGGAGCTTGCCGAGCGGGATTGTGCGATCGTGTGGGGCCCTTATTTCGGGCTGCGGCCCGGCAACTACGTTTTCGAGCCCCGCCTCGACGTGGACAAGACTAAACCCGGGCTGCTGTTGCTCGACATCGCCATCAACACCAAACGCGTGGTGCAGGACTTCATCAGCGGCCCCACGACGGCGAGATTGGCCTTCAGGGTGGAAAAGCCGGGCGTCGAATTCGAATTCCGCATTTGGACGGTGGACATCCAACCTGCCCTGGATTTCAGCTTCTATGGAGGCCGCCTGATCCGCGAGGGGGCCGCCAGCGTCCTGCACCAATCCGAATACGGGTTGCTTCTCCTGGAGTTGGTCCGCGTCCGCCTTGCCCGGACAGGGCTGCTCGCCGAGCAGGCGCCCGCATGAGCCACATCGTCATTTCCCCGTTTTCCAACAGTGACATCCGGGATTGGCCAGTTGGTCACTACGCGGAACTCGTCGGTCTTTTGCTGGACCGTCTGCCCGACGTGCACATCCACGTGATCGGCACACAGAATCAAAAAAGCAAAGCCTGCGAGGTCGTGCGTTTCCATCCCGCCACGCGGGTCACCAACGATTGCGGCCGCTACCCGTGGAGCGCCATTCTCCAGCTTTTGAAAAGCGCCGATTGCGTGGTGGCCAACAACAGCGGCATCGGGCATCTGGGCGGGTACTTCGGTGTGCCAACCGTTTGCATTTTCGGGGGGTCGCATCAGCGACACGAATGGCGCGCGCTCGGAGCGACGGTGGTGCTCGTGTCGCGCGTGATTGGCTGTTCGCCCTGCCAACTCGATCATGGGGGCGCCAGCTATTACGACAAGGCTTGCTTGCGGGAGATCAAACCCGCCAAGGTCGTCGACGCCGTCCTGAGCGCCGCGCGGTCCGTGAAACGGGCCGGAGCACGGTCGGGAGTTGCAGGTGACTTTCCAACGCTGCCAAGATCCGCCCTGGAACCAATTCAGGCCTCGCCACCGGGACGCCCTTGAAAGCAACAAAGGGTCCCATGGACCCCTCTACAATTGGTGCCGGAGACATCGCTTCGGTTCTAATCTGGATCGAGATCGCCGGAAGCGGACGCGCTTGGGCAGGCGCCGGCCGACTTAAAGGTTCGTCGTCCAGTGAAAGGAGGTTGGACTGTGTTTCGAATCATACGGCAGATCATGCGCCTTGACGCGATTGCGGCGAGCCAAGATGCCCTCAAGGCGGACATCCATCGCCTTACCGAGCGCATGGAAGCCAATTACGCGGATCTCAGGCGCGATTACCTCGAGCTTTCCTCAGACCTGGAAAGCTCGCATCAGGATCGCGAGCAACGGGTCACGATCGCGATCGCCAAGATGAATGGAGAAATCAAGCTTCAGTCCGATGAGCTCCGAAAGACCGCCGCGGCACTCCTGGACAGGATGTCCACCGGGAAGGCGGTCTCAACGCGATCCAAGGCGTGAGGAGGCGGCAGCTTGTCAACGGCGGCCAATTGCGCCGAACCGCATCGAGATGAAAACCGATGTCGGGTCGTGAGCCACTCGCTTCGTAGAACACTTTCGACACACCCGGTTGGCGCCGGACACCACAGGTCGTTCCCAGCCGCGAGGACGCGAACGCGCGGTGGGATAGCGTCATTGTGCGCCGCCGAAGCCTTGTTCATTGATGATCATCGATCCTGCGCGCGCCAACGACGCCGTGTTCGCCGTGGTCATCAGCTGCTGAAATCCAGCCTCGCCGCCAGGTGCTCCATCGTATCGCTCCTGATAGGTCGCGTAGGCTGGCGAACCCCGGTCAGATTCCGGCCCTGACCAGTCCGCCGTGTAGCCCTTGGCACCAGCTCGATCGTTGTTGAGGATTGCGGCGGCCGTGTTCACGATCGCCTGCTTGACCGTATCGTCGGAATCGACCCCAGCCAACGACAAGGCGTAGTAAACGAAGCCGGGTGCGCCGAACGCATCGGTCCAAGGATCCCGGCAATTGCACAACACGGTCTTGCCATTCAACGTGCGCCTGTAACCCTGCGGTGAAACGAGGGAATGCGCCATGTCGTCGATGTCGGCCACGAAGGTTCCGGCAGTCCTGCCCTCGTACAGCAGGGCCCCAAGCTGCGCTTCCATGAACAACCCACCGATATAGGTGCTGTCAAGGAACCGTATGGGCTTACCGAACCAAGCCTGCCGAGGTTTCAGGTAATATTCCTGTGTCTTGCTTTGATGAATATTCGGATCGAGGTTCAGCCCAGCCTCGATGAGGTGCTGGGCTTTCCGGCTCGCATCGGCTGGGGCCGGTGTCGAAAGGTATGTCTTGATCCAATTATAGGTTGCGACGGCATACCTGTGGTAACCAGCGTTTCGCGTCTGCTGGTAGTAATACTCGGCGGCGATGGCTAGGCCGGCCTCGTACGAGCTGGAAATATACCCGTAGGTGGCAGTATTCGAAACATCATCGGCCGGGATATACAGAAGGCCATAGGGACCGACCCCGAAATGTCCGCCATCGGGCGCCGTGCCGTAATTTACAGCCTGTTGGTTCGGATCGGCGAAGCGGCGTGCCGTCGCGGCAATCATGTTGCCGAGCGCCGTCAAGGCCGTCGGGTCACCCGTGACCTCATGCGCTTGAGCGAGGTATTGTGCCTTCCAAACGGCATCGTCGCTGAACACGACCGACCCATCCGCCCTGCCGTCCGACCCGAGCTGCGCCGGCGTGAACCGCGATCTGATGTAGGCCCATTGCTGAACGAGTTCCCGTCGGGCGACGTCGGACTTCGCCGCCTTCCACTCCCAATAGGTTTCGTTGGCGATTTGAGCCATTTGCCAGACGCTCATCGCCGTGTCGGATTGACTGCTGTAAAGACCGTTCTTAGGGCCGCCGTCATGCTGGGTCGGCACGAAATGCTTGTTCGTCGCGTCCCACCATTGGGTTCTCAGGACATTCTCGAGCGCGTCGATTCCGCATTCGATGGAGCCTCGAACACCGGAACAGGGTTGGTCCCTGACGAAAACAAGCCCGGCCGAAGTGCCCGCGGCACCGCCCACCGTGATCGGCTCGGCAGCGATGGCTGGCGCAACACCGGCGCTTCCGGCCGATGGCATGGCCACGACCAGGAAGCCGACCTCGACCATGATCGCGCAAAACACTCCTGGCCAAGTGGTGGCTCGACGGCCTAGAGCCCCTGGTTCGACCACGTCCCCGACATGGTTTTTGTTCATCCGACGCATCGTAGATCCTTAATTGGCGTCAGTGGCCCCGAAAACCCGATCGACCTCGGCGGCGGCGAGAAAGAGGTGGTAGAGCGAACTCGCCGGCATGTCGTCCGATAGCGCCTCTCCGAGCGCGCTGATGCGATCGGTCCAGCCACCCGCCACCGGCCTGTCGAGGAAATTGTCCTGCAGAACCCGCCCCATGGTGGAGGCCAAAGCTTTCGCCCCTGGATGACCGGCAGAATGGCGAGCCGCGGCGGCCTTCATGGCTTCGGTGTGCGGCCAGATCCGGTGCGCGTTCTTGAGAACGCGACGATCGGCATCGAGCTCGTCGAAGATCAATCCCCGGTCGGAGACGCCGTGGCGGTGCCCGACATCGTCGAGCGTGCCGATCCAAGCGCCAAGGTCTTCGCCTGTTCGTTGCTGGTAGGCGCTAAGAAGCCAAACCCATTCGAAATGATGCCCCGGTTCGAAGACCGAGCGTTTGGACCACTCCGGATGAGCCGACCAGTCCTCCGCAAAATGCTCGAGGAGCACACCGGTTTTCTTGTCGAAGAGCCGCTGCTTGAAC
>CALMOK010000336.1:0-155 GCA_937871825.1 uncultured Alphaproteobacteria bacterium
TCTCACCTCGTGACATAGCTCTCCTAGCCGTCTCTCGGGTCGATGCGATAACGAGCCCGTGTCCAACGCCCTGGTCACGAACCGATGAAGCTGCGTTGCGGGAAGAAGCCGGGCGGCAACTCTCGGGGCAGGCCCATGCCGCCGCGATGCTCGGC
>CALMOK010000336.1:165-6243 GCA_937871825.1 uncultured Alphaproteobacteria bacterium
AGCCGAGCGCCTTGTCCAAGGGATCGAACTCGTGCCGTTTTTGGAGCCCGGTGGACCTTTTGGCCCGGCCTGGACGGGACACCCGTTCGCCAGCCCTGCGATGACGGTCGGCTACAAGCTCCGGGAGCCCGACATCACTCGTCAGCTTGCAGCCCTGATGGGCGGCGGCGGACGCCACGCTCCGAAGCGCGCGGTCGCGTTTCTTCGGGTCTTGACGGAACTGGCCGAGGCCGAGGCGATCCGTGGCGTGCTGACCGATCAGACGCGGCCGGTGGTCGCTGCCGAACATTTGGTGATCGCTCCTCGTCGGCGCTCGGCTGTGGCTCACGACGCCAGGTCTTCCACCGCGACACGCATCGATCTCCTCTTCGAATGGCCGACCGGAACGCCAGGACAGCGTGCGGTCGTGGTCATTGAGGCGAAGCTCGGATCGTCCGTGAGCGTCGGTCAGCTTCGGCCCTATCGGCGCGAAGCGTTACGGCGAGCGAAGGGCGGCCCCGTCGCCCTGGTCCTCTTGACGGCCTGGGCCGATGCAGCCGAACGGCGGCATCGCACCTGGACGGCTGTTCGATGGTTCCAGCTCCTTAGACGATGGGAGAGCGCGCTGGCCGAGGCAGGTGATGATGATCCCGAGTTCGCCAGGGTGCGCGCTCACCTCTGGCATTTTGTTCTGTCCAGCAAGAGGGCGCACCATTGATCACCATTCCCGATAGCGTGATGTTTTATTGGGGAGACGCGGTCAATCGGGCCGCCGTTAACGTGTTGGCCGGTAGCGCGGAAGTGCCGGGCGACTTGACAATGCCCGAGGCCGCACGGTTTGAACTTGCCGCCCTCGCTGCCCGCCGCGTGCGGGTCGAGTATTGGGGCATGCTCCGGGCCTTGTGGTCGGCGAGCTGGGAACAGGCGGTGCGCGCGCATTTCCCGTCGGGAAAGCTCCTCACCTATGGCGGCCATCGAAGCTTCACCAACGATATCGAGGCTCTCGCAGATCCCTCGGTCGACCATGCGTGGCAGCAAGGAGCGGTCTCAGGCGTCTTCGACCTAGCCCGGCATGGCCGTCTCTTTACCAGGGTCGGGCTCGTCGAAAACGAGCGTGAGGGCGAGTTGCAATTTTATCTGATCGGCCCCGACCAGAATTGCAGCGTCACGGACGACTTGGACCTCGGCCCTGACTGGGGGGACGACGGTTACAATCGCCGGGTAAGTATAGCAGGGCTCTTGCCAATGCTTAGGAACAATAACCAAATCGACCCCGAACCAATTGCGTCACTCGCGCTCGGGGCAGCGGCAGCGCTGACGGCGGTTCTATCGTGAGCCTGTGTTGAGCAACCCGTCGAAACATGGGCTTGCTGGCGCAGCTTTCTCATACTTCTGCACTCGCTCGATGAAAGCGCATTTAAATGAGCTTCAGCGCAAACATCAACGTCTGGATGCTTGATTCGTCTGGCCCGACGCCCTCGTTCAGCAGCCGGCCGGAAAACTTCTTAGAGAGCGCCCTGGTCAGCACCGGACGCTTTCCGTCTCGAACGCAAACGGTTGATTGTGACAATAGAATAAAGGAAAGGCTCCTGCGCATTTGCAGGAGCCAACACTGATGATGTTCACCCATCCCCTCGCTCGCAACGCGAAAGTCTGGCCTTTGGGCAGGCTGGGCGAGAGCGGGCAACTGGTTTTGGTCGTCGTGACGACCCTCAAGCTGGATCCTAAGAGCAAGGGTTTCAAAGCCGATATGGTCGAAACGCTATCGACCGCAGCCGCAGAATGGGTCTCCTACCACCAGGACCGAGCATCGAGCTTTATGCTCGTGAACCGCGCAAAAGACTGGTGAAAGGCCCAGTGCAAATTCCGAACTTTTGCCGTTTCCGACTTTGTCGGCATGCGCACGGGCCCATGCCAATTGAACGCCGAATGTCGCCTTGCCGAACCCACCTTCGCCTGCAACCTGGATGAGGTCGCACGCTTCGCTCAGGCCGGGCCGGACTACAGGCAGGCGCTTGGCCTTGAGCTAGAGCATTTCGCGGTTACTCGCACTCATACCCTGAGTTGATGAGGTAGTTGCGGCACTCGCTTGGGGTGAAAGCGGCGAGCAGCCCGCCGATGGTGTTCCAGAGCGCGTCCTTGGTTCTGGCTCCCACCTTGCGAAGCAGCGCCTTGAGCGGAGCCGGCTTGAGGCTCCGGCAGGCGTAGCCTGTTGGAGAAGCTGGTGGAGAGTTGGCGAAGACCTGCTTGATGGGGTTCAGGTCCGGCTGTAGGGCGAAGGCAGAGGAGGCTGGCACCGACGGCCTCGATCATGGTTCGGACCCGCGGTGCGTCGAACCAAGGCTCCAGCCGCAACACTTCGGCGGGCATCGAGTTAGCTGCTTGCTACCCGACGGCCAACGGGAGTTCATTGGGGTCGGATTTGATAGTGACGGCCGTGCAGATCCTGCTCGTCGAGGACGAAGGCCTCATCCGCATGATGACCGCAGAAGCCCTGCAGGACGAGGGTTTCGAAGTGGTCGAGGCGTTCAACGGTGATGAAGCCGTCAAGCTGCTCGACGGACCGGAACACTTCGACGTGCTGTTAACGGATGTCCGCATGCCCGGATCGCTTGACGGCGTCGAGGTCGCCTTGCATGCCCGCCAACGATATCCCGCGATCCCCATCGTGGTCACATCCGGCTATGCGGCTGACCTCGTGGCTCGTCTCAGTGTCCTCGATCCCTCCGCCGTCCTAATCGGCAAGCCTTATGGTATCGCGAAGATGGTTGAAGCCCTAAAGCGTCTGACCAAACATCTCTGAGTTCCGGACCGCCGCTTGCGCAGGGGGTCATGCAGCGAGGCGGGCCTCGCTCATTCGCATCGTGATGACGACGCCCTCGGGGGGCCAGTCGAACGTTATCGAACCACGGAACTGGCCGGTCACGCTTTTGGAAAGCAGCTTGCTGCCGAAACCGAGCGGAGCGGCCGGGGCAACGGTCGGAGGGCCGCCAAGTTCCTTCCACACCATCACTATAAAACCGTCATCGGCGCTGCACGTCAGATCGACAATGCCGTGGTCGACCGAAAGCGCACCGTACTTGATCGAGTTGGTCGCTAGTTCGTGGACGATCAAGGCCAGCGTCGTGACTGCCGTCTCTCCGACGCGCATTTTCGGCACCGAGATGTGGACGCGGTCACCAACCGTTATCCCGTCGTATGGCGCGAGCAAGACCGCGAGCAGGTCGCCCAAGAGCGCCGCCTTGTTTTCGACCTCGCCAGGGACGTGACGGACGAGATCGTGCGCTCGGCCCAAGGCGTTCAAACGCTGGGTCAGGTCGCGGGCCATTTCGGTTGTTGTCGCCGCCGAGCGCGCGGCAATTGCCGTCAAGGCGGAGGCAATGGAGAACAGGTTCTTGACCCGATGGCTCATCTCCCCCGCAAGCATCTCGCGCGCCTCCTCGGCCTCCTTTCGCTCCGTCACATCGAGGAAGACACCGAACATGACCCGACCAGTAATGCCGACATCAGCGCCCTGACCTCGCGCCGATATCCACCTGACATCCTCGTCGTGCAGGATACGGAAGTTGATTTCATAGCCGCCCTGGACGGCACGGGTCGCCTTGAACGCTTCTCTGACCCTGCTGGCATCCTGGGGATGAATGTGTGCTGAAGATCCTCGAAAGTGATGGGTCCGTTTCTCGGAACCGCCCACAACTCATGGGCTCGCTCGTCCAGCGCGATATCGTCGGTATCGACGTTCCATGACCACAGGGCCACTCCGGCCGCGTCAGTGGCGATGCGCAGGCGTTCCGCGTCCCAGATCAGAGCACTCGATCCTTCTGGTGTCATCGTGCGGCGTCCCTGCGTCGAGCTATGGCGTCAGAACACTAACACCTTTTCCCTCGGCCGAGTCGCGCACATCCGGTAACGCGCCGGGCTTACATGCAACAGTGCCGTTGAAATCGGAAGGCCGACCCCCATGCCAAATCCCTTCATCTTACGGAAGATTACGCCATCGGCCGTGACCTCGCGGCCAAGCAGACGGCCGATCTCGCGGCGAACGAGGTGCTAATGTTCCCGGCCGAAGATGTCGTCGCTCAACCTGGTTACGCGCTGGTCGCGGGCGTGCATTCGAGCGAGGTCATAGGCAAGCGGGCCGAGTCGTTGCAGCATGTCCACCGCATCGGTCATCGCTTCCGGTGAGCCAGATCAAAGCGCACGGCGAAGCCATGCTGTGATTTCCATACCTGCCCCTCGTGTTCGGCCGGTTCCCACCGCCACACGGAACCCGAATGACCCGGCTCGGATTCGGTTTGCAGCAACATGAGGGCAACAATGCCAACTGACCAGCCTATCGGCTGCGCCCCGCACGACGGGTCGACCGTGATCGTATCGGACCTCGAGGGCGTCGAGGCAGAAGCGTGCTGGTCCGACGACGAAGCCTTCACGGCCGACGATCCGTGCACCGCCGGCGGCTACTGGCGAACCGAAGCCGGCTATATGACGCGGGACGAGGCCGTAAGCTGGCAGCCGTCAATCGCCCTGGCGATCCGGGTTCATGGCGGCTGATTTCGGCGGCGGCGGAGGCACCCTGTTCGGGTTGTGGACGCTGTAGATAAACTCGACGTGCTCTCCGGTCATGGCCGGCCCCGGCGTCTTTATCGTAGTATGTGGCCAAACCCTGACGTCGTGCCCGCCGCACGTCGAGCATCGGAACCGGCGCTTGCGGGGTATTTCGGTGAAAACCAGATCGTCCGGCAGGCCAAGCTCGTCGAAGGTGAACAGCTTCCAACGCCTTTGGCACTTCGGTTCGCAACAGACGACGTAGAATGACCGATGCCCCTTGTCCTTGAATTGGCCAATCGTCAGCGGCTTCTCCGGATCAGGTTTCGGCCAGGGATGGTACGGCCGGGGGAAGTTGGCCGGTATGACCGTCGCCCAGCCGTGCTTGAACAGGTAGAACCGCAAGGCGTGGATGATGAGCGCTGCAGTTCCGGGGCTAACCCGGAATCCTCGATGGCGGCCGCCCTCCATGCGTCCGATCAGGTCCCGGATGTGATCCTCGGCCATCATCGGGCTGGATCATAGCGCGGCGGAACGAAAAGGGAACATGTGGGCTGGACTACAAGCGCGGGCTCGGCAGAGGCCCGTTGCTAGGGGAGCCGTACAGAGGAACGTGATCAAGGCAAGGTCGACACAATCCCGTCCAGCGGCTTGCCTTTCATGGAAAGCGTCGCTGTCCCGCAGACCCTGCAGGCGGCCGGCAATATCTCGAGCGCCTTTCCCTCCAGGTCGAAGCGCACCGCCCGGTTCGGGCCATAGTTCACGACCAGCCCCATGATCCGGCCGAACGCGGGAAGGCTGCCGCCTGGGTACTTCAGGTTCATTTGCGCCAGGGCTTGACGCAGGTAGGTCGCTGGTTCCTGGGACGTGTCAAAGTCGATGCGTAAAATTCGCTCCGGTCCGAGCAGGCTGGCCACGAAGATCGGGCTCGGGATACGGCGTTCCGCTTGAATGATGGCGTGAGGCACGAATGCCTCGGCACCTTCGGGCGAATTGGCTGTTTCGGCGTCCATGGGGCTTCTTTCGATCTCGGCTCAGGTCAACAGTTGAATTGGCCTTCCTATGCTCGCGGGGGCAGGCGGGCTGGTTCTGGCCAGGAGGTCACAGGTTCGCTTCTGGTGGTTCCTTGAGCACCCGGTAGACCTGCATGCGCGAGCAGCCCACGGCCGCCGCAATGGCGGCCGAGCCGGTGCCCTCTGCGTGCATGACCCTGATTCGCTCGCGGTCGAGCCGGCGTTTGCCACCCTGATACACGCCACCAGCCTTTGCCCGCTCAATACCATCGCGTTGCCGTTCCTTGATGAAGCGGCGCTCCATCTGCGCCACCATGCCAAGGACCGTCAGGATGACGTGGCCTAGTTCGCCCCGCGTACACACGTGGGGGTCAAGCACGGTAACGAACGCGCCCCGCTGCTCGCATTCGTGTATGAGGTTCAGCACATCGCGGGTATCGCGACCGAGGCGGTCGAGGCGGGTCACAACAAGATCGTCGCCGGGCCGAAGGAACTGGAGCA
This sequence comes from uncultured Alphaproteobacteria bacterium, assembly GCA_937871825.1. Classification (GTDB taxonomy): domain Bacteria; phylum Pseudomonadota; class Alphaproteobacteria; order Rhizobiales; family Beijerinckiaceae; genus Lichenihabitans. The sequence continues at coordinate 6,204 of CALMOK010000336.1, forward strand.
CCGTGGCCAGTTCGGTGCGGCCGTCGCGGCTGCCGCCCGA
>CALMOK010000337.1:0-6211 GCA_937871825.1 uncultured Alphaproteobacteria bacterium
AGGACTCGAACCTACGAAGGCTTAGCCAGCGGATTTACAGTCCGCCCCCTTTGCCACTCGGGACACTCCTCCAGGCCACGGTGGCGTCTTGCGACAATGCCCGCGAGCCCCAGATCAGGCCCAATCCGAACACCATCGGCTTGAGCCTTTCTCATGCAGGCGCTTATGGTCAGGCGGGCAACGGCTGTCAATCGAAATCGCGCCGTGCGGCCGCTCGCCGACGTCTCAGCGCTGGGCTTCGGCCCAGTCCCGCGCCGTCGCGAACGGGGCGTTCGAGGGCGGCAGCATCGGCCGGTCCCGGATGTGGTCAGCCGCCTTTTCGGCCAGCATGATGGTCGGGGCGTTCAGGTTGCCCGTTGTGATGACCGGCATGATGGAACTGTCGGCGACCCGCAGGTTGTCGACGCCGATCACCCGCGTTTCACGGTCCACCACCGCCATCGGGTCATCGGCCGCGCCCATGCGGCAGGTGGAACACGGATGGTAGGCGCTTTCGACATGCTGGCGGATGAAGTCGTCGATGGCGGCATCGCTCGTCACACCCGCGCCGGGCTGGATCTCGTCACCGCGATAGGGCGCGAAAGCGTCTTGGGCGAAGATCTCCCGCGTGAGCCGAACGGCGGCGCGAAACTCGGTCCAATCGTCGGGGTGGCTCATATAATTGAAGTACAACGCCGGCTTGTCGCGCGGATCGGCCGAGCGCAGCAGCACGTGACCGCGGCTCTTCGAGCGCATGGGGCCGACATGCGCCTGGAAACCATGGCCGCCCGCCACGGTCTTGCCGTTGTACGACACGGCAGCCGGCAGAAAGTGGTATTGCAGGTCCGGCCAGCGCACGCCGGGCCGCGACCGGATGAAAGCGCAGCTCTCGAAGTGGTTGGTGGCCCCCAACCCATCGCGCTGCAACAACCACCGCGCACCGATGAACGCCTTCGGCAACAGTCCCAGGGACGAGTTAAGGGTGATCGGCTGCGTCGCCGCCATCTGGAAATAGATTTCGAGATGGTCGGTCAGGTTGGCGCCGACGCCGGGACGGTCCACCACGACCGGGATACCGTGCCGGCCGAGTTCGGCGGCGGGGCCGATTCCTGAAAGCTTGAGAAGCTGCGGCGAGTTGATGGCGCCGCTCGCCACCACGACCTCGCGTCGCGCCCGGGGCGTTTCCCCTGACCCTCCGCGTCGGCACCGGACCCCCACGGCCCGGCGCCCCTCGAATTCGATCCGTTCGACGAGGGTATCGGTCCAGATCGTCAAATTCTTGCGCGAGCGGGCCGGGTCGAGGTAGGCGCGCGCCGCGCTCCACCGTCGGCCTTGGTGAATGGTCCGGTCCATCCGCCCGAAACCTTCCTGCTGGGCGCCGTTGACATCCTCGGTAACGGGGTAGCCGGCCTGCCGTCCCGCCTCGATGAAAGCCAGGTAGAGCGGGTTGTCCATGGGGCCGTAGCTGGTGTGCAAGGGGCCGTCGCCGCCCCGGTAGCTATCGGGGCCTTCTTGGCGGGTTTCGGCGCGCCTGAAATACGGCAGCACGTCGCGGTAGGCCCAGCCGCGGGCACCCGCCTCCTCCCATCCATCGAAGTCGAGCGGGTTGCCACGGATGTAGACCATGCCGTTGATCGAGGACGAGCCGCCGATCACCTTTCCGCGCGGACAGGAGATGCGCCGGCCGTCAAGGGCGGGCTCGGGTTCGCTCTCGTAGTTCCAATTGGCGCCCTTGATGTTCATCGCCATCGCGAGGGCGCTCGGCATGGCCATCAGCACATGGCGGTCGTTGCCGCCGCCTTCGATCAGGAGAACCGTGCTGGAGCCGTCCTCGCTCAGGCGGTTGGCGAGAACGCAACCCGCCGACCCCGCGCCGACGACGATGTAGTCGAACTCAGCTATTACGGGCGGCATGGTCGTTCCGGCGGGGGTTTCGGCGCTCCTGCGAAGGAGTTTTGTTGAAGAATTCGCTGTAGCATTTCGAAAAATGCGACGCCGACACGAAGCCGCAGGCCAAGCCGACCGACAGGATCGGCATGCTGGTCTGAAGCAGCAGCTGGCGGGCGCGGTCGAGCCTCAGGCCCAGATAATAACGGGTCGGTGCCTGGCCGATGTATTTGCGGAAAAGGCGCTCCAGTTGCCGGGTCGACAATTCGACCCCCTCGGCGAGCTCGGCGCACGACAGCGGCTGCTCGATGCAACGCTCCATCTCGGCGACGACGCTGATGAGTTTGGGATGGGCCACGCCCAGGCGGGCCCGAAGCTCCATCCGCTGGCGTTCATGCGCATCGCGCATGCGGTGGTGGATCAGCTGATCGGTGATCTTGGAGGCCACCTCCTGTCCGCGCTGGCCGGCGATCACCGACAGCATCATGTCGATGGCCGCGGTGCCGCCCGCGCAGGTGAACCTCAGGCGATCGATCTCGAACAATTCCTGGGTCACCGACAGGTCGGGGAACTCTTCCCGGAACGACTCGAAATTCTCCCAATGGATGGTGCAGCGATGCCCGTTGAGGAGGCCGGCCCGCGCCAGCACATAGGATCCCGTGCACAAGGCGCCGATCGGGACGCCCCGCGTCGCCAACAATCGCAACTTTCCGATGAGTTCGCGGTGCTCGAAGGTTTGCACGTCGATCCCGGCACAAACGATGGCCGCCTCGGCGCCCGATGCTTCCGCGAAGGTGCCGTCCGCGGCAACCGGGATGCCGTTGGACGCCTGCACCGGCCTACCGTCGGCGGTGAGCACGCGCCACCTGTAGGCATGCTCGCCGATCGCCCGGTTGGCGAGTCGCAACGGCTCGATGGCTGAGGCGAAAGCGATCATCGAAAAGGACGGCACCATGAGGAACACGATGGTGCTGGTGAGGGTGTCGCTGTTGATGCCTCCCCTCACCTCCTGATTCGCCAAAAGCTGCGCGCCGTAGTCGTGAGTAGGCCGCCCGAGCGAGCGGGCCAGCATCGAGGGAGCGACGATCTGCATGTCCTACGAACCCCCATGAATTCCAGTCACAATGACAATCCGTCGAATTTGAAACAGGAAAAAAGTCGGGTCAATCGAAAAACAAGTTCGCACAACAAGTCTGCACGACACTTTCGAAAATCACAAAGCAGAACTATTCAACGATCCAAAACTAAACCGTATTCGACGATCACTGTTCTAGTACCGACAGATCACTACGTGCTTCACAACGCCAGCGCGGGCCGGGTACGGATCCCATGATTTCACTATGGGAGTGATGTGGGCCTACTCCGATATCGCCGTTGCGGCAGGCAGCGATGAGTCATGCCATCGCCAGCCACACCGGCATGAAAGGCCCGGTGTGGCCAGACAGCGGCGGGACCGTTAGGGTGTTTGGTCATGCTGCCGGACCAGGTTCCGAGGGACGAAGCGATGATAAAAGGCAAAACGGCCGTTGTCACGGGATCGACCAGCGGCATCGGCTTGGCGATCGCTCGCGCCTTGGCGGCCGAGGGCACCAACTTGCTGATCAACGGGTTGGGCGACGAGGCCGCGATCGAGCGGACGCGACTTGGGATCGAGGGCGAGTTCGGTGTCGCGGCACGGTATTCCCCAGCCGATCTGACGGTGCCGAGGGAGATCAACGCCATGATGGCCGAGGCGGAAACGCGTTTCGGTTCGGTTGACATCCTGGTCAACAACGCCGGCGTCCAGTTCGTCGCGCCCATTGAGGCGTTTCCGCCCGATCAATGGGATCGGATCATCGCCATCAATCTTTCGGCGGCTTTCCACACGACGCGAACCGCGCTGCCCGGCATGAAGGCGCGGCGGTGGGGCCGTATCGTCAACATCGCTTCGGCCCATGCCCTCGTGGCCTCGCCTTTCAAATCCGCCTATGTGGCGGCCAAGCATGGCATCGCCGGATTGACCAAGACGGTCGCGCTCGAAGCCGCGACGTTCGGCGTCACCGCCAACGCCATCTGCCCCGGCTACGTGTGGACGTCGCTCGTCAAGAAGCAAATCCCGGACACCATGCGGGCGCGGGGAATGACGGAGCAGCAGGTGATCTCCGACGTGCTGCTGCAGGCCCAGCCCACCAAGGAATTCGTCAAGGTCGACGAGGTCGCCGCCATGGCGGTCTTCCTCTGCTCGGATGCCGCGAAGTCGATCACCGGCGCGCTGCTTCCGATCGACGGCGGGTGGACGGCCGCGTGAAGGGCGGCTCGCCCTTGCAACGCGGGTCGGGAACGCGATTTATCGGTGAAGGGATCGGCGGCGGGCGGCATCCCCTTCTCGGCCGACCCGTTCCCGAGGGACTCGCCTGATGCTGCCATTCAACAAAGCCCTGCGGGTGGCCTCGCGACTGGCTCGTGGCGCCGATGTCGCCGAGGTCGGCGCGCTGATCCGCAAGAGTTTGGCGGAAACCGACATGACACGACACGGGATCGCGGCCGGCGTCCTCGCCGACACGCTCTGCTGCCTCGCCCCGCGCGGCCTGCTGAACAGGACGGAGGCTTTGGCGGGCTTTCGATCCCAGCCGCTCGCCGCTGGAGCGATGCGCCGGTTCGACGGCACGTCCGGAGCCGACGCGCAACGGACCGCCGCCCAGTCCCACAAGGGGGCGAGCGGCTCGCGCAGCTATACGGTCTTCACCCCCACCAAAACGCCGACAAGGCTCCTGATGCTGCTGCACGGCTGCTCGCAGACAGCGGCCGACTTCGCGCTTGGCACCCGGATGAACACCATCGCCGAGGCGAATGGGGTCGCGGTCGTTTATCCCGAACAATCGCGTAGTGCCAATGCGGCTGGGTGCTGGAATTGGTTCGACCCCAAGGACCAGCACCGCGATGTCGGGGAGCCCGCCATCCTGGCGGGGATCACCCGCGAGGTCGCGGCCCGATTCGGCATCGGGCCGAGCCGGACCTTTGTGGCGGGTTTGTCGGCCGGGGGCGCCATGGCGGCGATCCTGGCCGAAACCTACCCCGACCTTTACGCCGGGGTCGGCATACATTCCGGGCTGGCCTATGGCGCCGCGAGCGACATTCCGTCGGCATTTTCTGTGATGAACGGCCGCGGCAGCCATGTCGTCGGCGAGGATCGGCGCGTTCGGGACTTCAAGGCCCGGCGACCCGTCCCGGCCATCATCCTGCACGGCGACTCCGACCGGACGGTCCATCCAGGCAACGCCGACGCGATCGTGGCGCGGCTGGTCGGCGATGGAACGGACCTCGATACCGTGACGGAACGTGGCGTTTCGGGGGGGCGCCGCTACGCCAGGACGGTCGGAACGAACGGGAACGGCGCCATGCGGTTCGAGAGCTGGCTAATCGAGGGCGCCGGCCACGCCTGGTCGGGCGGCAGCCCCCAAGGGTCCTACACCGATCCGACGGGCCCCGACGCGTCGGCGGAGATGATGCGTTTCTTCATGGCGTTCGGGCCGCTCGAACAAGCGGCTTGATGGTTCCTTCCAGGATGACGGACCACGATCCGGCGCACGACGTTCAAACCGGCCAAACGGCGTCCCGGTACGCCGAGTCCCAGAACATCCACTCGAGGCGCGTCGCGCAGGTGAAGGCGGCGTGCATGGCGTCCACAACGGCGGGGCTCGCCCCGGCAGCCAGGGCATCGGTCGTGGCGATCATGGCGTCGACGGTTCTGGCGAACTCCTCGCCCGCGTAGGTGTCGATCCACGCGCGGTAGGGGTTATTGGGCGCGCTGCGCTCCAGGATGTCGCGGCCGACCTCACGGTAGATCCAGAAGCAGGGCAGCATGGCGGCCACGTGGACGGCCAAGGGTTCGCGGAATCCTGTTGCAAGGAGGAAGCTGACGTAATGATGAGCCACGGGCGAGGCCGGCGTCGCGGCGACCTCGCCGGAGCTCACGCCGAATCGCTTGAAGAAGTCGGCGTGGAGGCCGCGCTCCACCGCGATGGCGGCGGTCGCCGACTCGGTGAATTGCTGGATGTGGGCGGGATCGTCGGCCTTGGCGCCCGCGAGCGCGAGCGCCTGCGCGAAACCGACGAGATAGTGCGAATCCTGGATCATGTAGTGCCGGAACAAGGCCGGCGGCAAACGCCCTTCGGCCAGTTCGCGGTTGAAGGGCATGGTCCTGATCGTCTCGTAGAGCGCGGCGTTACGGTCCCAGGTGGCGTCGGAGAACATCGGCATCGGTTCCTTGATTGGCCCGTCGGCTCGCTTGCTCTGAAGCCTGGATTTTTCATTCGCTGTCCACGGCGACCGGATCATTCATTCTTGCTGGGATGCTCGTCCGACC
>CALMOK010000337.1:6221-13806 GCA_937871825.1 uncultured Alphaproteobacteria bacterium
GTCTGAGGCTTGGGGCTTTCGTTCGCTGTTCACGGCGACCGGATCAGTCTTGCTGGGACGCTCGTCCGACCACCACCCTTTTGGGATCCTGCCGGTACCCGCCCATCAATTGACCCGGACGGCTTCAATACGGGATGCGGTCGACTTTTTCGGTCCAGCTTCGAAAAACCGCCGCCGCTTCGGGGAGCGGAAGATGCGTCGACGGCAGGCTTCGGGCCTGCGGCGGCTTAGCGACCTCGCCATACAGAAACGCGTCGTCGAAGCCGATCGCCGCCGCCTGGTCTCGCGTGTTGGCATAGACGAGGCGGCCAAGCCGCGCCCAATAGATCGCCGACAAACACATCGGGCACGGCTCGCAACTCGAGTAGATGGTTGCGCCTTCGAGCGAAAAGGTGCCGAGCGCCCGGCAGGCACGCCGGATCACCGAGACTTCGGCGTGAGCCGTCGGGTCATGGGCGGAGGTTACCTCGTTCCACCCCTCGGCGACAACCACGCCGTCGCGCACGATCACGGCTCCGAACGGTCCACCCAAGCCGCTTTCCATGCGCGAGCGTGACAACAGCACGGCTTGCTGGAGGAAGACGTGGTCACTGCCCATGTCGGACAGGTTCAGGCCAGAAATTTCGACCATGGGCCGGGCTGCCTTACCATTCGCCCGTGTTCTTCATCGACGACCAGGGTTCGGCAGGTGGCAGCGCCTGCCCTTTCTGGAGCAGTTCGAGCGAGATATTGTCGGGCGAGCGCACGAAGGCCATGTGGCCGTCGCGGGGTGGACGGTTGATGGTGACGCCGGCCTTCATCAGGCGATCGCAGGTCGCATAGATGTCATCGACCTCGTAGGCCAAATGACCGAAGTTGCGCCCGGCCGAATAGGTTTCGGGATCCCAATTATAGGTCAGTTCGACAAGCGGCGCCTTGTTGGCCCTCCCCGCCTCCACGTCGTCGTTCGCCGCAAGAAAGACAAGCGTGAACCGGCCTTGCTCGTTTTCGATGCGACGCACCTCGGTCATGTCGAGCATGTCACGGAAAAATTGGAGCGTCTTGTCGATGTCGGTCACACGGATCATTGTGTGCAGATATCTCATGTCGTTCTCCAGATCGCACGATGGTGATGCCCACGGGTTTAGCCCGGCGCTTTCATCCTTGTAACGCCCCAGCGCTCATGGGGTCCCGGCGCGGATGACAGGCGATGAGGGAGGTTGCATATCGACGAAACGAGCATAGAACCTCGGCTGGCGGCTAATCTGCGATCTGCCGCAACATCCACCTTGCATCGGCGTTGGTCGGGGTAAGTCCACAACGCAATGGTAGAACAAGGGCCATCACAGTAAAGATGAACGCAGCATGAATGGCCGATGAATACTGGATGAATGCAAGTTTCATTAGCTCGTTGAGCTTCGAATTGTTTAAAGTCCGTGGATTTCGTGGAACCGATGCTTACGCTGGCCGTTATCGATCCGAACTTATCAACACGGGTTGAAACAATGAATACGACTTCGAAGGACATTCTCAAGAAGTTCGCCATCACGGCGACCGCCGTAGGCTCGCTGGCTGTCGCGTCTGTTCTGACGGCCGCTCCGGCTGCCGCATTCGGTGGACATGGGTTCGGCGGTCATGGGTTCGGGGGTGGCGGTGGCATCTACCGACATGGTGGCGGCTTCGGGGGCTATCGCGGCGGTTATGGAGGCTATCGTGGCGTTGGGTTTGGCTATGGCGGCTACGGTGGTGGATACCGCTACGGTGGGGGTTACCGCCATGGTGGGTTCGGCTATGGCCTTGGTGGCTTCGGCTTAGGTCTCGGCGTGGGTTCGGTGCTCGGCGGCGGATATGGTTACGGCTATCCCGGTTATGGATATGGAGGTGGCTATTATGGCGCCGGGTATGGTGGCTACGGCGGATACGGTGGTGGTTACGACGGATACGGCTGCCTGCGCCGCGTGTATGGCTACTACGGCCCGCACCTCGTTCGCGTATGCTGATCATATCGTGATCGAAAAAGAGCCGGCTCTCAGGAGCCGGTTTTTTTTTGCCTCGTCGAGGGGCGGAAGAGGGGAAACAGCACCTCACCCCGATGCAGCGCTTCGGCAAAGGGGGTGAACCGCCCGTCCGCTTGGTGGATCACAAGCGGGTCCAGCAGGCTGAATGGGGCACGGGTGCCAACTTCCCCGCCCAGCAGGATGCGGATAGCGGGCTGGCCCGCGCCGGCATGGATCGGCCGGAGGCGCAGACCACCGAGGCGACCCTCGGCAGCCGCCAAAAGGTTAGGCAATGCTTCGGGCCTGTGGATAACGATCAGCCGGCCGCGCGGGGCAAGCAGCGACAACGCGGCCCGCAACCAAGCCCCGTGGCCTCCGGTCGCGCCCTGCAGCACATGCGCTCGCGCCCTGACGGGATCGGGAGAGGCTCGCCCTTGCCCAGCCGTGAAGAAGGGCGGGTTGGACACCACAAGGTCGGCGCTGCCAACCATGGCGCCGCGGGCCTGGGCGTCGAACAGGTCGAGGACGTGAACCTGCACACGGGCTTGCAGGCCGTTCAGGGCAATGTTGCGCACCGCGAGGGCGGCGTTGCTGGCCACCGCTTCCAGAAGATGGCCCTGCGCCCCCGAGGCGCGTTGGGCCAGCGCCAGCCCGACGGTCCCGACACCCGCCCCCACGTCGACGAAAACCTGGCCCGGCTCTACATGAGCCGCTGCCGCCAGCAGGACGGCATCGGTTCCGGCACGATGTCCTTTGGGCGGCTGGTGGAGAAGCAGCTTGCCACCGAGCAGGCGGGTCGGCGCGGCCTCAACCATGGCGCTGTCCCGCTCAAGCATGGCCAAGCTCCTCGCCAAGACCCGCCTCGCCGAGGAGGCGGCGCGCTTGGTTGGCCTGGTCGGCCACCACCATGATGCGGCGGCGCAGGAAGCCGCTCGACCCTTCCATCGCGCTCATGTGCTGATCGGCGACGAAATACCCGACGCGGCCTTCGGAAAGGATCGCCTCGATGAGGGAGATCAGCACGAGATCGTTGGTTCGGAGCAATTCGATCATCCGCGACGCGTCACCTCCGCGACGACGTCGGTGACGCGACCGTCCTCGTCTGTGCCAGGGGCCGCGCCGCCAGGCATGCCGTCGATCCGCAGGCACCGTGGTGCCGCCCGCCGCAAGGTGATGGACCCGTCCCGACATCGCAACGTGAGTTGATCTCGGACGGGGGTGCGGGATACCGACATATTGCGAGCGGGTGAGCGCGCCATTATGGTCCCGGCGCCTTCATCGTCGCGGGCGACGGATTTCCGGTGACCGCCGCGCAGGCTCGCTGAGCTTTGGGTCGCTCCGGGAAGCGACATCGAGCGGTTCCGCTCACATGGTAAGGAACATCGCCCTTGGGTTTGGTTATCCCCCTCGAAGAGCCGGCCAGCAACATCGGCCTCGATCCTCTTCTGACGCTCGTCGAAGGCGATATGGACAGGGTCAACCAAACCATTCTGTCCCGAACGGGGTCGAGCGTCACGATGATTCCAGAGGTGGCCAATCACCTCATCCAATCGGGCGGGAAACGGCTGCGACCCATGATGACCCTCGCCACGGCGGGGCTTTGCGGACTTTCGGGACAGGGCCACATCAAGCTCGCGGCCGCCGTTGAATTCATGCACACCGCGACGTTGCTGCACGACGACGTCGTCGACCAGAGCGACCTGCGGCGCGGCAAGCTGGCGGCCCGCATGCTGTGGGGCAACGAGGCGAGCGTGCTGGTGGGCGACTTCCTGCTCGGACAGGCCTTCAAGATGATGGTGGAGGTCGGCTCCCTGCCCTGCCTCGACGTGCTGTCCTCCGCCGCGACGGTGATCGCCGAGGGCGAGGTCATGCAGCTGTCGGCCGCCAAGGACACGGCCACCACCGAAGACGATTACCTGGCGGTGATCCGGGCCAAGACGGCGGCCCTTTTCGCCGCGGCCTGCGAAGTCGGGCCGATCCTGGCCAAGCGGCCGCGCGCCGAGATCGCGGCCTGCCGGGCTTATGGCATGAATCTCGGGATCGCCTTCCAGCTGATCGACGACGCCCTCGACTATGGTGGATCGAGCGTCAAGCTCGGCAAGAACGTCGGGGACGACTTCCGCGAAGGCAAGATCACCCTCCCGGTGGTTCTTTCCTTTCGCCGGGGATCGGAGAGCGAACGGGTTTTCTGGCGGCGCTGCCTCGAGGAGGGCACCATCGCGGAAGGCGACCTCGAGACCGCGATGGCGACCATGCGGCGCCATCGGGCGATCGACGACACGATCGAGCGTGCCCGCCACTACGGGGCGATGGCGCACGACGCCCTGGGCCTGTTCCCGGCATCGGACTGGAAGGCGGCGCTGGGCGGCGTGGTCGATTTCTGCATCGCGCGGACGCACTGAGGCGCTTTCCGGCTTCAGCGCAGGACGGTGGGTTTGACCCACCAGGCGGCGTTGTCCCGGCGAATGGCCCGAGCGGCGCGCGAAGCCGCCCGGCAATCCTCGAACACGGCGAAACAGGTCGCGCCCGAACCCGACATGCGGGCGACCGCGCAGCCCTTGGCGGCGGCCAGCACGGCGAGCACCTGAGGGATGATGGGGGCCAGCACGCCGGCAGCGTCCTCCATGTCGTTGCGGGTCTGGCGCAGCATCGCCCGGAGCTCCCGGTGGTCGAGCCTCGCCGGACAGCCGGGATGGGCGGGCAACCCCCTGTGCTGGCCCGGCTGCAGCCCCATGGCGGCGAAGACCCGTCGCGTTTCGAGACCTACCCCGGGGTTGACCAGGACGACGGGCAGCGGTGAAAGGCCCAACGGCGGGCCGAGCTGCTCGCCGGCCCCGCGCATCATCCTGGCGCGCGGGTCGAGGCAGACCGGCACATCCGCCCCAACCATGCGCGCCGCCTCGAACAGCCGCGCATCTCCGACATCGAGCCCATTGGCCCGGGCCAGCAGGCGCAGGGCGGCGGCAGCGTCCGAGGAACCGCCACCAATGCCCGCCGCCACCGGCAACCGCTTGATCAGCCGGAAACGGCCCATCGCCAACCCCGGCACCCGCTCGGCGAGTGCCCGGGCGGCCCGCAGCACGAGGTTGTCGCTTCCGTTGCCAGCGTCGGACGCGGTCGGGCCGGTTGTCGTGAGCGACAGGTCCGGCCCCGGGTCGAGCGACAACAGGTCTCCGGTTCCGGCGAAGGCCACCAGGCTTTCGAGGTCGTGGTAGCCGTCCTGCCGCCGACCCAGGACATGGCGCGACAGGTTGATCTTGGCGGGTGCTTTGGAAAACAGCATGCCGGGGTTGTCAACCGAGAGGCGCGCGCTGGTCAAGCTGGCGCAAAGGCGTTCGCGCGCATGCCGGGCCGGCCCGCGTCCACCACGGCACGTCAAGCCCGGACGTTGTCCGGGTTCTGCCGCTCGAGCTCCTCGCCGTAACGGCGAAGGGCGTGGGCTTCCGTCAGCAGCCCCAAGACCGTGCGGCCGACGGGGTGTTCGACCACCACCAGAGCGTCGGCCTCGTTCTTCTCAAAGGAAGCGAGCGCCTGCCGCACCGTCATGGCGGGCAGGAGCATCTGGTCCCGCTGCCGGGCGAGCACGCCGATCGGCTGATCGGCAGGCTCGGCCGTCGTGTAAAGGTCGTCCAGCATGACGAGACCGGCGTAACGGCCCTGCGCGTCGACGCCCACGATCTGCTTCACGCTGCCGAGGGGCATCCGCAACCGGGCCTCGATGATCGAGCAGTCGATGGACAGCGTCGTCACATCCGTCCGCATCAGCTTGCGAACCGCGAGGTCGCGCATCCAGCCAACGTCGTGCGGGCCGCGGATGGCCTCGCCCCGCAGGTGGAAACGCCAGGTGGCGAAGGAATAGCCGAACAGTTCGCGCACGATCAGCGACGCGATTGTCGAACCGATCAGCGCCGCCATGGTGATCGAGAAATTCCCCGTGGTCTCGAGCGCGAGCGCCGTCATGGTGACGGGCGCGCCGATCACGCCCGTGCCGAAAGCCGCCATGCCGGTCAGCGCCGCGAGATCGGGGTCGAGGGCGAGGTCGGGGTCGAGCAGCCACCCGCCGTCGACGTAAAGGCGGCCCACCAGGGCGCCGATCAGCAGCGACGCGTAGAAAAGTCCGCCACGGAAACCCGCGCCCAGCGACAAGGCCGAGGCCGCCCCCTTGAGGACGATGATCGTCACGATGGTGATCGGGCCGATCGAGGCCACGAGGTCGTGCTCCATGGCGCCATGTCCGGCCCCCAGCACCTGGGGGGTGACGAGCCCCAGGACGCCGATCAACGCTCCGCCCACGATGAGCCGGAGCCATCCGGGCAAGCGCGACTTGCGGAACAGGTAGTCGCTCGCCGAAACCGCCAGCATGAGCAGGATGCCGAGCATGGCGCAGATCACCGAGATCGCCACGATGTGGACGAGGTCGTGCGAGGTCACGGTTCGCAGCGAACCTGGCTCAAGGAGGAACTCGGGCGTGGCGATGCCGCGCATCACGAGGTTGGCGACGAGGGCGCTGGCGGCGACGGGCGCGAGCGCACCCACCGTGTAGGTCCCCAACACGACCTCGAAGGCGTAGAAGGCGCCGGCGAGCGGTGCCCCGAAGGCCGCCGAGATGGCGGCGCCTGCCCCGCAGGCGACGAGCAGGCGAAGGTCGGCGCGCCGTGCCGCCAGGAACAGGCCGAAGCGCGACGCCACAGCGGCGCAGATCTGGGCGTAGCCTGCCTCCAATCCCACCGACGCACCGAACCCGCAGGAGGTGATCGTCTGGGCGGTGACCAGCAGGGACCCGGTCATCGACAAGCGGCCGCCGTAAAGCGCGTTGGCCTCGATGGCATCGGCCAACCGACCACCCATGCGCCGGCCTAGAAGCGCCAGCAGGCCCAGCGCACAACCGCCCAGCGTTGGCATCAGCAAGGTCCGCCAGACCGGCAGGCTTTCCGAGGCGCTAAGCCGGTTGTCGCCAACCATGCCGAACAGCAGAACATGCATGGCCTGCACGCTCCAGCCGATCAGCGCCACCAGCACCCCGCTGGCCACGCCGATCAGCAGGCTGACCAGCATCAGCCCGGCTTCCCTCGACCGCACGAAGTTGCGGATCTTCGAGGGCAGCAGCATCTCGGAAATCCAACCGCCAGCGCTCGGCTGGGCGGTGGCCTCGGCCTCGGCGCGTCGGCCCGGCGAGACCTCGTCGAAGCTCATGGCCGGCCGAAACCGGCCGTGGCCCGACAGGGTGGAAGCGGCGGCAGGTCAGAACACACCAGCGCCCGCCATCACGTGCCGAGGCTCGTAGGTAAGGGTCTGGCCCTCCCGGGCCATGAAGGCGAAAGGCGTCGACCCCGCCATGTCGGCTTCGATCGCTTCGAGTTCTGTGTCGCCGTGCAGGGGATGGTGGTGAAAGGCTGCCAAGGATTTGACGGCCGCCGCCTTGCAGAGCGCGAGCCCGGCCGGCCAGGTGGAATGTCCCCACCCCTTGCAGCCGACATATTCGGAGGACGTGTACATGCAGTCGTAGATCACGAGGTCGGCGCCTTTGCAGAACCGCACGAGATGGGACGCCGGCCCGGCCTCCGTATGTTCGAGGTCGGACAGGTAGCACACGCGCCGGCCACCATGGT
>CALMOK010000337.1:13816-17397 GCA_937871825.1 uncultured Alphaproteobacteria bacterium
ATATCCGGTCGCCCCGCCGGGATGCAGAAGGGGCGTGGTCGCGATTCTTGTGTCGCCGCCGCAGGGCAGCATATCGCCGGCCTTGAACCCCACATGCTCGAATGTAGCCGGAAGCGCATCCAGCGAGACTGGGAAAAAGGGCGGGCTGAACAGGGTGTCGAGGGCGCCTTTCGCGCTCTCACCGCCAAGATTGCCGCAAAAGGTCCGGATCGTGCAGGCGCTCGAAAGCGCCGGGCCGAAGAAGGGCAGGCCCGAGACGTGATCATGGTGAAGGTGGCTGAGCAGGATATCGACCTGCTGCGGCGTCTTGGCTTTCAGGGCGCGGCCAAGCCCGGTCAAGCCCGATCCGGCGTCGATGATGAACAACCGGTCGCCCAGGCGGATCTCAACGCAAGCCGTGTTGCCGCCATATTCGAGGAAGTTGGCGCCCGGCGTAGGGATCGAGCCCCGCACGCCCCAGAACCGAACGGTCAAGCCTTCGCCGGTCGAATTCTCATCGGAATACATGTTCATCGGGCGACCGCGGAAAACCCTTCGCCGCCATTGTGTCCGGAAACAACGGCCCAATGTCAATTCCGCAATCACGCCGCGCACTTATTGATGGCGCAAAAGACGCCGAAGCTCGGGCGAAAGATGCCAGATGAGGGCCGCAGCGACGATCGTGCCGCCGAGGATCGCGGCGCTCCCAGGGTTTTCTCCAAACACCAGCCAGACCAGCACCGGCCCCAGCACAGTGTCGGATATGCCCAGCAGGGCAACCTCGCCGGAAGGAAGCAGACGCGCGCCAGCCATAAAGAAAGCAAGCGCGAAGCCGATGGTGAAAACGCCGAATGCCGCCATCAGAACGAGCGATCCCCCGCCCACGGCCTCGCCGGGCGCGAAAGCGAAGCCGACCACCCCCGCCATGGCGACGCCGAGCGCGTTGACCGGCGTCATCGACACCTGCGGGGTTCGGCGCGCCAGCACGATGGCCAATGCGAACGTGATGTTCATCACAAAGGTGAGGAAGGCCCCGAGCAGGCGTCCTCCGGACGCGTCCGCCCCGCCGATCATCACGCCGACGCCGACGAGCGCGACGGCGCTCGCGATGCCGGTACGAAGGCTCGGCACTTCCCTCGACCAAAGCCAGGCCACCGCGACGGTCACGAAAGGCGTTGTCGCGTAGACGATCATCACGTCGGCGACCGTGGTGAGCTTGAGGGCGAAGATGTAGCAGATGGTTCCCAGGGCCGTGATGGGCACCATGAGGAGACGGGCCCCGTCGAGGCGATAGTCGACGAGGCTGAACCGCCGCGATTCGAGCGTCACGAGCGCCACCATGAAAAGGGCTGCGAACGACGACCGCCAGGCGAGGATCGTCCAGGCGTCGAACGGCAGGGCGCGGGTGAACAGCCCGGCCGTGGCATACATGGCGCCACCACTGGCGACGAGCAGCAAGCCACGCTGACGAAGCCTGGCCGATAACGCGCCGGCCGCTCCGGTGACTTCAGACAAGAGCCAGTCCAATTCTCAAGCGTTCGCTGAATTGCGACGCCTCGGCTGCACGGGGGTTCAGCTTTCCCCGATCAAGCACCGGCAGGCCAGCATCACGCCGCGGCCCTGGCCGCCCCGATCGCGCTTGCCGCATCCAGAAGGATCCGGCTGAAGGTTTTGGCGACGGCGCGGGAGGCTTGGCAGCGCGACAGCACGATGTCGAGCAATTCTTCCATTATGTCCTGGTCGACGGCATCAAGGGCGCCGGCCGGCAAACCGGCGGTTTCACCCATCCGCCGCAACTCCTGGCGCGACAGGGGCAGCATCGCGCGCTGGTCGAGCAGCATATTGCGCCACAACCGGCGGTGCTGCACGGCGAGGCCGTCCAGATCGGTATCCCGCGCCATCCGCCGGTAACTGTCGGATACCCGGTCGGCGATCACGGGCTCCGCCCAGGCCAGGAGTTCGCGCCGATCCACGTTGGGACTGGCGTAGAAGGATCCCTGCTGCATGTTTCCGGACCAAGCTCGAAGCCGCGGTTGCTGCTTGAGGCCGGCGAACGATCATTCCGATCGAACGGCCGTTCAAGCAACCGGCAACATCAACGAAGTGCCTGGACGGGATTGTGGCTTCGACCCTTTAACATTGCGTTAAGCATACCGACGCTTGCCGCTTGGCGCCGCCGGAACTCCGGCATGCGCCAAGCCGATCACTCAGCCGCGCAGAACGGCGTTTTCGGGATCGAACGGACTTTCCGGAACCACGATCGCCCTGCGGCGCTCACCCAGGACGGTGATCTCGACCTCCGTCCCCGGCTCGCTGAAATCGGGGTGCACCATCGCCAGGGCGAGCGACTTGCCGACCCGCCAGCCATAGCCGCCGGATGTCGTCCGGCCGACGATCTTGTCCCCCAGGTAGACGGGCTCGGAGCCACGAGCGTCCGCGTCGGTGACGCCTATCACCTCCAGGGTCACGCTACGATTGCCGAACCCTTTTTCGTTCCGCTTCATCAGCGCTTCGCGGCCCAGGAAGTCCGGCTTCTTGAGGTCGATAAACCGATCGAGTCCCGATTCCAGCGCCGCGTATTCGATTGACAACTCTCGCCCGACCAGCTTGTAGGACTTTTCCAGGCGCAGGCTGTCCATGGCGCGCAGGCCGAACGGCTTGATGCCGAATTCCCGTCCGGCCTCCATCACGTGGTCGAAGATGTAATTCTGCATCTCGATCGGGTGATGCAGTTCATAGCCGAGTTCACCCTCGAAATTCACCCGCAGCGCCGACAAGCCGGCGGCGCCGATGCTGACCTGCTGCGCGGTGAGCCAGGGGAAGGCCTTGTTGGACATGTCGACGTCGGCGATCTTCCCCATGACGGCGCGCGACTGCGGCCCGGCGAGGACCAGCACGCCATACTGGGTGGTGACCCGGTCGATGCGCACCCCACCTTCGGCCGGCAGCAGCTTTTCGAGCGTGTCGAAGTCGTGGCTTTCGAGCGCGCCGGCTGACACCAGGTAGAACCGCTCCGGACCGATGCGGGTCAGCGTGAACTCAGACCGCACGCCGCCCTGCTTGGTGAGCAGGTACGTCAGTGTGACGCGGTTCATCGCCTTGGGGATGCGGTTGGTGAGGATGCGGTCCAGCCAAGACGCCGCGTTGGGGCCAGACACCTCGAACTTGGCAAAGGCCGACATGTCCTGGAGGCCGACGCGCTCGTGCACGGCACGGCATTCTTCCCCAACGAAATCGAAGTAGTTGGAACGGCGGAAGCTCCATTTTTCGACAGGGCGCTTGCTGTCCACAAGCGGGGGGTGGTTCTCGTTGAGCAGCACGTCGGGCTTGTTGAGGTCGACTTCGCTCAGTTCGTAGCCGGGCGGCGCGAACCAGTTCGGGCGCTCCCATCCAAAGGTGGCGCCGAACACGGCGCCGAGGTCGCGCATGCGGCCATAGCAGGGGGTCTGGCGCAGCGGGCGGGCGCTGTCGCGCTCCTCATCGGGATAATGGATCGTGAACACCTTCTCGTAGGCCTCCTCGTTCCTCCGGATCAGGTAGCCCTTCGTGGCGTAGCGGCCGAAGCGGCGCGGGTCCACGCCCATCATGTCGACGGTCGGCTC
>CALMOK010000338.1 GCA_937871825.1 uncultured Alphaproteobacteria bacterium
CCGCCCTCGGCGTCACGTCGCTGATCATGACAGGCAAGTACGACGTGCCGGGCGCGAAAGACACCATCGAAAAAACCCTTCAAGAAAAGGTCCAGAAGGACAATCCGGTCGCCGAGGTGCCAAACTCCTCGTCAACAGACGAAGCTTGATCGGCCGCCAACCCGCATCGGGCAATTAGGCCCGCGATTTAGCTGATTGATAAATGGCCTGGCGCCGTTCAAACGGCGCCAAGCTTTCTTTTGGGATTGTTCGAGTCTGCTGCCGGCGCCCACAGGCTGGATTGAACACCCAAAACGCTCGACATGACGAGCAGCCTCGCTCATCCGGCCAGAGTGGTTTGGGGCCGCCGCTGATTGCAGCGACGCGGTCCTTTTCTCCGTTTCGATGTCCAATAACGACGGGGGAAAGCGCATGACGACTTTCATCCACCCCGATCCATCAGCCCCGCCGCGAGATCGTGATCTCGGTCTTTACTGGAGATCCGCCTTCGTTCCGATCGCGATGAACCGCGTCAAAGTGCCGGGACATGATTTTTCTCCCAACCCTCGATAATCCAGGGTGGCAACGCATCTTTAAACGAGTGTCGCGTGGTGCGGCCAAGGACCATCATGACCGATACCGAGCAGAACCGTTTGTCCGCGCGCGCGGCCCGTTATGCCCGGGTAGGGGCGAACGTCGGCGGGGTTGCGGCCCGCATCGCCGGCGCGCGGCTGTTCGGGCGCGACAGTGACGGGGTCAACGCCGCCGCGCTAACGGCGGCCCTGGGCGGCCTAAAAGGGCCGATCATGAAGGTCGCCCAGCTTTTGTCGACCATTCCCGACGCCCTGCCGCCCGAATATGCCGACGCCCTGCAGCAATTGCAGAACGACGCGCCCCCCATGGGGGCAGCCTTTGTCAAACGGCGCATGGGGGCCGAACTCGGGGCCGACTGGGCCAGCCGCTTCGGGACATTCGACCTGAAGCCCGCCGCCGCGGCTTCGCTGGGGCAGGTCCATCGCGCCACGTCGCTCGAAGGCGCACCGCTGGCCTGCAAACTGCAATATCCGGACATGCGCTCGGCCGTGGAGGCCGACCTGTCGCAACTGCAGGTGCTTTTCTCGATCCATCGCCGCATGAATCCCGCGGTTGACCTCAGCGAGGCCATGCACGAGGTGGGAGCGCGCCTGCGCGAAGAACTCGACTACCGCCAGGAAGCCAAGCACGCCGCGCTGTACCGGCTGATGCTGGCGGGCATCCCCGAGGTATCGGTACCCGACGTGCACGACGACCTGTCGTCGGACCGACTGCTCACCATGGGGTGGCTGACGGGCGAGAAGCTTCTGACCTACAAGGACGCCGACCTCGAAACGCGCAACCGCATCGGCGTGGCCATGTTCAAGGCCTGGTGGTTTCCGTTCAGCCATTTCGGCGTGATCCATGGCGACCCGCATTTCGGCAACTACACGGTCCGCTCCTCAGGCACCGGTCGTGACCGGACGCCGGACGGGATCAACCTCCTGGATTTCGGTTGCATCCGGGTCTTCCCGCCCCGTTTCGTGGGCGGCGTGGTCGACCTTTACGAGGGACTGCTGCACGGCGACCGGTCGCGGGTCGTGCACGCCTACGAGACCTGGGGTTTCAAGGGGCTCAGCAACGAACTGATCGACGTTCTCAACATCTGGGCCAACTTCATCTATGGCCCCATCCTCGACGACCGGGTGCGCACCATCGCGGATGGAATCGAGCCCGGCCATTACGGCCGCCGGGAAGCCTTCGCGGTCCACAAAGCCCTGAAGGAACTCGGCCCCGTCAAGGTGCCGCGCGAATTCGTCTTCATGGACCGGGCGGCCGTGGGACTGGGCGGGGTCTTCCTGCATCTTCGGGCCGAGATGAACTACTTTCGGCTGTTCAACGAGCAGATCGGCGGGTTCGACCTGGACCGCATGACGAGGCAGCAGGCCGGGGCGTTGCGCGATGTCGACCTGATAATGGAAAACTAAGGGCGCCGACCTATTGTTGTCGCGGGTCGGGCGGCGCGGCCTGCCCTAGGGTGGGCCGGATACCCCGGAGTTCCCGCGTTTGCCGAGCTTGTTGCGCCTGCTTCTCGTCCTGGCGCTGATTGTCGGCGCCGTCTACGCCGCAATGTGGGCCTTGGCGACCTTTGTCGAGGTCAAGCCGCGCCAGATCGAACAGGCCATTCCTGCGTCGAGGCTGAAATGAACGAAATGCCCCGGCCCATGCGGCCCGGTCCGGGATCCGCCCGCCTCGTCGATCTTTTCCTCGACATGATGGCGGCGGACCGAGGAGCGGCCGCGAACACCCTGGAGGCCTACCGCCGCGACCTCGACGATTATCGCGCGTTCCTGGCCGGCGCGGGCTCGGACGCCCTCGTCGCCGACGTGGGCACGGTGCGGCGTTACCTGGCGGACCTCGCCGAGCGCGGGATGAAGTCCTCGTCGAGCGCGCGGCGGCTTTCGGCCGTCCGGCAATTCCACCGGTTCCTGTATGGGGACGGCCACCGGACGGACGACCCCACCGCCATCGTGCGCGGCCCCAAGCGCGGACGGGTTCTGCCCAAGGTGCTGAGCGTCGACCGGGTGTTGAAGCTGCTGGACACCGCCGGGGAGGGCATTGAGGACCCGGAGCGTCCCTGGGCCGAACGCTGGCGGGCGGCTCGCCTCCATTGCCTGCTCGAACTCCTCTACGCCACCGGCCTGCGCGTGTCCGAACTCGTCGCCCTGCCGCGTTCGGCGGCCCGGCTCGCGAACCGGACCACGGATGATTTCCTCGTGGTGCGCGGCAAGGGCGGCCGGGAGCGGCTGGTGCCGCTTTCAAACCCCGCCAAGGCGGCAATCCGCCGTTACCGCGCGGTCGGCGCTGCCTCGCCCAAGGGGACGGCGCTGGAAACCTCCCCCTGGCTGTTCCCGGCCGACAGCGAAAGCGGCCACCTCACCCGGCAGTCTTTTGCGCGCGACTTGAAGGCCCTGGCAGGGGCGAGCGGCCTCGATGCCACCGCGCTGAGTCCCCACGTGCTGCGCCACGCTTTCGCCAGCCACCTGCTCCAGCACGGGGCCGACCTCCGCGTCGTGCAGGAACTGCTCGGCCATGCCGACATCGCCACCACGCAGATCTACACCCACGTGCTGGACGAGCGGGCGAAGGCCATGGTGCGCGACCTGCACCCCCTCGCGGAGTCGTGAGCGGCCCCGCGTTCCCCGCCGGGTGTCCGCCGAGCTTCGTGGACCTTACCGGCGCGGCAAACCTCGCGCTCGACATCCGCTACGCGTCGACCGCCAATTTCACCGGCCGCGACCTTTATGGCGGAACCAGGGGCCTGCTGCTGCACGCGATCGCCGCCGAGAAACTGCTCGACGCGGCGGCCCGGCTCGCCGAAGCCCGCCCGGACCTGCGACTGCTGGTGTTCGACGGGTTTCGGCCGAACCGGGTGCAGCGGGTGCTCTGGGCCACCGTGGAAGGAACGCCGCAGCAGCGCTTCGTCGCCGACCCGGCGATCGGGTCGATCCACAGCTACGGGCTGGCGGTTGACCTGTCGCTTGTCGACGCCCACGGCCGTGAACTCGACATGGGCACGACCTTTGACGACTTCACGCCCCGGTCGGAGCCTTGCCGGGAAGCCGACATGCTGGCCCGTGGCCTGTTAAACCCCGGCCAGATCGCCAACAGGCGCGTGCTGCGCGACGCCATGGAGGGCGCGGGCTTTCTCCCGCTCCCCACCGAATGGTGGCACTTCGATGCGCTTCCCGCTTGGCAGGTGCGGGCGCGCTTCGCCTTGATCGAATGATTTCTTGCCCCCGTTCGATCGCGCCAAAGCCGGATGGGCGGGCCGGATCGAACAAGCGCGGGACCTTCTCGTCCACCGCCTCTTCAAAGCGGGGGGCCGAGGACCAATATTCGCAGCCATCAAGGAGTGGATGATGGCCGTAAGCTGGGATGAATGGGAAGTACCCTCGCATGGGCAGCCGCGGCCCGAGGATTACGGCTTCGACCTCGACCGGGCCTTGTCGGCGGTGGTGGCCGTGACGGCGCGGGTACCGGCGGACGCCTTTACGGCCGACACGCTGGGCACCGAGCGGTCCGGCAACGGCGTGGTCATCCGGGATGACGGCATCGTGCTCACGATCGGCTACCTGATCACCGAGGCCGACGAGATCTGGCTCACCACGGTGGACGGCAAGGTGGTGCCCGGCCACGTCGTCGGCATCGATCAGAACACTGGCTTCGGCCTGGTCCAGGCCCTGGGGCGGCTCGACGTCGCGGCGCTCAAGCTCGGCGACTCCACCCGTGTGATGCCCGGTGAGCGGGTGCTGGTGGGCGGCGCGGGCGGGCGCACCAAGTCCGTCAAGGCCAAGGTGCTGGCTCGCCAGGAATTCGCCGGCTATTGGGAATACCTCCTCGATGACGCCTTCTTCACGGCCCCGGCCCATCCCCACTGGGGCGGCACGGCGCTGATCGGCCCGAAGGGCGACCTCCTGGGCATCGGATCGCTGCAATTGCAGCATGAGAATGCCACCGGCGCCGTCGCCCCCATGAACATGATGGTACCGATCGAGTTCCTGGAGCCGATCTTCGACCAGTTGCTGACCCAGACCGGACACGCGCCCGCGCGTCCGTGGCTCGGGGTGTTCGCCTCGGAGGACGACGACAAAGTCGTCGTGGTGGGCTTGGCGGGCAATGGCCCGGCCAAGCGGGCGGGCCTGCGGGAAGGCGATTCCATCCTGGCGGTGCACGGGCAGGCGATCAACAGCCTGTCGGGCTTCTACCGCCACCTTTGGGCTCTGGGCCAGGCCGGCGTCGAGGTGCCGCTCACGCTGGACCGCGAGGGGGACGTATTCGACGTCCGGATCGCCTCGGGGGACCGCAAGCGTTTCCTGAAGGCCCCGCGCATGCATTGAAGCGCCTCGACATCGATGGAGCCCTGCGGATCGGACCAACGCCGCCCATTTTTGCTCGACTGCCGACGAAAGCCCGTTAATAAGCAGACCAACGAGACAATGGCCTGGGGCCGATGGGTGGAGGACCGGACGTGGATTCGCAGGCGCGCTACCGAGGCATTTTCCCTGTCGTTCCCACGACGTTCGACGAGCGAGGTGCCCTCGACCTTCCCAGTCAGCGGCGCTGCGTCGACTTCATGATCGACGCGGGTTCGGATGGTCTTTGCATCCTGGCCAACTTTTCCGAGCAGTTCGTCCTGTCGGACGAGGAGCGCGAGGTGCTGACGGGCGACATCCTCGCCCACGTGGCGGGCCGCGTGCCGGTGATCGTCACGACCACGCATTTCAGCGCCGCCATCTGCGCGGCGCGCAGCCGGAAAGCCCAGGAAGCGGGCGCCGCCATGGTCATGGTGATGCCGCCCTATCACGGAGCGACGATCCGGGTTCCCGAGTCCGGCATCTTCGACTTCTTCAAGGCCGTGTCGGACGCCGTCGCCATTCCCATCATGGTGCAGGACGCGCCCGTGAGCGGCACCGCGCTTTCGGCGCCTTTCCTGGCCCGCATGGCGCGGGAGATCGACAACCTCGCTTATTTCAAGATCGAGACGCCGTTCGCGGCCGCCAAGCTGCGCGACCTGATCGCCGCCGGGGGCGAGGCCGTCGAGGGGCCGTGGGACGGCGAGGAGGCCATCACGCTTATGGCCGACCTCGACGCCGGCGCGACGGGCAGCATGACGGGCGGGGGCTTTCCGGACGGCGTCGGGCCGATCGTCCATGCTCATCTGGCCGGCCGCCGCGACGAAGCGGTCGAGCGCTATGAGCGGTGGCTGCCGCTGATCAACTACGAGAACCGCCAATGCGGCCTGCTCGCCGCCAAGGCCCTGATGCGGGAAGGCGGCGTGATCGCCTGCGACACGCCGCGCCTGCCCCTCGCACCGCTCCATCCGCAAACCCGGGCCGGCTTGATCGAGATCGCCAAGCGCCTCGACGCACAGGTGCTGCGCTGGGGCCGTTGACACTAGGCCGGGCCGCGTTCCCGACCATCATGGAAAGGTTGCCGTCATGTCCGACGTGAATTTCGCCCCGCGCATCACCGGTTGCCTGCTGATCGACGGCGAGGCGGTCCAGGGTAGCGACCCGGCGTTCCAGGCCGTCGACCCGAAGACCGGGCAGGCCCTGGAGCCCGGTTTCAACGGCGCCACCAAGGCCGACGTCGAAAAGGCCTGCGGGCTCGCCGAGGCGGCTTTCGACACCTACCGCAACACCACCCTGCAGGAGCGGGCCGGCTTTCTCGAGGCCATCGCCGATGCCATCATGGAACTCGGCGACGCGCTGGTCGAACGGGCCTGCGCCGAGACGGGCTTGCCGCGCCCCCGCATCGAGGGGGAACGGGGCCGTACCGTTGGGCAGTTGCGCTTGTTCGCCGGGGTGGTGCGCGAGGGCGGCTGGATCGGCGCCCGGATCGACCGTGCCCAGCCCGACCGCAAGCCGATGCGGCGCCCCGACACCCGGCAACAACAGATCGCGCTCGGCCCCGTGGCGGTGTTCGGGGCCAGCAATTTTCCGCTCGCTTTCTCGGTGGCGGGCGGCGACACGGCTTCCGCCCTGGCGGCGGGCTGCCCGGTGGTGGTCAAGGCCCATCCGGCCCATCCCGGCACGTCCGAACTCGTTGGGCGGGCCGTCCAGCAGGCCGTCAAAGCTTGCGGCCTGCCGCCAGGCGTCTTCGCCCTTCTGGGCGGGGCGGGCCTGTCCATCGGCGGCGCGCTCGTCGCCGACCCGCGCATCAAGGCCGTCGGTTTCACCGGCTCGCGCCGTGGAGGCCTCGCCCTGATGTCGATCGCGGCCGCGCGGCCCGAACCCATTCCGGTCTACGCCGAGATGAGCAGCGTCAACCCGCTTTTCCTGCTGCCGGGGGCGCTAAAGGCGCGCGGCGAAGCCATCGGGCGCGATTTCATCGGCTCGCTAATCATGGGTGCCGGCCAGTTATGCACCAATCCCGGCCTCGTCTTGGCCGTGGACGGCCCCGACCTCGATGTTTTCCTCAGTTCGGCGGCGGCGACCCTTCAGGCCAGCGCGGCCATCACCATGCTGAGCGACAACATCCAGGGCGCCTACAAGGCGGGCGTCGACCACCTCGCCGCCCACGCGGACGTGACCACGATCGGGCGCGGCAAGGCCGAGGTCGGCCCCAACGAGGCGCAGGCCGGCCTGTTCGCCACCACCATGGCGAGCTTTCTCGCCGACGAGCGATTGCGCGACGAAGTGTTCGGCTCGGCCTCGCTGGTGGTTCGCTGCCCCGACGTCGCGGCCCTGCAGGCGGCCGCCGAGGCGCTTGAAGGCCAGCTTACCGCCACGCTGCAGATGGACGAGGGCGACGAGGCGTTGGCCCACGGCCTCCTGCCCATCCTGGAGCGCAAGGCGGGCCGGATCCTTGTCAACGGCTTTCCCACCGGGGTCGAGGTCAACCACGCCATGGTGCATGGCGGCCCGTTCCCGGCGACCTCCGACCCCCGCATGACCTCGGTCGGCAGCCTGGCGATCGACCGGTTCCTGCGCCCGGTCTGCTACCAGGACCTGCCGGCCTCGCTGCTGCCGGACGCCCTGCGGGACGACAACCCGCTCGGCATCCCGCGCCGGATCGAGGGCAAGCTGGGCCAGGACTGATCGGATCCCGGCGAAGCCCCACGTCGCGCCTGCCCCACAAGCTGAGCCGATCCCCCTTCGCCCGTCTGGGCGGAGGTCACGAGGCGGGAGCGACGGCCCGCCGACGCCGGGCCCGGATCTGCGCCAGGGTGACGGGGCGAAAGTCCCACACGTCGACGCCGACGTCATATTGCTTGGGGGCGGGACGCAGCGCGCCATGCGAATGGCCGTGCAGGTTGATCGACCCGCGACCCATGCCGTTCCAGGTCCGGAAGGCGTAGTGGCACAGCACCAGCATGGTGTCGTCTTCCACGAGTTCGGCGTAGCTGCTGACCGACGTCCACCCGGGGATCGCCAGGGTGGTGGGGCCGTCGTTATTGCCTGAGATGAGATGCTTCTCGCCGTTGAGCGCCGCGAAGATCTGCTCGACGCGTTCGGGAGGCGGGCCGAGCGCGAAATCCCCGAGATGCCATACCGTGTCGGAGGGCGACACGGCGGCGTTCCAACGCTCGATCAGGGCGGCGTCGTGGGCGTCGAGGTCGGAAAAGGGGCGGTGGTCGAAGCGCAGGGCGCGCGGGTCGCCGAAATGCGTGTCGCTCGTGAAAAACAGGGCCATTCGGCGTTTGTGCTCCCGCGCGTCCTCGTCATGCCCCCGTCAGGCGGTCTCGCTTGCGGACGCGAGGGCGTGAAAGACGCGCGAGGGCGTCGCCGGCATGTCGATGTGGGTGATGCCATGCCGGCGGTGCAGCGCGTCCACCACGGCGTTCATCACCGCCGGGCAGGCCCCGATGGTGCCCGCCTCGCCCGCCCCCTTCAAGCCGAGCGGGTTGGTGGTGGAGGGAATGTTGCGGGTCTCGAACGCGATGTCGGGCATGTTGGCGGCGCGCGGCAGGCAATAGTCCATCAGCGTCGCGGTCAGCAACTGCCCGCTGGCGTCGTAGATCGCCTGTTCGAGCAGAGCCTGACCGACACCCTGGGCGACCCCCCCGTGAACCTGGCCGGCGAGCAGCAAGGGGTTCAGCGTCATGCCGAAATCGTCGCAGATCGTGTAGCGATCCACCGAAACGACGCCGGTGGCGGGGTCCACCTCCACCTCGCACAGGTGCGTGCCGTTCGGGTAGGTGGCCTGCTCGGGCTTGAAGGCCTCGACGGCGACGCGCCGCTCGGGCGTGGCGCCCGGCAGGGCGGCGATCTCGGCGAAGGTGAGGCTGCGGTCGGTGCCGGCGATGGTGATCGCGCCGTTGGCGACCTCCAGGTCGGCCACGGCCGCCTCAAGCTTGTCGGACGCCAGGTCCTTGAGCTTGACGACGAGGCTTTCGGACGCCTTGGCCAGCATGGCCGATCCGACGGGGATCGAGCGCGAGCCGCCCGTGCCGTTGCCGGTCGGGATGCGGGCGGTGTCGCCCTGGACGACCCGGATCCGCTCAAGCGGCACGTCGAGGAATTGCGACACCGTCTGGGCATAGGCGGTCTCGTGCCCCTGCCCGTTGGATTGGGTGCCGACCAGGACCGTGAAGGTGCCGTCGGGCTCCAGCGTCACCGAGCCTTCCTCGCCCGACCCCCAGGCCGTGCATTCGATATAGGTCGCGAGGCCGAGGCCGCGCAGCTTGCCGGCCGCCTCCGACCGGGCGGCCCGCGCCTCGAACCCGTCGCGGTCGCCGCTGGCGAGCGCCTGACGCATCGTTCCCTCGAAATCACCGACGTCGTAGGTGCGGTCCGTCAATGTCTTGTAGGGCATCTGGGCGGAGGTGATGAAATTGAGCGCCCGCAAGGCTTCGGGCGCCACCCCGAGGGCGAGCGCGCAATGGTTGACGAGGCGCTCGATCAGGTAGGCCGCTTCTGGCCGCCCCGCCCCGCGATAGGCTTCCACCGGCACCGTGTGGGTGTAAATGCCCCGGCATCGCACGTGGATGGCCGGGATGTGGTACACGCCCGTCGCCATGGTGGCGCCGAGCCAGGGGATGTAGGGGCCGAACTGCGACAGGTAGGAACCGAGGTTGCCCAGGATATCGACCCGCAGGGCCAGGAACTTGCCGTTCGCGTCGAGCGCCATCTCGGCGGTGGACAGGTTGTCGCGGCCGTGCGCGTCGCCCAGGAAATGCTCGCTCCGGTCCGCCACCCAGCGGACGGGGTGACCCAGGCGCTCGGCGGCGAGCATCAGCAGCGGATATTCGCGGTAGATCACAGCCTTGGTGCCGAACCCGCCGCCGACGTCGTGGGTGACGACGCGGATCTTTTCCGGATCGATATTGAAGATCTTGGTCGCCAGCGTGCCGCGCAGGCCATGCACGCCCTGGCTCCCCGTGGTGAGGGTGTATCGCCCCGTGGCGGCGTCGTGCTCGGCGATGGCGGCGCGGGGCTCCATGTAGTTGGAGACCAGGCGGTTGTTGACCACCGTCAGCGCCACCGTGTGGGCCGCCCCCGCGAAGATGGCGTCGGTCTCGTCGGCGTCGCCGATGGCGTTGTCATAGGCGATGTTGTTCGGCGCCTCGGGCCAGACGGGCTCCGCCTCATAGGCCATGGCGTCCTCGATCTCGACGATGGCGGGCAGCGCCTCGAACTCGACCATGACGGATTCGCTCGCCTGACGCGCCGTGTCGGCGTCGTCGGCCACCACCATGGCGACCGCGTCGCCCACGTGGCGGACGATCCCGTCGGCCAGCAGCGGATAGCGCGGCAGGGCCATCGCCGAGCCGTCGGAATTCTTCATCGGGGCGAGGCACGGCAGGCCCCCGAGGTGGGCGACATCGGCAGCCGTCAACACCGCCCGCACACCGGGCAGCGCCGCCGCGGCCGACGCGTCGAGCGTGAAGCGGGCGTGGGCGTGGGGCGAGCGCAGGAAAACGGCGTGCAGCGCGCCGGCGGCCTCCACGTCGGCGGTGTAGCGGCCCCGGCCGGTGACGAACCTGACGTCCTCGACGCGCCTGACCGGCTGGCCTATTCCGAACTTCATCGGTTTCATGGGTCGTCCTCGCGGAGTGTCGAATCGGGTGCCGGGCCACGGCAGCGGTGGCCGATCCTATCACGCCAGCGCGCGGGCGTGATAGGCGCGGGAACGGGCGCCTCAACCGGTGAAGCGCGGCCCCAGGGTGATCAGGGCGACGGCCAGCACCGCCATCCCGAGGCCGAGCCCCTTCACCAGGCCGATCGTTTCGCCAAAGGCCAGGATGGCGACCCCGTTGACGGCGACGAGCTGGATCACGGACGACAGGCTGAAGGCCGTCGCCATGCCGAGGAGGCGGATCAGGCGCAGCATCAGGAGGTTGCCGGCCGTGTAGAGCACCATGGTGACCATCAGCTTGAACCAGCCGGGGTCGACCGCCCAGGCCTTGGCGGTGCTGGCGGCCGCGACAAAGATGGCGGTGGCGGCCGCGAGCTGGAGCAGGGCGGACCCGTTCACGGCCGGCGGCTCAGGCCGGGTTTTCCAGGCTGAAGGATTGCGCGGTTTCGTCATAGGCGAAGATTTCGCCGTAGCGGCCCCAGCTGATGGCGGTTCGCAGCGTCCGCTCGGCATAATCCTCCGACATGTAGTCCTCGAGTTCCTCACGGAAGCGGGATGCAGGCGCGCGGTGGGAGGGGCGCTCGTCGAGCACCCGCTTGACCCTGGCGACGAGCGGCACATGCGCCAGGAGATGCTCGCCGAACATCCGCTTGCGCCCGTCCACCTCGGTGTCGGCGAAACGGCGGCCGGTGGGCGAGAGCTTGATGTCGCCTTCCTCGAGTTCGGCGAAGCGCATCAGTTGCAGGGTTTCGGCGATGGGGAACAGGTCGTCGATCTCGAGCTGGAGCGAGTCGGCGAGGTGCGGCAGGTCGGCCTTTCCGTTGTAGGGCGCGGCCGCCACCTCCTCGATGAGGCCGGCCAGCGAGTTGGTGGACACGTTGGGCAGCACCATGCCGATGCCGCTGCCGGGAAACAGGCCGTCGCGGCCCGGCTGCTTGGAGGTGGAGCGCCGCGTCATCAGCGCGTAGATGTTGTCGACGAGCTGGCGGAACTCGGGGTCGAGCCGGTCGCGCGGGTGGCGAAGCGTGACGCGGATTTCCGACGCGATCCGGCCCGGGTGGGAGGACAACACCAAGATGCGGTCGCACATCAGCACCGCTTCCTCGATGTTGTGCGTCACCATCAGGATGGTCTTGATGGGCATGCGGCCCTCGGTCCACAGCTCGACGAGGTCGCTGCGCAGCGTTTCGGCCGTCAGCACGTCGAGGGCGGAGAAGGGTTCGTCCATCAGCAGGATGTTGGGATGGGTGACGAGGGCGCGGGCGAAGCCCACGCGCTGGCGCATGCCGCCCGAGAGTTCCTTCGGATAGGCGGATTCGAACCCGTCGAGGCCGATGAGGTCGATGGCGGCCAGCGCCCGGTGGCGCGCTTCCTCGGCCGGCACCCTGAGGGCTTTCAGGCCGATCTCCACGTTGGCCAGCACCGACAGCCAGGGGAACAGGGCGAAGCTTTGGAACACCATGGCGACGCCGTCGGCCGGGCCCTTAAGGATGGAGCCCTGGTAGACGACCTCGCCGCTCGAAGGCGTGATCAGCCCCGACACGATCCGCAGCAGCGTGGATTTCCCGCAGCCCGACCGCCCCAGGAGGCCGACGATCTCGCCTTCGTTGAGCACCGTCGACACGCCTTCGAGTACGGGCGGCCCGTCGTCCGTCGCGCTCGACCCCTTGTAGCGTTGCGTCACGTTGCGCACGGCGAGCAGTTGCGTCGAGGCCTTGTCGAGCATGATCGGGGTCCCTCAGTTCAAGCGCAACCGGCGCTCGGCGTAGCCGAACAGCGGCCGCCAGAAAAGCCGGTTGAACAGAATGACGCAAACCGACATCACGGCGACCCCGAGCACGATCTTGGGGAAGTCGCCCGCCTCCGTCGCCTGCGCGATATAGGCCCCGATGCCGTGGGCCGCGACCCTGTCGTTCCCCCATCTGACGTATTCGGCCACGATGGCGGCGTTCCACGAGCCGCCCGAGGCCGTCAGCGCGCCGGTCACGTAATAAGGGAAGATGCCGGGAAGGATGACGCTGCGCCACCAGGTCCAGCCGCCGATGCGGAAGTTGCGCGCCACTTCCCTGAGGTCGTTGGGATAGGCGCTGGCGCCCGCGATCACGTTGAACACGATGTACCATTGCGTGCCGAAGATGATCAGGAAGCTGAGCCAGATGTCGGCGTTGAGGTGGAAGGCCAGGATGCCGATCACCGCGATGGGGAACACGACGTTGGCGGGAAAGGCCGCCAGGAACTGCGCCATCGGCTGCACCCGCTCGGCGATGCGCGGCCGCAGCCCGATCCACACCCCGACCGGAACCCAGAAGGCGGTGGCAAGCGCCAGCAGGACCACAACGCGCATCATGGTGATCAGGGTGAGCAGCACCGCTTCCCCGACGTCCCGCCACGCCAGGGTCTTGGCCACAAAGGACGCCGCCCCCCAGGCGGCGTAGAGCGCGATGGCCCCCACGAGCACGAACCACAGGAGATCGATGGCGCGCGCCACGCGCGGCGTGACGACCTCGCGCAGCCCGCCCCGCCCCGCCCCCAGGCGAAGGCTGGTGAACCAATCAAAGGCTTGGTGCACCGGCCGGGTGGCGGCCCTGATCCAGAAGGTCCGCTGCAGGAGGTTGAGCACCCAGGATTCCGACACGTCCTGCGAGGCCGAAAGCTCGACCCGGAACTTGTCGGCCCAGGTCACGATCGGCCGGAAGATGACCTGATCGTAGAGCAGGATGACGACCAGCACCGTGACCACGGCGGCCAGCACGGCGTCCACACGCCGCCCGTCGATGGCGACCGCCAGGTAGGAGCCGATGCCCGGCAGCTTGATGGTGGTGTCGCCGACGGTGATGGCCTCGGCGGCGACCACGAAGAACCAGCCGCCCGACATGGACATCATCATGTTCCAGATCAGCCCCGGGATGGCGAAGGGGGTTTCGAGCTGCCAGAACTTCTGCCAGCCCGACAGCCTGAACCCGTTGGCCACCTCGTCGAGGTCGGCCGGCACGGTGCGCAGCGATTGGTAGAAGGAGAACGCCATGTTCCAGGCCTGGCTGGTGAAGATCGCGAAGATGGCGGCGCATTCGGCGCCGAGCACGCGGCCCGGGAACAGGTTGAGGAAAAACGTCACCGTGAAGGACAGGAAGCCGAGGATCGGCACCGATTGCAGCACGTCGAGCAGCGGAACCAGGATGACCTCGGCGCGCCGGCTCTTGGCCGCCAGCGTGGCATAGGTGATGGTGAACAGCACCGAGGCGGCCAGGGCGGCGAACATCCGCAAGGTGGTGCGCAGCGCGTAATAGGGAAGGTAGCTGTAATCCAGCACCACGGCCACCGTTCGCGGGGCCGGCAAGGGGAGCACCATGCCGCGCCCGGCTTGAACCGCCAGCACGAACCCACCGAAGATCAGCGCGAAGGCGATCACGTCCCACTGGTTGGGCAAGGCACGACGCCCGAGCGACGTGAACGCCACGAATTTGGTTGCCATGAGGGACTGGTTTCCAGGGCGCTGGACGGTTGAGCTTTGTGGCTGGTATCGCATCCTTTATCGGAATGACACTCTCATGACGCGGGGAAGCGTCCCAGGGTCATGCGAGCGCTTGACGCGGGCATTTGGACGGCGGCCGGCGCCTAGAGCCGCTTGAGCACGAGCGGGCGGCCCGTGGCCGGGGTGGTGGCCCAGGTGCCGTCGTCCTGCAAGAAGAGTTCCGCCGAATGGCCCCGCTTGGCGGTCAACAAAAGGAGCCCCTTGGCGACCTGCCAGCCCACGGGATCGAACACTACGATGCCCTGGTCGCGACAAGCCGGGGCGAGCTTGGCCTTGAGACCCGCCCTGGCGGTTCTGGCGTCTTCGAGCGTCACCATGCAGCCGGTGTCCTTGCCGGCGCGCACCACCGCGTAATGGCCGGCGACCTCGGCGGTCGAAACCGCCCGGGCGGGGGC